>NZ_JAGGMS010000001.1:5525166-5825833 GCF_017875555.1 Amycolatopsis magusensis | reverse complement strand
GCGCGGGGTGCGGTCCTGGTACACCTGGCCGGGTATCGACGATCCGATGTCGATCCGGGCACCGGTCAGCTCGTCCGCGCGCGCACCCGCGCAGACGACCACCGTGAGTTCCTCGGCGGCGTCGTCCCATTCCTCGGAGTCCAGCTGACCGGACGGCAGCGCGAGCACCGTCATGTCGGAGCCGGTCAACTCCAGCGCCCGGCTGGCGATGAGGTTGAGCGCGTCGGCCGGGTCCGTGCCCGCCAGCAGCTCGGTGGTCACCTCGCTGGTCGCGGCCTGCCACTGCTGCCGGATCCTGGCCTGTTCGTAGAGGTGCGCGTTCTCGATCGCGATACCGGCCGCGGCGGCCAGCGCCTGCAGGACCACCTCGTCGTCCTCGGTGAACTGTTCCCCGTCCTTCTTCTCGGTCAGGTACAGGTTGCCGAACACCTCATCCCGCACCCGGACCGGGACACCGAGGAACGAGTGCATCGGCGGGTGGTTCGGCGGAAAGCCGACCGAAGCCGGGTGACGTGAGATCTCGTCCAACCGCAACGGTTTCGCCTCGTCGATCACCAGCCCGAGCACTCCGTGCCCTTCGGGGAGGTGCCCGATCCGCTCCCGCGACTGCTCGTCGATTCCGATGTAGACGAACTCGGCGAGCGACGTGTCGTCCGCGAGCACACCGAGTGCTCCGTACTTGGCTTCACCGAGATCGATGGCAGCCTGCACGATCCGTCTCAGGGTGGTGTCGAGTTCGAGGCCGGAGGCGACCGCGAGCACGGCGTCGAGCAGACCGTCCATCTTGTCGCGGGTATCGATCAGCAACTCGATGCGGTCCTGCAGATCTCGCAGTACTTCCCGGACCCGCAGTTGGGACAGCGTGCCGGTGACTTTCCGGGCGCCGCCCTCACTTCCCTCGTGTGCCGATTCGCTGTTCACTTCGCGGTCCCTCGATTCGGTCGGGGACGTACATCGCAACGCAGGTGACGTTCTCCTCTTATTCGCCCGCGGTGGCCCGGGGACAGTAGACCTTGTTCTCCGCGGCCAGTCTGCCGCTGATCGGGTTCCAGAGGAAGAAGAGACCATGCGACTCACCTCGGTCGGACGACTCGGCTCGGACCAGGTGGAGTCCGTACTCCGCGCGGCCGTGCTGGCGCCTTCGACGCACAACACCCAGCCGTGGCTCTTCCGCTGCACACCCGGCGGCATCGAATTGCACGCCGACGTCTCCCGTGTCCTGCCGGCCACCGACCCGGACCAGCGCGAACTACTGCTGTCGTGTGGCGCCGCCCTGTTCAACCTGCGCACAGCGATCCACGCACTGGGCACGCATCCGGCCACCGTGCTGCGCCCCCGGCGGGACGAACCCACGCTGCTCGCGGTGGTGCGCCCCTTCGCCGCGCACGCCGCCGACGCTCGTTACTCCGTACTGGCCAAGGCGATCCCCCATCGGCACACCAACCGCCAGCCGTTCCGGGCGGCACGGGTGCCCCCGGCGGTGATCGCGAACCTGCGCCACGCCGCGGAAGCGGAGCACGCGTGGATGCCGGTGCTCGATTCTCCCCAGCGCGAGCGGCTTCGCGGTTTGGTGGAGCAGGCACACGAGGCCCAGCTGGCGGACTCCGCGTTCCTGGCCGAATGGCGCCAGTGGACCGGCCGGGCGAACCACTCGCGCGACGGGGTCCCCGTGCGCGCGGCCGGCAACGACAACTGGGCACTACGGGACTTCGGCGAGGCCACCGGCCCGCAGGGGCACGGTGGACCGCCGGGAGAACCGTTCATCGTGGTGCTCGGCTCGTTCGGTGACGACCCCATCGACCGACTCCGCGCCGGGCAGGCCATGCAGCGGCTGCTGCTCACCGCCACCGCCGCCGGACTCGACGCGTCCTTCATCTCCCAGCCCGTCGAGGTTCCCAGCGCGCGCCGCGAACTGCGGCAACTGCTGGGAGGCGGGCTCTGGCCGCAGATGGTGCTCCGAGTCGGCTACGGCTCCCCGGCGACCTGGACACCGCGCCGGCCACTGACCGAGGTCCTGCTCGACGACCGCCTGCTCAGCGCTTAACCCTCGGCATCCCGGGCCGCCTGCCCGCGCAGTTCGGTGGCCAGCACCGCGGCCTGGGTCCGGCGCTGCAGCCCCAACTTGGTCAGCAGCCTGGACACGTAGTTCTTCACCGTCTTCTCGGCCAGGAACATCCGCTCGGAGATCTCCCGGTTGGTCAACCCCTCGCCGATCAGTTCCAGCAGGGTCCGCTCCTGGTCGCTGAGCTGCGCGAGCGGCCCCTTCTTCTCCGTGCTCTCGCGGAGCTTGGCCATCAGCGTCGCGGCCGCACGAGCGTCCAGCAGCGAACGGCCGGCGCCGACCTCGCGGACCGCGGACACCAGGTCCATACCCTTGATGTCCTTGATCACGTAGCCGCTGGCACCGGCCATGATGGCGTCGAGCATCGCCTGCTCGTCGGTGTAGGACGTGAGCATCAAACAGTTGAGGCCAGGGAGCTTCGAGCGAAGCTCCCTGGCCAGTTCCACGCCGTTGCCGTCCGGCAGCCGGACGTCGAGCACAGCCACGTCCGGCCGCAGCGCCGGGATGCGGGCCAGCGCCTCGGACACACTCGACGCCTGCCCGATCACCTCGAAGTCGGCCTCTTCGTCGAGCATGTCGGCGACACCACGCCGCACGACCTCGTGGTCGTCCACCAGAAACACCCGCAGCATCGACGCCTCCTTCCACCGCTGAGCAGCCTACGGCGCCGGAGGTCGTTCCGGTGGTGACCAAAGTCCTTCACCGACGGCAGAAGTCCCGCTCCTGCCTCACTTGCCCTTTTCGGGGCGCACCACGAGCACCGGGCACCGGGCGTGCTGGATCAGGGCCTGGCTCGTGGACCCGAGCAGCAGGCCGGTGAACCCGCCACGGCCCCGGCTGCCCACGACCAGCAACCGCGCTTCGGCGGACAGGTCCAGCAGTGCGTGGCGTGGCTGGTCACGCACGAGTTCGCGCCGGACCTCGACCTGCGGGTACTTCTCCTGCCAGCCGGCCAGCCGCTGGGCGAGCAGCCGCTGCTCCTCCGCCTCGATGGTCTCCCACGGCGTGGGCAGCCGTGCGGTGCCGTAGAAGTCTTCGTAGGTGACATCGCTCCAAGCGTGCAGGGCGACCAGTGGCGCTTCACGCGATGCGGCCTCTTCGAAGGCGGTGGCCAGCGCCTGCTCGCTGTTCGGGCTGCCGTCGATACCCACCACCACCGGTCCCGAGACCGGCACCTCGCCGCCCTCGTCCCTGGGCCGGACCACCACGACCGGGCAGTGCCCGTGACTGGCCACCGCGGCCGTGGTCGAGCCGACGCGCATACCGCTGAAGGCGGTCCGGCCACTGTGCCCGAGCACGACCATGCGGGCTTCACGGGACAACTCGATCAGCAGCGGCACGGGCGGATCGACCGGCATCGCCGTGGAGATGGTGAGATCCCCGGCCACCGACCGTGCGGTCGCCTCGGCGTCGTCAAGCAGCTGCCGTCCCGCCTCACGCAGTGGATCGAGGAAGGTGGCCGGTCCCGCCAGCCCACCCCCGTAGTACAACTCGGCCAGGCGCAGGCCGTGCACGAGGTGCAGGCCGAAGTGGCGCCGGTGCGCGGTCTCGGCCGCCCAGCGCACAGCGCTTTCGGCACCGGGTGAACCGTCCACGCCGACAACGATCTTGTTCTCCATCACACACGTCCTTCTGCGGTCTCGGAAACGGTGTCGGCGTCGATCACGCCGGGGACGGACTTGGCCAGCAGCGTGGCCACGTGCCGATCGGTCTCGCTGTCGTAGGCGTCGGTGATCCGGACCTTGCCGTCCCGCACCTCGACCTTCCAGCGCCCGCCACCGCCGTAGATCTCCAGGTGGTGCCGGACGTCGGCGGCGATGTCGTGGTCACTGCGGGCCAGCGCCCGCACCACGTCTCCCCTGGTCACGATGCCGACCACGGCGGCACCGTCCACAATGGGCATCGCGCGGATGCGGTCGTCGAGCAGGGCGCGGCAGAGGTCGGCCACGTCGGCGCCGGTGCCCATCGCGACGGCGGGCGAGGTCATCAGCGACCCGACGGCCGAATCGGGTACCGGCCGGGCCGGATCGCGGTGCTGGTAGCGGGTGTCGCGGGGCACGCGGTCCCGGATCAGGTCGGCTTCGGTGACGATGCCGATCAGCCGATCGTCGTCGTCGACCACCGGCAAGGCGGTGAAACGGTGCTCGGCCAGCAGGCCGGCTGCCTCCTTGGCGGTGGTTTCCGGCCGCACGGTGAGCACCGGGGAACTCATCAGCTCGCGAGCACGCATGGGTCAGCTCCCCGTCTTCGTGGTGTCCAGCCAGACGTAGTCGAGGCGGTTGTCCACGACGACCACACCGCGCACCTGCTCGATCAGCCTGGCCACCGGCGTCACCTCACTGCGCCGCTCCACCCGGCCCACCACGGTGACCACCCCGTGCTCCACGGCCACCCGCACGCGGTCCGGTCCGAGCGACAACTCCCCCGCCAGCACCCGGCTTTCGATTTCGTGCCGGATCTCGGCGTCGTCCCGGGCGAACACGCCGATCAGGTCGTGGCGGGCCAGCACACCGACCGGCTCGCCGTCGCTCACCACGAACAGGCGGCGGACCTTCGTCTCGGCGAACCTGCCCGCCGCGGTGGCCAGCGAATTCCCGGCGTCCACGGTCAGCGCGGGCGCGCTCATCAACTCGGCCGCGACGCGCGCTTCCGCCTTCCGCCGCTCCAGCCGATGGGACGGCCGCCGCCACAGGCGGTGCCGCGGCTCCGGCCACGGCCGGTAGTGCGCGAGCAGGTCGGCCTCGGACACGACGCCGGCCAGCAGGCCCGCGCCGTCGACCACGCCGACGGCGCTGATCCGGTGCTCGGCCATCCGTTCCGCGATCTCCTTGAAGGTGGCGCCGAGCGGGACGGTGACCGGGTCGGGGGTCATCACCGCGGCGACGGTGTTCGGGTCCATGGCTTCTTCCGTTCCTGTCTCAGGCAGTTCCGGTGGATTCAGGCGGCGCGGTGGCGGACCACCATGACGGTGCAGTCGGCGTGGTGGGCCAGCGCCTGGCTGGTGGATCCGAGCAGCAGGCCGGTGAACCCGCCACGGCCCCGGCTGCCGACGACGATCAGCCGGGCCTTCTCACTCCACTCGAGCAGGCGGTGCCGGGGTTTGTCCTGCAGCACGACGCGCTCCACGGCGACGTCGGGGTACTGCTCCCGCCAGCCCGCCAGCCGCTCGGCGAGCACCCGCTGCTCGGTCTCGTGGAGCGGCTCCCAGTCGAACCGCGCGCGGCTCTGGCTGAACAGGACTTCGGTGTCGCCGTCGTGCCACGTGTGCACGGCGACCAGCGGGGCGTTCCGGGCGGAAGCTTCGGCGAAGCCCTGCGCGATCGCGGCTTCGCTGTTCGGGCTTCCGTCGACGCCGACGACCACCGGGCCTTCCTGCGGGCGGCCGCGGTCGCGACCGCGCACGATGACCACCGGGCAGTCGGCACCGGCCAGGACCGGGATCGACGTGGAACCCACGATCAGCCCGCTCACCGCCCCGCCCGGCTCGCCGAGCACCAGCATGCGCACGTGGCACGACAACTCACGCAGGACGGACACCGACCCGAGCGGGCTCACGCGGGTGTGTACCGGCAGGCCGGGCGCCATCTCGGCGGCGACCGCCGCGGCGTCGCGCACCATGTGTTCCGCGGCTTCCTTCTTGGCTTCCAGCCATTCCATCGGCGGGTACACCCGCATCGCGAAGGAGACGTCGTCGAGCCCGTAGGCGCTGAGGATCATCAGTGGCGCGTGCAGGCGGACAGCCTCCTCCACCGCCCACCGCGTCGCGGCCAAGGCCGGTTCCGAACCGTCGACCGCCACCAGCACCGGTGGGTTTCCCGTGGGTGACACGCTCATCGCCACTTCCTCCGCCTTCGCTCCATTGCCGACGACTCGAAGCTAGTGACGGGAAGGGTGCCGGGAATGCGGCCGTTCTTCCCTTCTCCGTGGGACTTTGGCCAGCGAGTCAGCCAAAAGCAGGCGGCAGAGCCCGCACAGGCCGACCACGCCCAGCCAGCCCAGCACGGTGATCGCGACGGCCGCCACCACCGCGTTCGACGGCGCTTCCGGTGGCGTGACGGGATCGTCGTGCTCGTCCAGCCAGATCGGCACCCGGGTGCCCGCCGGAGTCCGCTGCCCGGCGAGCACGGTGCCCTCCCGCGCCAGTCCTCCCGCGGTCACCCAGGAGGCCGGGGTCTCCACCGCTGTTCCGGCGGCCGGAGCGTCCGCCAGCAGTACCGCGGTGGCCGGGTACCGGGTCGCGATCTGGTGCGCGATCACCGAGCTCCGCTCGGCGTGGAACTCCAGCCCGACGAGCACCGCCGCTGGCGCGGAGAGCAGAACCACCAGTGTCAGCGCACGCAGCACAGCGGCTTCGAGCCGGTCCAGCCCCCGTGCCCCTGGACTCCGTGGTCGGGCGGGGGCGCCCCACGTCGTGTTCATCACCGCACGCCCATTCCCTCGGATTCGTCCAGTGCCGCGGCATGGGCCGCGGTGGTGTGGTGGGCCAAGGCACCACACCACCGCGGACGTCTTCCTCAACGACTGGTGTCGGGCCGGAGCACCGCGACCGGGCAGGTGCTGTGGTGCAGCAGCGACTGGCTGGTCGAGCCGAGGCACATGCCGGCGAAGCCACCGCGGCCGTGCGAACCGACCACGAGCAGCTGCGCGCCTTCGGCCGCCTTCAGCAGGCCGCGGACCGGCCGGTCGCGCACCGACCGCTCGACGAGTCGCACTTCGGGGTACTTTTCGCGCCAGGCGGTCAAGTGCGCGGTCAGTCCCCGCTCTTCGTCTTCACCGATCCGCGTGTAGTCCAGTTGCATCGGCATGACGGGCCAGCCGTGTTCGAGTGACAGGTCGTTCCAGGTGTGCACCGCGAGCAGCGGCACCTCCAGCGCGGCGGCACTGGCGAAGGCGAAGTCGAGCGCGGCGTCGCAGTTCGCCGAGTTGTCCACGCCGACCACGATCGGACCCGTTTCCGGAGGTGCCGACTCCGGTGTCCGGCCGCGCACGACCACCACCGGACACTGCCCGTGGTGCGCCAGCGCCACCGAAACCGAACCGACGAGCAGCCCGCTGAACCCACCGAGCCCGCGCGAACCCAGCACCACCAGGTCCGCTTCCGCGGATGCCGTGGTGAGCGTCTCCGCGGCGGCACCGACGCGCAGATCGGTGTCGACCTCGACGCGGTCGTCGACCGACCTGGCCGCCGTCGCCGCTTCGGCCAGCCATTCGTGGCCCTGCTCGATCAGCGCCTCGCCGTACTCGCGGGGCAGCGCCACCGGCACGTGCGGCGGTTTCGGCGGCACGAAACAGGCGTGGACCAGCCGCAGTGGCTTCTCGCGTCGCACGGCCTCCTTGGCTGCCCAGCGCACGGCGTGCAGTGCGGACACGGATCCGTCCACACCGGCGACCACGGGTCGGTTCGTCATGGTGTTCATCGGGCTTCCTCCTGAACTACGGGCAGCTTCACGGGCTCGGGCACGGCCTCGGCCGGGTAGCCGACCCGCAGGATCAGCTGGGGGTAGCCCGCCAGGCCGAGCTGTTCGATCAGCCCGGCGCGGACCTCGGGCAGGTGCAGCGGCTGGGTCACCACGGACGCCACCAGGCCCCCGGCCACGGCGTCCAGCCAGATCCGCTGCGCGGCCGCACCGGCGTGCAGATGGTCCCGCCGGGTGTCGTCCGGGGTGAGCACCACCAGCAGGCCCTCCTGGGCGAGCCGGGAAGCGAAGGTGATGCGATCGGGCACCCGGGTACCGCGGCGCACCAATCCCGCCCACGGCAGGCTGGTCCGTTCGGC
This sequence comes from Amycolatopsis magusensis, assembly GCF_017875555.1. GTDB lineage: Bacteria > Actinomycetota > Actinomycetes > Mycobacteriales > Pseudonocardiaceae > Amycolatopsis > Amycolatopsis magusensis. The sequence goes on along the minus strand of NZ_JAGGMS010000001.1, from coordinate 5,817,995 downwards.
GGCTCCCGGCGGCAGGCTGAGCCACGCGGTCAGCTCCCGCTGGTACGCGCGATCGTCCTTCAACACCTCGGCCGCGTACTCCAGCAGATCGGCCAGCGGCGCGGTCTCGGTCCGGGGATCGATCAACCGGGCTTGCACGCCCGGTTCGCTCGCCGCCCCGGTCAGCGCTCGCAGGCGGCGGACCGGCACCCGGCGCAACCGGAACGGTTCGCGATGGCTGTGCCGCCGGAAGATCGCCGAGTAGCGCGCCGAAGTCAGCTCGGTGACCGCCGCCCGTCCCGACGCCCGCACCTGCGCCACCAGGTCCCCGCGCCCCGGCTGGGGGAACAACGCCGTTTGCGCGTCCCAGCCAAGCGCCCGCACGGCCAGTTCCAGGTTGGCCAGAGCCGCACCGCAGGAAATCACGCGATCGCGACCGGTCGGATCGTGGCGCGGCAGCGACACGTCGAAGCGCTCGAACAACTCGACGACGTCACCGCGTGGCTCGAGCGACCACGGCTTGGTGTCGTGCACCGACGGCGCCCGGCTGACCGCGTGCGCCAGCACCCCGATCTCCGCACTGGACCAGTTCATCATCCGACCTCCGTTCACCCGGTCCACTCTCGTCACCGGGGCCGCACGCGGACAGGGACCCGCGTCACCACCGCGAGGGCCTTTCGGCACAGCTGTTCCCGCGCCGGCACTTGGTCCCCGCCGATCGGGAACTTCGGCCCTGTGCCGGGCCGCCACCGCGCGGCGAACATCGTGGCCCGGCCCACCAACCAGGAGCGACGATGACCCCAAGGCTTTGGTATCAACGGTTTCGGCAGGATCGGGCGCGACCTCCTGCGAGGGGTGCTGGCCCAGCCAGAACGGCGGATCGACGTGGTGGGGGTGAACGACCTCACCTCCGCCGAAACCCTCGCGCACCTGCTGGAGTACGACTCGACCTACGGCAGCTCCCCGCCCCCGTGGAAGTGACCAGTCGCTGCTGGACGGGCCGCACAAGGACCCGCGCCGGGCCCGGTCCGCGGCGGTGAACATGACGCGCCGGGTCAGCGAAACGGCCAGAGGCAGCATGCTCTTGCGCTCAACCGTCCCCCGAGCGTCACGACCCCGTCCTTCACCGAAACTCCCGCGGGGCTCGGCTGGCACAGTGCGCGCTCGAAGACCTCGTGCACGATCTCGTCGTGCAACTCGGCGTCCGTGCGCACGAAGACCCGGATCAGATCAGGGCGACTGACCGCCGCGACGCGCCCAGCCGCCTTTTCCCGGCGTGGTGAGAACAGCACCCGCCAGCTCGGCCCTTCCGGCCGGAACTGCTTGGGCAGCAAGTCTGCTTCGGACACGATCCCGGCGACTTCCTCGGCATCGTCCCCATCGACCACCGGCAGCGCGGTCACTTCGTTGCCGGCGAGTATCCGGGTCACATCCTTGAACGGCGTGGTTTCCTGACGGTGCGCACGTCCGTGGTCATCACATCCCGCACGCGTGTTTGCGCATCACGACCTCGTACCCGCTGGCTTCAGTGCAGTTCGACCTGGGAGACGCCGGGCACGGTGTGGGCGAGCGCCCGGATCGTCTGCCGTTCCGCCGCATCGGCGAATCCGCCGCCCACGCTGACCACGCCACCGACCACGTCGACCGACCAGCGCTTGCGGTGACCGGAGTAGTCGTCGAGCAGCGCGTGGAGGTGCGCGACGATCGCGTCGTCGTGACGGACCAGCGGGCGCAGCAGGTCCCGCCTGCTGATCACCCCGGCCAGCACGCCCTCCTCGACGACGGGAATGCACCGGAGGCGATCGATCAGCATGTGCCGGGCGATCTCGGCCACGTCGGTGTCCGGCGACACCACCTCCACCGGCTTGGCCATCACCGCGTCCACCGTCGCCGTGGCGGCGCCGAAGTCGGCGCGCAGGGCGTCGGCCTCGGTGAACACCCCGACCACCTGCTCGTCCTCGTTGACCACCGGCATTCCGGCGAATCCGTGCTCGATCAGCATCGCGGTCGCTTCGCGCACCGGCGTTCCCGGCGAGACCGCCACCGCGGGCCGCGTCATGATCTCTCGTGCCAACATGTACCGCTCCTCGCTCCTCGAAGGACCCTTCGGACGGTACAAAGCAGAGCCGCCCGCGGGCGGCGGTCCATCGTCATCGGCTGTGGTGACTTTCGCCTCCGGACGCGGCGGAAAGCACCGGAACATCCTGGAATCTCCCACGAGACAGGAGTTCGCCATGTCAGTCCGAGAAGCCGCCGTCGTCGATCCGACCCGCATCTCCACCCCGGCCGGGCAGTCGATCGCCGTGCTGCGCATCGCCACCGGTCTGCTGTTCCTGTGGGCCTTCGCGGACAAGGCGTTCGGCTGGGGTTACGCCACCCCTTCGGCGAAGGCCTGGCTCAGCGGTGGTTCGCCGACCGAGGGGTTCCTCTCCGGCGTCCACAGTGGACCGTTCGCCGAGACGCTGCGTGGCTGGGCCGGTGCCTGGTGGGCCGACTGGCTGTTCATGGCCGGCCTGCTCGGCATCGGCGTCGCGCTCGTGCTGGGCATCGGCCTGCGCATCGCCGCGGTGACCGGCACCTTGATGATGCTGCTGATGTGGGTCGCGGAATGGCCGCCCGCGCGGTTCACCGACACCGGCGAAGCCACCCGGTCCACGAACCCGCTCATCGAGTACCACCTGATCTACGCGCTCGTGCTTATCGTGCTCGCGGCCGTCTACGCCGGGCACACCTGGGGCCTGGGCCACCGCTGGGCCCAGATCGCCGGGGACAAGCGCTGGCTGCTGTGATCCCGGACTGTCGCGGGCACCACCTGCCTAACGGGCGGGTGGTGCCCGTTCAGCTTGCCTCGTTGACCAGCGGATCTCGGCTGTGTCTGAAGGGATTTACGGTGCGGTGCGACGGGTACAACCTCACCGGCGAGATCTACATGTTCGGCCTGAGCGACCTCAACTACGCCGACAACGCGCTTTCGGCTGGAGCCCTACGGCAGCCGCAACAACCTGGGCGGCGAAGGCTGCGACAACTCCGTCAGCTCCCACTACCCGGCCGGTCTCTAGCCGACGCCTCGAGCCCGGTGAGGTCGACCCCGCGGATCGCCGCCGTTGCGGCCGTTTCCTTGTGTCGATACCGCAATCAGTCAGGTAGCGCGGCGCGCGTGGAGGGCCTCGGCGCAGTTGCCGGAGGTGTTGCGCGGGGTGTTCTTCGACGGGTGGTTGCCCGCGCTGGTGCCGATCCGGTTCACCACCGGTGAACTGATGGGCCGGTTCGCGATGGACGCCGGGGTGAACCCCGCCACCGCCCGTGACGTGGCCAGGGCGGTGTCCGAGGTGGCCCGGGTGCGGTTCTCGCCCGGCCAGTTGGACCACGCGCTGGCGATGATGCCGAAGGACCTGCGCGTGGCGCTGGCCGGGGCGCCCCTGTCCTGACTAGCGGGTAAGCCGCACCTGCTCGTGGGTGAGACCGCCGATGTCGTCGGCGGCCGCGTCGACCAGCAGGTGGACGAGGGGCGCGGGACACGGCCAGTTCCTCCCCGATCTCGGGCACGTCTTCGTCTCGGGGGCTCAGCCTGCCGTGCCGGTGCCGCTGAGGCCAGTCTCGTCGGGGTTGCGCAGTCTGGCCTGCGCGCGTGTCCGGTTTTCGTGCTCGTCGATGAAGATCTCGACGGTCCAGCGCTTCTCCCGCATGGCCTTCTCCTGTTCAGCGGGCTACCTGGACCTCCACCGTCGCCCGTGCGGCCGCCGGGCCACCAGAGCACAAAGTCCATCGGTGATGACCTCCGCCTCTTTCCGGGCGCCCGCCGATCCGGTCAGCCTGAACCCATGTCGCTGAACGATCGCTGGGCGGACGTGAACGAAACGCACATCGGCGCGGTCTTCCTCGCCGGGGAGCACGCCTACAAGCTCAAGAAGCCGGTGGACATGGGCTTTCTCGACTTCACCACCCGGGAAGCGAGAGAACGTGTGTGCCACAAGGAAGTCGAGCTGAACCGCCGCCTCAGCCCGGATGTCTACCTCGGCGTCGCCGACGTCACCGGGCCGGACGGCGGGGTGTGCGACCACCTGGTCGTGATGCGGCGCATGCCCGCCGGCCGCCGGCTGTCCACAGTGGTGCGCACCGGGGAGCCGGCGGCCGAGCACGTGCACCGGCTGGCCCACCTGCTCGCCGCCTTCCACGGCAAGGCCGCGCGCGGCCCCGAGATCGACGCGGAGGGCACGGCCGCGGCGGTGCGCGCCCGCTGGCAGGCCAGTTTCGACCAGGTCCGGCAGTTCCGGGGAGCCGTGCTGGACTCGGCGGAGGCCGTGGAGATCGAACGCTTGGCGCTGACGTTCCTGTCGGGGCGCAAGGCCCTGTTCGACCAGCGCGTGGCGAACGGCAGGATCGTCGACGGCCACGGTGACCTGCTCGCCGACGACATCTTCTGCCTCGACGACGGACCGCGGGTGCTGGACTGCCTGGAGTTTGACGATCGGCTGCGCTACGTCGACGGGCTCGACGACGTAGCGTTCCTCGCGATGGACCTCGAACGGCTCGGCGAGCCCGCTCTCGGGGAGTCCCTGCTCGACCAGTACACCGATCTCGCCGGCGACCCCGCTCCCCCGGCGTTGCGCCACCACTACCTCGCCTACCGCGCCTTCGTGCGGGTGAAGGTGGCCTGCCTCCGATTCGCGCAGGGGGACGCCGATGCCGCGCCGCTCGCCCGGGCTTACGCCGCGATCGCGTCGCGACACCTGCGGCTGGCGGACGTGCGCCTGGTACTGGTGGGCGGGCTTCCCGGCAGCGGCAAGACCACGCTCGCCGGCGCCATCGCCGATCGCCTCGGCGCCACCGTGCTCAGCTCCGACCGGGTGCGCAAGGAACTGTCCGGTCTCGGCGCCGAGGAAACCGCGGCAGCGCCGTACGGCGAGGGCATCTACGACCAGAAGCACACCGCGCGCACCTACACCGAACTCCTCCGCCGCGCCGAAACACTGCTGTCCCTCGGCGAAACCGTCGTGCTGGACGCTTCGTGGACCGACGCCACGCGACGACGTTCGGCGGCCCGCATCGCGGCGCGCACCAACAGCAGACTGGTGCCCCTGCAGTGCTGGGCTCCGGTCACCACCGCGGCCGCCCGCCTCGCGACGCGCGAAAGCAAGCTCTCCGACGCCACGCCGGTGGTCGCCGAGCGGATGGCCGAGCAGTCCGACGCGTGGCCCGACGCGCGCACGGTGCTCACCGCCGGGAAACCGGCCGACTCGGTGACCCAGGCTCTGGCCTACGTCGGATGAGCGCGCCGGCGACGCGCGAACAGCGCGATGACCGGCAAGGTGAACAGCAGTGACCCGAGGATGGCCAGCGGGCGCTGCAGCCACCAGAGCAGATCCAGCACCATTCCGTTTCGGCCAAGCCGATCTCTAAGGCCGGCAGGCTACGGTGACAAAGGTCGGGGACGTCATGTCGGGCAACCGGCACCCCCACCAGGGAACCGGGAGGTGAACCTCGAAAACACCAGCCCATCAACGCAAAAAGGCCTGGTCGGCCGAGGCGCCCTCGTCAGCCTGGCGGGCCTGACCGCGGTCGGTCTCGGCTTCGGGATCGCGCTCGCGGTACCGGCGCTGCGGCCGTTGTTCGACGACGGCCGGGTCGGCTCGCCCGATACGACCGAGTTCTTCTGGCAGACGCTCATCCGCATTCCGCTCGGCACCGTGCTGATCGAAGAGGTCGCCTTCCGCGGTGTGCTGCCCGCACTGCTCGGCGCCGGCCATCGCTGGCGGTGGGGTCCGGTCCTCGGTGCCGCCGGGCTGTTCGGGCTCTGGCACCTGCTGCCGTCATTGGCCCTGGTCCGCAACGCCGCGGTGGACGCCACCTTCGGCGGCCTGCCGTTGTGGACGATCTCCGTGCCGGCGATGCTCGCCGCGGCCGGCGCCGGGGTCTTCCTGCACTGGTGGCGCCACACCGGCCGCAGCCTGCTCGCCCCGATGGCCGTGCACCTGGCCACCAATTCCGGTGGGCCGGCCGTCGCCTGGTGGGTTCTCGCTCATCGGTGACCGCGCGTTCCACACCAGTTTGTCCACTTCCACCACGGCGAACGCCACCACCCCCGCCACCACCGCGACCGCCCACGACGACCAGCTCGTCGGCGCGGTGTGGAACACGGCGTTCATCGGGGGCAGGTAGGTCAGCGCCAGCTGCAGCAGGACCGTGAGACCGATGCCCGCGGGCAGGATCCGGTTGTGCGCCGAGCGGGTGCGCAGCGCCGATCGATCCAGGGAGCGGCAGGCGAGCAGGTAGGCGATCTGCACGCCGATGAACGCGTTGATCGCGCTGGTCCTGGCTTCGGCGACGGCAGCGCCTGCCCCCAGCTCCCAGGTGTAGGCGGCGAACGCGGCGCCGACGAGCAGGAGCGAGACCAGCACGATGCGCCGCAGCAGGTTCGCGGTCAGCAACGGGCGCGCCGGTGGCCGCGGCGGGCGGCTCATGATGCCCGGTTCCTTCGGCTCGAACGCCATGGTCAAGCCGAGGAACACCGCGGTGGTCATGTTGATCCACAGGATCTGCACCGGCACGATCGGCAGCGTCACACCGAGCACGACGGCCACCAGGATGACCATGCCCTCGCCGATGTTGGCCGGCAGCGTCCAGGCCAGGAATTTGCGCAGGTTGCCGAACACCCCGCGCCCCTCCTCCACCGCGTGCTCGATGGAGGCGAAGTTGTCGTCGGTCAGCACCATGTCCGCGGCCTGCCGCGCGGCGTCGGTGCCGCCACGGCCCATCGCCACGCCGATGTCGGCCCGGCGCAGGGCCGGGGCGTCGTTGACTCCGTCACCGGTCATCGCGACGATCTGCCCGCGCCGCTGCAAAGCCTTGACCAGCCTCAGTTTCTGGCCCGGGGAGACCCGGGCGAACACCGGGGTGCCCGCGACCCGCTCATCGAACTCGTCCTCGGGCAACCGGTCGAGTTCGGCGCCGGTCAGCACCGGCACCTCGGCGCCCTCATCGACCAGGCCGACTTCCGCGGCGATCGCCCGCGCGGTTCCGGGGTGGTCACCGGTGATCATCTTGACTTCGATGCCCGCCGCGCGGCACGCCTTCACCGCCGCGACCGCCTCCGGCCGCGGTGGATCGTGCATGGCCTGGAACCCCAGCAGGGTGAGCCCGCCGCGGTCCGCCTGCGCGGCCGAGTGCGCGTCATCCGGCACGAAGCGGGCGAAGGCGAGTACCCGCAGGCCCCGCGCGGTCAGCTCGTGTGCCGTGGTCAGTGCCGCTTCCCGATCGATGCCATCGCACCGGGCGAGCACCTCCTCCGCGGCGCCCTTGACGTAGCCGACGAGTTCGCCGGTTTCGTCGCGGTGCACGGTGGCCATGTACCGGCGTTCCGACTCGAAGGGCAGCACGTCCGTCCTGGGCTGCCGGGCGCGGACAGTGGCGGGGTCGACACCCGCGCGCCGCGCTTCGGCGAGCAGTGCGACTTCGGTGGGGTCACCGACTTCGCGCCGCTCACCATCCACTTCGGACAGTTCGGCGTCGTTGCACAGCACGCCGGCGATCCGGCAGTCCCGCTCGGTGCCGCCCATCGCGACCACCTGGGTCACCGTCATCCGGTTCAGCGTCAGGGTGCCCGTCTTGTCGGTGCAGATCACCGTGGTCCCGCCGAGCGTCTCGACCGCGGGCAGGTGCCGCACGACCGCGTTGCGCCGCGACATCCGGACCACGCCGATGGCCAGCACGATGGACACAGCCGCGGGCAGTCCTTCGGGGATCGCCCCCACCGCGAGTGCCACCGCGGCGGTGAACATCTCCAGCGCCGGGGTGCCACGGAACACGCCCAGCACGAAGGTCATCGCGGCGACCACCAGGATCGCCAGGCCGACCAGGCGGGAGAACCGGCCGAGCTTGCGCGTCAGCGGTGTCGCCACGGTGCCCGCGGTCGCCACCAGGTTCTGCACCGCACCGAGCTCGGTCGCCTTGCCGGTGGCGGTGACCAGCGCGCGGCCGGTGCCCTTGGTGATCAGCGTTCCGGAAAAGGCGGAGTCCGTGCGGTCCGCGAGCGGCGCGTCGTCCGGGACCCGTTCAGTGCTTTTCGGCACCGGCACCGACTCGCCGGTCAGCATGGATTCGTCGATTTCGAGCGAGCGGGTCTCGGCGAGCCGGACGTCCGCCGGGACCCGGTCTCCTGCCGCGAGGTCGACGATATCTCCGGGCACCAGCTGCTCGGCCGGGATCCGGCACACGATCCCGTCACGCAAAACGGTGGTTTCCAGCGGAACCAGCTTCGCCAGCGCGTCCAGCGCACGGCGCGCCTTGGCCTCCTGCACCGCGCCGATCACCGCGTTGAGCACCACCACCCCGGTGATGACGCCACCGTCGACGTAGTCACCGAAGGCGAAGGTCACCACCGCGGCGATCACCAGGATCGCCACCAGCGGATCCTTGAGCTGGGCGAGCAGCATCGCCGGCAGGCCGGGCCCACGCTCCGTCTCGAGCCGGTTCGGCCCGTACTCGATCAGCCTGCGTGCCGCCTCTGCCGAACTCAGTCCCTGGCGCACGTCGGTCTTCCCGGCGGTCACGTACCGCTCTCCGCTCTCGTGGCGGCTTCACAGCGGGCCTTGACGACGCCGGGCACCGTCTGCGCCAGCACGGTGGCCACCTGCCGATCGGCCGCACTGTCGAACTGATCGATCACCAGCGCTTCGCCGTTGCGCACCTCGACCGTCCAGCGGCCCTGACCACCGAAGAACGCGAGCCGGCGCTGGATGTCCCGCGTCAGCGCCTCGTCGTCGCGCGCCAGCGCGCGAACGAGGTCGTGCCGGGTCACCACGCCGACCACCTGCCCGCCTTCGGTCACCGGGACGCTGCGGGTGTGGCCGCCCAGCATCAGCCTGGCCACGTCCGCCATGTCGGCCTCGGCACCGACCGAGCGCGCCGGCGTGGTCATCACTTCGGAGACCAGCTGGGCCGTTGGCCCCAGCTGAACCGGGAAGCGATCGGCGACCAGATCGGCCTCCGACACCACGCCGAGCAGTTCCCGCTGCTCCCCGAGCACCGGCAGGGCGGTGAACCCGTGGTGGACCAGCAGGTCCGCCGCCTCCTTCACCGTCGCGTCCGGAGCCACCGCGAGCACCGGCTTGCTCATCACGTCCCGGGCGCGCATCAGCTCTTCCCCCCGGCGGCGGGCCGCGCCACGATCACCGGGCACAGCGCGTAGGACAGCACCGTCTGGCTGGTGGAGCCGAGCAGCATCCCGCTCAGGCCACCGCGGCCGCGGCTGCCCACCACCAGCAACTGGGCGCGGTCGGCGTACTCGAGCAGCCGCTCCGAGGCACTGCCGCGGGCCACCACCGGGTCGACGTGCACCTCGGGGAACTTCTCCCGCCAGCCCGCCAGACGCTGGGAAAGCACCTCGCGTTCGTGCGCCTCGACCAGGGGCCGGTCCAGCAGCAGTCGCGCTTCCTCGAAGATCGCGGCGATGAACGGTTCATCCCAGCTGTGCACCGCGACCAGCGGCGCACCCCGCCAGGACGCCTCCTCGAAGGCGACCTCGATGGCCTGCTCACTGGACGGCGAGCCGTCCACCCCGACGACCACCGCGCCCTCGGCGGGAGGCGCGTCTTCGCCTACGTGGGCGCGGACCACGGCCACCGGGCAGGCCGCGTGCGCGGACAGGGCGATCGTGACCGAGCCGACCAGGAACCGGCCCAGCGGACGCAAACCCGGCGTGCCCAGCACCAGCAGCCCCGCCGTCTCGGACTCGCCGCGGAGCACATCCATCGCCCGTCCGCGGGCCAGTTCGACGTGCAGCTTGACCTCGGGCGCCACTTCGCGGGCCGCTTCCCTGGCCTTGGCCAGCAGCCGGTGCCCTCGCGCGAGCACCACCTCGTGCAGGTTCTCCTGCGTGGGCAACGGCCTCGGCAGGCTCAGCAGGATGTCGTCGATGACGTGGACCAGGCGCAGTTCACGATTGCGCTGCGCGGCCACGGCCGCGGCCCAGCGCACCGCGTTCATCGACGTCGCCGACTCGTCGACACCGACCACCACCGCGGAATTCACGGACATCTCACTCTCCCCACGTCGTACGGGCTTTCCTGGAATTTTGGCCGGATTCGCCCGTTCGCGAGACGGGCGACGGTCACCGCGCGAGAGGACCTTCGGCACCCACCGGCGCCGAGGTGCGGTTCAACGGCACCGCGATCCACACCGTCCCCGCCGCGAGCAGCAAGCCACCCGCAGCCAACTAGGACGTGTCCTGGGGATCTTCATCGGAGGTGAAGGACGATGCAGGCGAGGATGATCTCGGCGCGGTGGTAGGCGGCTCGTTTGGCGTAGCGGGTTGCCAGGCCCCGGAATTGTTTGAGCCGGTTGAAGCATCGCTCGACCACGTTGCGCAGTTTGTAGAGGTCGGGGTCGAAGGCCGGTGGTCTGCCACCGGCCGAGCCTCGGGTCTTGCGGCGGGCAATTTGATCAGCGCGTTCGGGAATAGTGGCCTTGATCCTGCGCGTGCGTAGCGCCTGACGGGTGCTCGGATGGGTGTAAGCCTTATCGGCGAGCACCCGCCCCACCCGGACCTTCTGCTCATCCACCTCGATGTCGTGGATCTCGTCCAGCAGCGGTAGTAGTTGCGGGTTGTCTCCGGCCTGACCGGGGGTGAGGATCACCGCCAAAGGTAAGCCCGCGCCGTCGACGGCCAGGTGGAGCTTGGTCGTCAGCCCTCCTCGCGAGCGCCCGAGGCATTCCCCGTCGATCGCGAGGTCGTCGATCCAGTCCGCGCAGCCCCCTTTTTCCGGGCACCGGCCGCGTGCTGATGCGCCCGCACACTCGTGGAATCGACACTGATCACGAACTCGACGTTGTCCTCCAAGGTTCCCAGCGAGTCGTCCTTGACGATCACGTGTTCGAGGATCCGGTCCCACGCCCCGTCCGCGGTCCACTTGCGTAACCGCTCATGCGCGGTCTTCCACGGCCCATAGCGTTCGGGCAGGTCACGCCACGGCGCACCGGTCCGTTCATGCCACAGAACCGCGTTGATCACCTGCCGGTGACTACGCCACCGCCCACCCCGCCGCCCAGACTCCGCAGGCAGCAACGGCGCGACCCTCGCCCACGCCTTATCCGTCAACTCACCACGACCAACCACACCACATCCTCTACACACGATCTCCCGCGGGCAACCGCTTTCCCCGTTGTTCCGGCATGGCGCTCACCGCAGCGCGCCTTGCGTGGACAGCATGTCCTGTGCGCCTTGCGCGATTTCGAGGTCTTCGCGTGGCACGACGGTCAGCACGGCGACCGGTGCTCCCGGCTCGCTCAGCACGCCGTCCTCCCCGGCAGGCGGGGTCACGTCGCCGGCGTGCACGCCGAGCACCGGCAGGCCACCGGCCACGGCGCGGATGACGTCCGGTTGGAATTCGGCGACGCCACCGGTGAACACCAGGGCGTCCAGCCGGTCCAGGCTCATCGCCGCCGCGCCGATCTCACGGCGCAGCCGGTGCAGGTAGACCGCGTACGCGAGGTCCGCGTCCTCCTCGCCCGCCGCTTTCGCGGCCAGCACCGCGCGCAGGTCGCCGTTGGTCCCGCTCATGCCGGCGAGTCCCGACCGGTGGTTGAGCGCGTCGGCCATCTCCCCAGGGGTCATCTGCGCGGTGGACATCACGTGCAGCAGCAGCCCGGGATCGACCGAACCGGACCGCGTGGCCATCATCGCGCCTTCCAGCGGGGTGAAGCCCATGCTGGTGTCGACGCTGTGCCCGTTCTTGACCGCGGTGACCGAGACGCCGGCGCCGACGTGGCAGCAGACCAGCTGCAGCCCCGTCACGCTCCGGCCCAGCAGTTCCGCGGCGCGCCGGACGGCGTACTGGCACGACAGGCCGTGGAACCCGTAGCGGCGCAACCGGTTCTGCCGGGTCCACGCACGCGGCAGCGGGTAGTGGGCCGCGGCCTCGGGCAGGGTCGCGTGGAACGCGGTGTCGAAGCAGGCGACCACCGGCAGTTCGGGCCGGGTCTGCCGGACGGTGCGCGCGACGGCCAGTGAGAGGGGCTGGTGCACCGGTGCCAGCGGCACCAGCCGATCCAGTGCGGCCAGGCGGGAGTCGTCGAGCAGCGTGGGTTCTTTCCGGGCTCCGCCGTGCACGAACCGGACGGCCACGGCATCGAGGTCGGCCCAGCGTCCCAAGGCGTCGCGCACCGCGCGCGCGTCGTCCCGCGCTTCGGCCAGTTCCCAGGTCGCCCAGCCGTGCGCGACGCCGTCGTCCACCAGCGACGCTTTGAGGCTGGACGAGCCCGGGTTCAAGGTCAGGATCCGCAAGGTGACTCCTCGGTCGGGGCCGCTCACACCCGGAGCTGGCGCAGGAAGGGATCGGGCGTCTCACGCCGCTCGAGGCGCACGCGGACGTCGAGGGCGAGGCAGCCGCCAGGGAACGCCCGGACCGGGTTTAGGTCCAGTTCGGCGATCTCCGGGACGAGTTCGGCCAGGCCGCTCACGCGCGACAGCACCTCGCGCACCGAAGCGCGGTCCACGTGCCCCGGCCCAGAGGGCTTTCGACGAGCGCAGCCCGTCCATCAGGAGTTCGGTCCCGGCACCGTCCAACGGCGCGAGCCGGGCGCACCGGTCGTCGATGAGATCGGTATCGACACCACCGACACCGAACACCACCAGTGGGCCGAACACCTCGTCCGAGCGCACGCCCACGAGCAACTCGCGTCCCGGCGGTGCCATCGGCTGGACGACGAACCCGCGCAGGTCGTCGCCGAACCGGCGCTGGAACGTGCGCACCGCCTCCCGGGCGCCGTCGGCATCGAGCACCCCGGTGAACACCCCGCCGCCGACGCTCTTGTGCAGCAGCCCGGCGGCGTCGGCTTTGATCGCCACCGGACCGCCGACCGCGGTGAGTTCGGCCACGACGGCCTGTTCGGTCGTGACGTACCGGGTGGTGACCAGCGGGATACCGGCGAGTCGCAGCAGTTCGGCGCAGTCGCCGGGCGGCAGCCAGCCCGCTCCCCGGGCCAGCGCGGCCTGGACCAGGCTGGTCACCGCCGGGGCGTCGATCGCCGGGCTCAGCCGGACTTCCTCGCGCGGCTGGTCCAGCCAGTTCCGGTAGGACACCAGCCTGCGCAGGACGATCGCGGCGGCGACCGGATCGTCGTAGGAGGCGGTGACCGCCTCCCCCAGCGGCCGGACCCGCGCGGGCTGCCCCGGTCGCACGGCGAGCACGGTCTTCGTGGCCGTACCGGTCAAGACCGGGGCCACGCCGTCGAGCGGGTCACCGACAGCCGTCGGCACGGTGACCACCAGCAGTGCGTCCACGTTTTCGTCCTCGAGCACGAGCCGGACCGATTCGCCGAAGGCCGCCGCGGGCACCGCCGCGGTGGTGTCGACCGGGTTGCGGATCCTTGCCTGCGCGGGCAGTACCGAGGCCAGCCTCCTGGCGGTTCCCGCGGTGAGTTCGGCGATGGACAGCCCGGCGCGCTCGCACGCGTCGGCCGCCAGCACACCCGCTCCACCCGCGTTGCTGACGATCGCCACCGAGCCCCCCGCGGGCAGCGGCTGCCAGGCCAGTGCCGCGATGACATCGGTCAGCTCCGTCACCGAGTCCACGGCGATGACGCCGGCCTGCTCGTAGAGCGCGTCCCGGGTCACCGCCGGAGTGGCCGCCGCGGCGGTGTGGGAGGCCGCCGCGTCCTGCGCCACGAGACCACTGCCGTTGCGCACCGCGAGCACGGGCTTCTCCCGCGCGAGCGCGGCGGCCAGCCGGCTGAACTTCCTCGGGTTCCCGAACGATTCCAGGTACAGCACCGCGATCTCGGTGCGCTCGTCACTTCGCCACCGCAGCAGCAGGTCGTTCCCGCTGACGTCGTACTTGTCGCCGGTGGACACCAGGCCCGACACCCCGATGCCGAGCCGGGTGAGGGCTCCGGCGAGCGCGATGCCCACGCCGCCGGACTGGGTGACCACGCCGACCGGCCCGGCGGCGACCGGATCGCGCAGGAAGGTCGCGTCGAGCGGGTGCCCGGGTTCGGTGCTCAGCACGCCGAGGCAGTTCGGTCCCACCAGCCGCATCCCGTGGCGCCGGACGGCGGCCACCACCCGCTCCCCCGCCCGCTCACCGGTCAGCCCGGCCGACAGCAGGACCACCGCCGCGACCCCGCGCTCGCCGCATTGCTCCACAATGGACTCGCAGGCCGCGGCGGGGGCGGCGATCACCACCAGCTCGGGTGTTTCCGGCAGTTCGGCGACCGAGGGGTGGCACGGCACGCCGAGGATCTCGGTCGCGTGCGGGTTGACCGCGGACACCGAACCCGGGAAGCCGCTGCGCAGGATGTTGGCCAGCACAGCACGGCCGACCGAGCCCGCACCGCGGCCGGCGCCGACCACCGCCACCGACGCGGGGCGGAAGAAGTGCCGCAGGCTGGCCGAGTCCGCCACCAGGTCGCGGCGGACGACGGCGTCCAGGTACTGCTCGGTCGGCCGCAGCGATAAGGAGACCTCGCGCTCGGCCCCGATCCCGCGGAATTCGTACGGCATCCCGAGATCGGTCAGCACCTGGATCATCCTGGCGTTCTCGGCGAGCACCTCCGCCACGAACCGCGTGAGCCCCCGGCTCCGGCCGACCGCGGCGAGGTGTTCCAGCAGCAGCGTCGCCACGCCGTGCGCGTGCACCGTCCCGTCCACGGCCACGGCGACCTCCGCGACACCGGAGTTCCGCAGCACGTAGTAGTTCGCGACCCCGATCAGTTTCTCCTCCAGGAAAGCGCCGATCGCGGCGTGCTGTGGCCCGGCGTCGGCGGCGATCTTGGCCGCCAGGTCATCCAGTCGCTTCGGCGCGGGGCCGAAGAACCGGAAGTAGCGGTCCCGGGCAGAAAGCTCTTCGTGGAGCGCGAGCACCGCGGCGGCGTCCTCGGGGTGCAGCAGCCGCAACCGCGCCACCTGACCGTCCGCGAGCACCGCCCGCGCTCCCACGTCCACCGTCATCGCTCGCCCGTCCAGGCCCAGTCACGGATTTCGGGCAGGTCCTCGCCGTGGCGCCGGATCCACCGGCTGTGCCGTTCCCTGGCTTCGGTCATCCGCTGGCGGACGACCCCGGCCGTGGCGGCCAGGCCGGGCACGCGGTCGATCACGTCGATGACCAGCTGGAAGCGGTCCATCCGGTTGAGCACCAGCATGTCGAACGGGGTGGTCGTGGTGCCGTTCTCGGTGTAGCCCCGGACGTGGAAGTTGTGGTGGTTGGTCCGGCGGTAGGCCAGCCGGTGGATCAGCCAGGGATAGCCGTGGTAGGCGAAGATCACCGGCCGGTCCGGGGTGAACAGCGCGTCGAACTCCCGGTCCCCCATGCCGTGCGGGTGCTCGACCTCCGGCTGCAGCCGCATCAGGTCGACCACGTTGACCACCCGCACCGCCAGCTCCGGCAGCAGTTCGCGCAGCAACTCGGCCGCCGCGAGGACCTCGATGGTCGGGGCGTCCCCCGCGCAGCCGAGCACCACGTCCGGTGGCCGGTCGTGGTGCGAGCCGGCCCATTCCCAGATGCCGGCCCCACGGGCGCAGTGCAGCGCGGCCTGTTCGCCGTCGAGCCAGTTGGGCGTGTCGTTCTTTCCCGCCACCACCACGTTGACGTAGTCCCGGCTGCGCAGGCAGTGGTGCATCACGTGTAGCAGGGTGTTCGCGTCCGGCGGGAGGTACACGCGCACGACCTCGGCGCTCTTGTTCGCGACGTGGTCGACGAAACCGGGGTCCTGGTGGGAGAAACCGTTGTGGTCCTGGCGCCACACGTGGGAGGTGAGCAGGTAGTTCAGCGACGCGACCGGCCGCCGCCACGGGATCCCCCGGTGCACCTTCAGCCACTTGACGTGCTGGTTGAGCATCGAGTCGACGATGTGCACGAAGGCTTCGTAGCAGGAGAACAGGCCGTGGCGTCCGGAGAGCAGATAGCCTTCCAGCCAGCCCTGGCACAGGTGCTCGGACAGCACCTCCAGCACCCGCCCGCCGGCTTCGAGGTGCTCGTCCACCGGTTCGATCCCGGCCTGCCAGGCCTTGCCGGTGACCTCGTACACCGCGTCCAGCCGGTTCGACGCCGTCTCGTCGGGACCGAAGAGCCGGAAGTTCGCCTTGTCCGCGTTGGCCGCGAACACCTCCCGCAGGTACCGGCCCAGCACGCGGGTGGGCTCGGCGGAGGTGCCGCCCGGCCGCGGCACCGCCACGGCGTGCTCCTCGGGATCCGGCAGCGACAACGGCTGGAGAACCAGTCCGCCGTTGGCGTGCGGGCTGGCGCCCATCCGCCGCACCCCGGCCGGGATCAGCGCGGTGACCTGTGCCGTCGGGCGGCCCTCGTCGTCGAAGAGTTCCTCGGGGCGGTAGGACCGCAGCCACGCCTCCAGCTGGCGCAGGTGTCCGGGGTTCTGCCGCACGCCGGACAGCGGCACCTGATGCGCGCGCCAGGTGCCCTCCACCGGTACACCGTCCACAACGGACGGACCGGTCCAGCCCTTGGGGCTGCGCAGCACGATCATCGGCCAGCTGGGCCGGTGCCCCGACTGCTTCGCGGCCCGGATCTCGCCCAGGACCGCATCCAAGGTCGCCGCCATGGCCTGATGCATCTCGGCGGGCTCGTGGCCTTCGACGTAGTGCGGCGTGTAGCCGTACCCGCGCAGCAGTGCGTCCAGCTCGGCGTGCGGGATCCTCGCCAGGACGGTGGGATTGGCGATCTTGTACCCGTTGAGGTGCAGGATCGGCAGCACCGCGCCGTCGCGGCGCGGGTCGAGGAACTTGTTCGCGTGCCAACTGGTGGCCAGTGGCCCGGTCTCGGCCTCACCGTCGCCGATCACGCAGGCCACCACCAGGCCGGGGTTGTCGAACGCGGCACCGTAGGCGTGCGCCAGCGAATACCCCAGCTCACCGCCTTCGTGGATGGACCCGGGAACCTGCGGCGCGACGTGGCTGGGCACGCCGCCGGGGAAGGAGAACTGGCGGAACAGCTCCTCCATGCCCTCGGCATTCCGCGTGACCTCGGGCCACGCCTCGGTGTAGGTGCCCTCCAGCCAGGTGTTGGCCAGCAGTGCCGGACCACCGTGACCGGGACCGGTGACGAACAGCGCGTCGAAGTCGTGGGTCAGGATGGCGCGGTTCAGATGGGCGTAGACGAAGTTCAGCCCGGGCGAGGTACCCCAATGCCCGAGCAGCCTCGGCTTCACGTGTTCCGGCCGCAACGGTTCACGCAGCAGCGCGTTGGCCATCAGGTAGATCTGCCCGGCCGACAGGTAGTTCGCCGCTCGCCACAACGCGTCCACGGCTTCCAGCTCGGTGGCGGTGAGGGTCTCCGAGCGCGCGCGCACCGCGGTCATCGGTTCTTCTCCGGGCGGACCACCAGCACCGGGCAGTTCGCGTGCTGCACCAGCGCCAGGCTGGTCGACCCCAGCAGCATGCCCCGGAAACCCCCGCGTCCGTGGCTGCCCACCACGACCAGTCGCGCGTCCTCGGCGGCGGCCAGCAGCGCGTGCCGGGGGCGGTCCTTGAGCAGTTCCTTGCGCACCTCGACATCGGGGTACTTCTCCCGCCACCCCGCCAGCCGCTGCGCCAGCAGCCGCTCCTCCTCTTCGGCGAACGATTCCCAGGCCACCATGAGCCGGGCCGAACCGTAGTAGTAGTCGTAGGTCGTGTCGGTCCAGGCGTGCATGGCCACCAGCGCCGCGCCCCGCGCCGACGCCTCGGCGAAAGCGACGGCGATCGCCTTCTCACTGTTCGGACTGCCGTCCACCCCGACCACCACCGGACCGCTGACCGGGACGGTGTCGGCATCGGGGGCCTTCCGGATCACCGCGACCGGGCAGTGGGCGTGGCTGGCCACCCTGACCGCCGTGGACCCCGCCAGCACCCCGGCGAAGCCGCTGTGCCCGGTCCCGCCCACCACGACCATGTCCGCCGTCCTGGACAGTTCGTTCAGCAGCACCACCGGATGGTCGACCGGCATCTCCGTGGTGACCACCAGCGCGTCCGACACCGACTTCGCCTGCTCCACCGCGTCGGCGATGATCTGCACCGCCTCGGCCCGGATGGCCTCGAAAACACCGGCGGCGCCGGCCAATCCGCCCCCGTAGGCGAATTCGACCACCCGCTGCCCGTGCACGATGTGCAACTCCAGCCCGCGGTCGGCGGCAGTCCGCGCGGCCCACAACACCGCTTCCCTGGCGCCGTCCGACCCATCCACACCGACAACGATCCTGTTCATCGACAAACCCCTTCAGCGATCCCGGGTACGGCGGCCGGCCACGCGGCAACTCGCATTCAGGAACTCAGGGTGGTCGGCAAGCCACGGTGGTGGCTGCCCGCGTTGGTCCCCAACACCGAGGACTTACGTCCACCGATCCTGCGCACCCGCGACCGGGTGACCGGCCCGGCGACAAGAGTCCTTCGCCGGGCCGGTCGGGGAGATCGCCAGCAAGGGATCACGCCGTGCGCTCCTCGCCCGAGTGAGGCGGTCGGAAAGCCATGCGGACCACGTCGAAACCGGTGGACGGCTGCGGCGACACACCGCCGTGGCCGTCCACCGGCGGTTCGGTCACCAGCGCTTGGGGAGCCTCGCGATCAGGGGCGACGGAAGGCCGGGTTCGGCGCCGTCCATCGCGCCGGTCGTCCACAGCGTGCCGGTGCCGGGGACCGCGGTGACGCCGAACAGCGTGCCGCCGACCACCTCGGGAGCGGGCGCGCGCCGCCACGTGCCGCCGGGTTCTCGGCGCAGCGCGTAGGAGTGCGGCTTGCCCGCATCGTCGTACTGGTAGCCCACGGCCCACACCTCGTGGCCCACGACGGTGACCCCGTTGAGCTGCCCCTGCTCGTCGGGCGTGCGCTCGATCACCGCACCTCGGCGGTCAACGCGCAAGGCCAACGGCTTGCGGTTGACAGCGCCGCCGGTGGTCGACGAACCCACCACCCACACCTGGCCGTGTGCCACGGTGATGGCGCCGACCCGCGTCATCCCCAGGCCGGTCGTGGAAGGCAGCGCGACCCGCGACCAGGACACCCCATCCCAGTGCAGCACCAGCGGTTCGGAGGGGCGCCCGGAGACCGGGTCACCGGTGAGGTACCCGGCGGCCCACACGTCCGCCGGTCCACCGGCCGCGACCGCCGACAGCACGGCATCACCCAGGTCCGCGGGCAGCGGCACGCGGGTCCAGCGGACGCCGTCCCAGTGCTGTGCCACCGGCTCCGCCCGGCCGCGCGAGGCGGAGCCGACCGCCCACGCGTCGGTCGCGCCGACCGACGCCACACCGAACAACACGTTGTCGGCGTCCGGGACGTCGTCGGCGGGCGTCCCGGACCACGCCGTGCCGTCCCAGCGCTCGATCAGCGACCGGCCGCCGCCCACGCCCGACCGCCACGAACCGCCCACCGCCCAGACCTGGTCGGTGGCGGACGCGGCGATCGCCTGGAACTGGCCTGACACACCTTTGTCCAGCGGCGCGGTCGCGACCACCGACCAGGCCGTGCCGTCCCAGTGCCGCGCCTGCGGCTGGAGGAACACCTGGGCGTTGCCCTCCTCGGAGACCTCCCGCCGGATGCCGAAACCCGCCGTCCACAGGTCGTCCGCCGCCGTCGCGGTCACCGACACCAGGTTGGCCGACTCCGACCCGGCCGGGATGACCTCCCAGCCGCCCGGTGCCGCGTCCGCCTGTCCGGCCGACGCCACGACGACCGCCAGTGCCGCCACAGTGCCGAGTGCGCTCTTCACTTGTCCCCCTGGTGTGCGACGACCTTCTGGTCGGAGGTGGCGGAGAACAGCACGGTCCCCGCCGGGATGCCGTCGATCCCGGTCAGCGCCACGGTCCGGAAACCGATCATGCGGGTGCTGACCGGGTCGATCACGATCTCCGTGCGCCTGCCGTGGCGATCGGTCTCGGCGATCGCCACCCCAACCCGGCCGGAGAGGTCGACCCGGCCGGGCACCCGTTCGATCCCGGGCAACCCGGCCAGCACCCGGTACAGGGCGGACCGCAGTTCCGGTGACAGGAGCGCGTCGGCCGCAGTGGCCAGCGCGGACACCCGCTTGAAGATCAGGTGGTCGGCGTCGGCCGCGGCGCCGTCGCCGGCCGCCTCAGCCCGCAGCACCGCCCGCAGCCGCTCGGGGTCGGTGGGCAACGAGGCCAGGTAGGCAGGCGTCGGATTGACCAGGCTGGGCTCCGGCGCCGGACCTGGGTCGCCCTTGGGGTCGGTCGCCGGGTCGTAGGTGGACGTGATGACCGTGGTGTAGTCGGTGCCGTACGCGGCCAGCCGGGCACCGTCCTCCGGGGTGAGCGGTCGCGCGTTCAGGCCACGGGTCGACTTGATGAGCTCGGGCAGGGTTCCCGCGTCGACCGCGCTCCACCGCTCGGACACCTCTTCGGTCACGTAGTGGGCCGAGCCGTCCACGCCGGTCGCGGACTGCACGGACACATCGTGTCGAGCGGTGTAGAGATAGCCGCCGTGGCGGAGGTCCAGGGGCTGGGCGTTGGCGACCCGCCGCACGACCAGGTCCACGGTCGCCGGCGCGGAGTCCGCGCCCGTGATCGCCTCGGTGATCGCGTCGTCGGTCGCGTTGGCGCCGGACCGGCCGGTGGCGGCCGTCCCCGTGCCGGGTGGCGCACCGGCGACGGTGCCGGACGGCGACCCGCTCGGCCACACCGCGACGGCGGTGGCCGCCACTCCGGCCACGACGGCCGAAGCCGCGGCGGCCACTGCCACCCGGCGCAGGGACCAGCCGGGCACTCCCCTGGTTCCCGGGTCGGCGGTGCGCAGCAGTACGCGCTGGCGGATGAGGGCCAAGTCGGCGGGCGCCGGTCGGGGGCCGGCGCGGTGGTAGCGGCGCAGCGCCGTGTCGACGGCGCGGTGCTCTGCCGGATCGGTCATGCTGGTCCCTCCAGGGTGGTGCCGGTGATGCCCTGCGCGAGCAGGGCGGCGCGCAGTCGGGTCCGCGCCCGGTGCAGCCGGGACATGACCGTGCCGATCGGGATTTCCAGCGCGGTCGCGATGTCGGCGTAGCTCAGGCCGGCGGCATAGAGGTAGAGCACGTCCCGCTGCCGTCGGGGCACTTTGTCCAGCTCACCGGCCAGCGCTCGGATCGCGGTGTCAGCGTCCGCGCGGGAGACGGCGCGCTCGGCCGTCGGCTCCGCAGACGCCTCGGACTCGTGCTGAATTAGCTTGCGGTGCCGGGCTTCCGCGGCCCGGTAGCGGCGCAGGACGTTGGTCGCGATGCCGTATAACCAGGGCAGGGCGCTGGACCGGGTCGCGTCGAAGCGGGCCCGGCGTTCGTAGGCGATCGTGAAGGTGTCGGCCACCGCGTCGTCCACGGCGTCGGTGCCGATGCGCCGGGCGCAGTACCGGTAAATCTCCGCGGCGTGCCGGTCGAAGACCGTGGCGAAGTCCGTCCGGGTCCCCGCGAGCAGCGCGGCGTCCGTGGGCGGGTCCGAGCTGTCCGGACGAGGTGCTGGTGAGGTGTTCGTGGCTGTTCGCACACCCCTCCTTCCCGGTTCCGCCGAAACCTATTCCGCCCCACAGCACGCGACCGCCCCGTCGGACCGAGTTCCTCCGGTCTTCACCGACTGCGACCTCACCGGCGCCGGATTCCAGGCCACGAAAGCCGGCGGCTGCGACCTGCGCGGTTCCGAGCTGGCGGGCACCCGTGGCTTGCTGACCTTGCGCGGCGCGACCCTGGACACCGGCCAGGCCAGCGCGGCTGCGGCCGGCGGAAGTTGGTCGCACTTCCATCCTGCCGCCGGAAAATCCGTCCCCTCGCTCAGCCGTCACCAACCCATGGCCTCATACAGCTAGCCGGTCAGGCGTGCCTGGAGGCTCCGGACGTCCACACCGCGCTCGTCGGTTTCCTCGACGCCGAGCGCGGTGAGGATGTCCAGGGCTTGGCTCCAGTGGTGCCGGGCTTGCTCGTGCCGGGTGAGCGCGTGGTGGGCACAGGCCAGCCCGTCGTGGGCGCGAGCCTGGTCGCTCGGCTGGTCCAGGTCGGTGGCCAGCGCCAGCGCCTGGGCGTGGTGATCGAGGGCCTCGGGGAAATTCCCGGCGTCGTACTGGAGCCTGCCCAGGCTGTGGATGGCCTCGAACTGCCAGTTCCGGTTGCCGATCTGACCGGCCAGGTCGGCGATGTCCTGGAAACACTCACGTGCCTGCTGGTGTCGCCCTGCCAGGTGGTGCAGATCGCCGAGTGCGGCGAGGCTGCTGAGTTCGCCCACGCGGTACCCGGTGTCGCGAGCCAACTCCAGCGCCCGCGTGAACCGATCGGTCGCCGGGCCTGGCTCGTCCCGTTTGAGGTGGACGTACCCGAGGCCGTTGAGCGCCCGCGCTTCGCTGGTGTGGTGGCCCGTCGCGCGTGCTAGGTCCAGCGCCGAGGTCAGATGCTCGACGGCCCGGTCATCCTTGCCGAGTACCCGCTCGACGTGGCTCGCGCCGATGAGGGCGTCCAGCTCACCGGTGCGGTGCGTGAGTGCGCGGGCGAGGTCCAGCGCCTCCGCGTAGTGGTCGGCCGCCTCCTTGAGCTCCATCAACTCCAGCTTCACGAACCCGAGGCTGATCAGGGCCCGCAGCTCACCTGGCCGGTGTTCGATGGCGCGGGCCAGGCTCACGGCGCGAGCAGCTTTCTCAGCGGCGGCTTCGTGGTGCCCGCGAAGGCTGTCGAGTTCACCGAGACCGAGCAGGGCTTCCACCTCGCCCAGGCGGTCCCCGGCGGCGCGTGCGGTGGACAGCGCCCGCTCGTGCAGCCCTTCGGCTTCGGAGTAGCGACCCCGGGTGCGCAGGCAGCGGTGCAAGGTGCCCGCCAGGTGCCGGGTGTGGGCGGCGAAGTCGTGCTCGGCCGCGGCTCGGGCGAGCGGGAGCAGGTTGGGCAGTTCGGCGTCCAGCCACCCGGCCGCGTCCTCCGGTGTCTCCGCCGTGGCGTGGGGCAGTTGCGGCCGCATGTCGGCCTCGTAGGGGTACAGGTGGTCCATCACCGCCGACGCGGTCCGGCCGTAGTGCTCGAGCAGGCGATCCAGGGCGGTTCGCCGGACGACGTCGGCCTCCTCGCGCTCGGCCGCTTCGGCGGCGTGCACGCGGATCAGGTCGTGGAAGGCGAACCGGCCGGGCACGGGTTCCTCAAGCAGGTGCACTTCCAGCAGTTCGTCGAGCACCGCCGACGCGGCGGCGACCGAAGTGCCGAGCAGTGCCGTCGCCGCCGCCGGCGTGACGTGCGCGCCCGGGTGCAGGCCGAGCAGGCGGTACGCACGCGACTGCGCGGCGTTGAGGTCCTGATAGGACAGTTCGAGGGCGCTGAGCACGCTCTGCTGTCCGCCGCGCAGCTCGGTCAGCGTGCGGTGCCCGGCGTCGAGGCGCCGCAGCAGGTGGGGCACCGTCCAGGACGGGTGGGCCCGTAACCGGGCCGCGGCCAGGCGCAGGGCCAGCGGCAGCGCCCCGCAGCGGCCGGCCAGTTCCGCCAGCGCTTCCGGCGAGGCGCCCTCGACGCGTTCACCGCCGGCGGCCGCGGTGAACAACGCGATCGCGTCCGGGGTCGGCATCACCCCGACCGACACCGTGGTCACCCCGTCCAGGCCGACCAGCCGCCGTCGGCTCGTGACGAACACGCGGCAACCGCCCGAGCCGGGCAGCAACGGCCGGACCTGCGCCTCGTCGGCGGCGTTGTCGAGCACCACCAGCATCCGGCGGTCGGCGAGCAGGCTGCGGTAGAGCGCCGAGCGGTCGTCGAGGTGCGCCGGGATCGAGTCGCCGTCCACGCCCAGGACCGCCAGCAGGCGGGCGAGGAGGTCGGCCGGGTCCACCGCGGTCGTGCCGTGCGCGTGACCACGCAGGTCGGCGAACAGATCGCCGTCGGGGAAGCGCGAGGACAGCCGGTGCGCCGCGTGCACGGCCAGCGAAGTCTTGCCGGCTCCCGCCATGCCGTCGATGGCCGTGACCACCATGGCGCCCTCGGGGCTGGGCTCGGTCAGCAGAGCCAATTCCCGCGAGCGTCCCACGAACGTGCTGACGGGGGCGGGCAATTGTCTCGGCACCGTGCCCGTCCGCCGGACAGGCGAGGTTCCGGAAACGGCCCGGGTCAAGCTCGCGCGTTCGGTGTCGTCGAGCCCGAGGGCGTCCGCCAGCGCCCGCACCGAGGCACTGCGCGGCCGGACCAGTTCCCCGGCTTCCAGGCGCCGCACGCTCCGGACGTTGAGCCCGGTCCGCGCGGCCAGTTGCTCCTGGGTCAGCAGCGCCCGGTCGCGCCAGCCGCGCAACAGCGCCGCCAGTGCCGGTTCCCCCACTGGTGACGACATGGACCAGTCCCCCCGCACGCGTGACCGCGAACGGGGGAACTATGCCACAAACCACGTCGTCGGTTCAGGCGTTCGAACAGAATCGCGCGAATGGCGGGTTCGCCCCCGGATCGGTCGGCACCATCGGGGCGATTTCCCACGGATTGCCCGCCCGCTCGTGCAGGCCGATGCCGCGGCACGGCCCGTAGGCGGTGTCCGAGGTGGTGGGGAACTTGGTGAAGTTGAACCAGTCACCCCGCAGCACAGGCGCCGCACTGCCGGTGCGCGCCCCGTCCCGGTCGATCGCCAGACCCCGGTGGTAGAGGTAGTTGTCCGGCATCCAGCTGGTCCGCAGGATCGGGGTCCACGCGTCCGGCTTCCGCACGGTGCCGTCCACGCAGGCCAGGAAGTTGAGTTCCTGCCAGATCGGCGGGGCGTCGTTGAACAGCGCCGCACTCACCCCGGACATCGCCCCGGCGTTGAAGAACAGCTCCCAGACGTCATCGGCCAGGTCCTTGAGCGCGGTGGGCAGCCGCCCGTCGCCCTTGATGCGGTCGCGCCAGGCGGTCGCGGCGTTCACCGGACCGGACTGGCTCAGGATCGGCCGGTACCCGGTCGATCCGCCGCCGGTCGTCTGCGCCCGCACGCACGAGGCGTTGTTCGGCGCAGCCGCCCCGGAGGCGTCGGTCAGTTCGGGCGCCCGCCTGCCCTCGGCGTAGGCACGCCCGGGCAGCTTGCCGTCTCGGCTCGGGTCGGCCGAGCGCCACGCCCCGTCGTGCACGTGCAGGTCGACCATCCGATAGCTCAGATCCGGCCGGGTGATCCCGTAGTCCTGCTCGAGCGAGCCGAACAACTCCACCAGGAACGGCGGCAGGTGCGAGTTGCCGGTGCGGTGCTCGTACTCGGCGAACTCGGTGCCGGGAATGATCCTGGCGTCGTCCCCGGTGACGAACGAGATGGTCGCCTTGGTCCGGATCTTCAGCCGGTTCACGTCGTCGAACGAGGCGGGCCGCTGGTTGCTCGTCGGCCGGTCGGTGTAGGGCTGGGCGAACCCGATCCAGGTCCCGGCGCTGTTGCCGTCCGGATGGTTGACCGGATCCGGTCCCGCCGCCTCCACCTGCTGTTTCCACCGGCTGATCGTCTGCCTCGTCGCCGAGCCGAGATCGGTCGCGGCCAGGATGCCGTTGGCGGAGTCGCGGCCCCACTGGTGCAGCGTGGCGCCGCTGGCGATCGGCCCGGCCACCCACGAGGCGGGCGCGGCGGTGTCGATTTTCTGGTCCTCGTCGTAGACCGCGGCCGCCTCGACCGCCTCCTCGTGGTACTGACCGGTGACCGGGATGAACGCGACCGCGTCCCAGGCGATCCGGACCGTGCTGTCCCCGTCGGCGGCGCGGTTGCTCAGGCTCACCCTCGGCTGGGTGCCGTTGAACATGAAGGTCCCGATGCTCACCCAGCGGTTCCCGCTGCCCGCCGACTGGTCGATCAGCCGCTTGCGCTCACCGCCCTGGGCGTTGACCTTGTACTCGGCGAGCCGGGTGCGCGCCCCCGGGTCGGGGAGGTGCGCCATGATCTTCATCGGGCCGGTGCGGGCCTGGTTCAGCGTCCACGTGCCCACCGCTTCCCGCTCGGCGGAGTCGTGGGTGTTGCTCATCCAGAACTGCCCGCCGTAGGCCGCCCCGATCTGGTGCACGTCGATCTTGCCGGGGTAGTTGCCGTTGGCGGCTTGCCCGAAGGTGAGTCCGAACGTGCCCGAACTGGGCGGCTTGGTGCAGCCGGGCCGGATCGACGGCACGTTCTGCGGCAGGTTGTCCACCACGAGCGCGCCGGCGGGCAGCCCGGACAGCGAGCAGACCGGCGGGTAGTTCGTGGCGTCGTCCTGGTAGGCGTAGCCGGGGTCGAACCGCAGCAGTTCCCGGCCGCAGGTGTCCTGGCAGTCGGCCTTCCACGTGGAATTCTGGTGGTACCAGCACTTCAGGTCGTACAGTCCCGCGCTGTTCTTGTGCGCGCACGGCCCGGCCGGTTCGCCCAGCACCTCGTCGGCCTGGGGCGGGAACTGCCCGCCAGGCACGCACTGGTTGCTGCTGTCGCAGAACTGGGCCTTCGGCGGTTTGACGTTGTACCGGTCGTTGGCCGTGAGCCACCACGCGGGGCGGAAGGCGTGCACCAGGGTGCCGGGGCTTTCGATCAGCTCGATCGGGTGTCCCGCGAACCCGAGCACCTTCTCCGGGTACGGCCAGTCCTCCGGGTGCGCGGCGTCGGCGTAGGACTCCTCCATGAACGGCTTGCGGTCACCCGGGTAGTGCGGGTTCACCGGGTTGTTGAGCCAGCCCACACCCCACGGGCCGCCGTTGCCCGGGTTCGGGTGGAAGCCGGAGTTGTAGGCCCACACCGCGAAGAACCAGTTTTCCAGCCGGTCCGCGCTGCCGTTGTTGATGGTCAGCCCGGCCGCACGGGTCTGGTTCCACTTGTCCTGCAGCATCCGCAGGCCGCGCGCGATGTTGGCGGTGAAGTCCAGTGCGATCGCCCGCTGCTGGTCATACGGCAGCGCGGTCTCCCCTGGCCGTTCCTTGCCCGCCAGGCGCATGCCGTCGGTGACCTGCATGACGCCGTAACCGCAGTCGGCCTTGTCCCAGCGGATCGTCCAGTCGTCGCCCTCGACGTCGTTGTAGTAGTCGATGCCGAAGTAGTTGCCGATCAACGGGTTCGCGGTCACCCCCGGCACCGCGAACTTCGCCGCTTGCCAGGTGTTCGACTCCTGGGTGGCGATGCCGAGCAGGATCTGCGCGGGCACGTAGCCGCCGCCGTTCAGCGTGGTCGGCGGGAACAGGCCCTGCGGGGTGTAGGCGGGCATGCCCAGGTTCTTCCAATTGGCCGGACGCTGAACGGTGAGCGCGTTGCGCACGGCCTGGTTGACCGCCCACTCGACCTGGCGTGGCTTCGGCTGCATGGCCTGGTTGCGCGGATCGTTCCTGGCCACCGAGCAGGAGCGCTGGTCGCCGTCGGCTGGGTCGTTCGGGTTCCCGGCGGTGGCCGAGACCTGGCCGAGTACCGGACTCGCCGCGCCGCCGTTCTCGCCACCCCCGGCGGGGGTCACCGACGCGGTGAACGATTTGTTCGTCGCCAGCGCGGTGGCCGAGATGTCGATCCGCTGCGCCGCGGTGGGGTCGGCCGGCGCCACCCGGGTGTCCGGGTCCTGGGCGCGCAGCACCGAGGTGACCGCGAGTTCCCCGGACAGCGACATCGTCGCGTCCTTGGGGACGCCGACGAGCGTGACCGAGGGAGTGGCCGCCCGGGCGGCTCCGGCACCGGTCACGAACACCCGACCCCCACGGCCCGACCTCACGCTCACCTCGGTGCGGCCCCCGTCCGCCAGGGTGGTGACCGCGTTGCCCGCCTTCAGGTCCACCCGGCGCACGGTGGCTTTGTGCTGGTCCTCGGCCTGCGCATAGACAACGCCCCCGTCGGCGTCGGCAGCCAGCCGGTAGGGCACGCCCTTCGCCGGGGCCACCACGGTCCGCTTGCCCTCTGGGTCCACGCGCACCACGGCGCTGGAATCGGCGGCCACGATGCCTTCCGTGGTCGGCACCGCCGAGGTCAGCTGTCCCGGCACTTCGATCGGTGCGGCCAGTTCCCCGGAGACGGTGTCCAGCCGCAGCAACCTGGTCGCGGTCAGGTCCTCGCTACCGCCCTGGGTCAGCAGCGCCGATTCGGTGGGACCGCAGCCGGGGTTGAAGTACGCCAGGCTCGTCTGCACCGGCAGCTTGCGCACCGGTCCACCGGCCAGGTCCACGATCGCGGTGAAGCCACCGCGCTCGGCCAGCACGGCCTTGTTGGTGAAGGTCCGCGGCGCGTAGACCACCACGGCCCGGTCCCCCGACGCCGTCACACACGCGTTGCCGATCCACGCGTCGGTGTCGAACCCCGGCTCCGACAGCGACGCCGCCGTTCGCCACTGGTAGCCCGTTCGGGCTTCGGCCACCAGCACGTGGAAGCCGGTGGCGTCGCCCATCGTGGTCACTGCCCGGTCCGCGGACCGATCCCAGCCACCTCCCAGCACCGCGGCGCGTTCAGCGGGTGGAACGCTGCCCGGGGAAGCGGTTTTCGGGGCCGGGGCCGGAAGATCCGCCTCGGGCGGGGCGGCCATCGCGCCACCCGGTATCAGCAACAACGAGCAAAGTACGCACAACAACAAGGCGAGCGATTTTCGCACAGCCACTCCTCGGGCAGACCACTGCACGGAGCCGGGAACTCCGGCGCCCGGATTGAGCGCCGGAGGAAAGCGACGTGGCGATCACTCGCCGGGGATCAGGAACGCGCTACTTCCACACGGTGCAGTGATCCAGCCCTTCCCAGCTGCTGTGCCCGCACGCCCGGGTCGACTTGCCCGCCTTGCTCATCGTCGTGGTGGACGCGGAACACGCGTCCCCGCTGCTCACGGACGCGGTACGCGTCTTGGCGCCGGTGCTGTTGTTGATGCCTTCGTGCCAGGCGGTCAAGGAGTAGTAGCAATCCGGCTGGTTGATGTCGGTCACTCTGGTCCAGGTCGTCCCGCACGACGAGGAAAAGCGGAGGTCGACGAGGAACTGTCTGGCCCCCGCCCCGAGCAGAACGATACTGGTGAGCGAGACCGACCCGGTCGTGCAATTCGTGGAAATCGGGTTCTGGCCCTCACAGGTTTCCCCGTAACAGGTCGGGGAGGCGGGGCCAGGTGATGCTTCGGATGTCTGCGCGAAGACAGGTGCGCTCGCGCCGACCACGGCGGCCAGCGCGGCGATCGCCGTCCCGGCGGTGGTGATGAGCCTACGTTGCATTGAATCCTCCGAATGAATTGTTTCCGACGATGGCTGAACCGCTCAGTCGAGCAGGTAGAGGTTCCACAGCGGGATTTGCGGATGCGGGGAGTATTCGCAGAACCAGGCCCGGGCCAGCCCGTGGTCGACGTAGGACTTCCCGGTCGAACGACAGGCGTTCTCATTCGGCCACGAGCTGTGGTAATACCACACGGCGTCCACCGAGATCTCGGCCGCGGACCGCGGCTCAGCCGCCTGCGCGCTTCCGGTGAAGGCCCAACCCAAGCAGGACGCCACCAGGGCAGCGACCAGCCACTTTTTCTTCTCCATTTGTCTTACCCCCAGGTCCGGGCTTTGCGCCCGATCACATTCTCGGGCCCACGGGCCGGGGTATCGAGGGCGCGAGGCGGACATCTACCGGACATTGCCCCAGCGACCGGTCACGCGAGGTCAGTTCCGACTCGAGAACCGGCCGGCTGCGCTTCTGCGCACCGTTGTGCAACGCGGTCGCCGCTCGGTGTCCGCCGTCCCGTGAACGCTCTTCCGCCGAGTCCCGGACAGTGGGCAAGGGCTGATCAACAGTGAGAGGTGGTTCATGCGGGGCGTACCCCCTGACGACGCCGGGCATCGCCACGCACCTGGTCGCCGAGCAGCGGCGACAGGAAGTCCGCGACCACCGACTGCGCTCCGCGATCCTGCCGGACGCCCCCGCGGCCTGCCACGCCGACCGAGTGGCCGCGCAAGTCACCGCCCAAGCGCTGAGCGGGCTGCTCAACCAGGCACTGGCCGGCCTCTCCCCCGGTGATCGCGACGTGCTGGTGCTGATCGCCTGGGAAGGACTGACCTACGAAGAGGTCGCGCGAGCGCTGGACATCCCGGTCAGCACGGTCCGCTCACGACTCAACCGCGCGCGACGGCAGGTCCGCGCCGTGCTCGAGGTTCCGCAGACCACCGATTCCGAGGGGAGCTACCGCCATGGATGAACTGCAGTTGCTGCGGGAACTGACCGAAGACGTACCCCGCCCCTCCGCCGACCGGCTCGCGCCCGCACGCGCCCGCCTGCGGGCGGAGATCGCCCAGGAGACGGCGCCGAGTCCTGTGCGGCGCCGGATGGTGTGGACAGCAGCGGTCGCCGTCGGGGTCGCGGCCGCCAGCGTCGCCGTGGTCGGCATCACCGGGACGACCGATTCCGCCCCCGCACCGCCCGCGGAGGTGGCGGCCGGGCCGGAGCAGGTGCTACGAGCAGCGGCCGTCGCGGCCAGGGCCCACCCGGTCGCGGCGCCGAGCGACGACCAGTTCATCTACACCAAAATGGTGCGCCAAGGCGGAATCACCACCGAGACCTGGGCGTCCGTGGACGGCACACGTGACGGACTCCGGATTGACGAGGGCCGCGCGCTCGAGATCGGCGGATGCCGCGACGGCAAGCGAAAGCTCGAAGACGGGTACGACCGGTGCGTTCCGTACCGCGCCTACCAGCCCGATCTCCCCGCCGACGCCGCCGGCATGCTCGCCTACCTGAACGAAGACACCCGCGGGGAAGGAACCGGGGACAACAACGTCAAAGCCGAGGCGATGACCCTGCTCCAGGACCACCTCCGCGCGGCCTCGCGAGCCGCCATCCTCGAGGTACTCGCCACTATGCCCGGGGTGATCGTGCGCCCCGGGGCGCTGGACCCGATCGGCCGTCCCGCCATCGGGGTGGACCCGGTGATCGGCGGCTTCACCGGCGACGAGTTCTTCCTGGACCCGGCCGACTACCACTACCTGGGCCGCGCCGGCCTGGGAGCCGTGGTCACCTCGGGCGTGGTGGACGAAGTGGGCCAACTGCCCTGACGCCACCCGCCGCGGTCATGCCCAGCCCTGCGGGCGAGCGCGGGCATCACCACGGTCGCCGCAGGCCTTGCGCTGGAACTCAGGGGGTGAGGCCGGCGAGCAGCGTCCCGGCCAAGGCCTCGGCCCGCTCCCGCCGGGAGCCGCGCAGCACTTCCGCACCGGCGAGGTACTCGGTGTATGCCTGGGCCTGGGCGGCTCCGCACAGCGCCAGGGCCAGCGCATAGGGATCGGCGGTGGGCGCGAGCAATCCTGCCTGCCGGCAGGAGGCCAGGTAGTCGGCGATACCGTCGATGGCCAGGTGCGGGCCGGTGCCGTTACCGGCGTTCACCTCCTGATACCTAGTGAACAGGTCGTGGTCGGCGATGGCACCGGCGACCAGGGGCAGTGATGCCGCGTAGAAGTCGATCCCCTGTTCGATGAGCTCGACGAGCACTGTCCGCAGAGGACGCTCGCCGGGTGGGGTGGCGGCGGCCCGCCACGCGTGCAACTCGGGCAACTCCTGCGACAGCAGGGTGGTGAGCAGCCCGAGCTTCCCGCCGAAGTTCTTGGTCAGGCTGCCCTCGGCCGCGTCCGCCGCTTGCGCGATCTCCCGCGTGGTCAG
The DNA here is from genome assembly GCF_017875555.1 of Amycolatopsis magusensis. Classification (GTDB taxonomy): domain Bacteria; phylum Actinomycetota; class Actinomycetes; order Mycobacteriales; family Pseudonocardiaceae; genus Amycolatopsis; species Amycolatopsis magusensis. Next base: position 5,786,564 of record NZ_JAGGMS010000001.1, on the reverse strand, counting down.
CCGGGAGACGCCGCGCTCGCGCAGCAACCGGTCCGCGGCGGCGAGGATTCGCTGGCGGGCGGGAGGGGCCATGGGTCGTGCTCCGATCCTGTTGACAAGTGAGGTGAGCGCGCACCACACTATCAGCGCAGAAATATGGTGCGCACTCACCTCACTTTGCCCATCTGGAGTTCGCGATGCCCCTCCCTTCCCCGACCCGCAGCCCTGCGGACCGCCCGCCTGCCGCGCTGGGGTACTCACTCGCGCTCGGCCTGGTTTTCGCGGTGGCCTGGCTGGGATACGCCGCTGTACGTGCCCGTGACGGGCGCATGCCGGTCACCGACTGGCTGGATCCCCTGCTGGCAGGCGCGACGCTGGGGATCACCCTGCTGGCGATCACGGCCCTGCTCGTCAGCTGGCCCACTACTCCGGCCACGCCCGCACGCGCGACCGTGGCGATCCTGCTGGTCACGTCCCAATGGACCTACATCACCGGCGAAGTGCTCTCCAACACGATCACGATCGGCGAGCCGCCCGGCGACATCGGCGGCCTCCTGGAAATCGTCTCCGGCGGGATATCCGGCGCCGGCTTACTGGGCTTGACCTACCTCGCGATCGGCAAAGGCCCGCGCCGCCGCTCGACGACCGCGATCACCACCCTCGCCATCACCCTGGCCGCCGCCACCGCCTGGTGGTTCACCCACCCCATCGACCAGAGCACCCCGGGCACCCCGCCCTGCGCGCCCGGCAACCCCCTCTACAACCTCGCCCACGGCACCGACTGCTGAAGCACCAAGAGGAACTACGCTCCGGTGAGCTACCGGAAACCCGGTCAGCGCAGGCGCCTGCAAAAGAGCAGCGCCGACACCGGGTGCCAGCGTGGCGGATGACCTGGCGAATCACGTCGGCGTCGCGAGTGTCGCTCGCGGTGTTCACCGAAGTCGCTCAGCGCGGTTCCTGGGTGTCGCGCACCCGGGAGCGTGGGTGCTTGAACTCCAAGCGGAGGCGGCTGGGGGGACTCCGGACGGGTCAGCGGTAGGCGCGAAGGAACACGTCCACGCCGTCGGCGAGGATCGCGAGGATCTCCGGCCTGCCCACCGTGCCTGCCAGGTCCTCGTCGATCACATCGAGGGCCAGTCGCATCGTCAGTGCGATGAAGTGCTGCATGGCGCGGCGCGGATCGGTCAGCTGGAGCCTCCCGTCCGCGGCGAACTTCGCGAACCGCTCCTCCAGCATCCGTTCGGGCTCATCGCGCGCCGCCTCCGGCAGACGCGGTGCCACGGGTACCTGGGAACTCAGCCGCCGGAACGTCACGTAGTGCGACGTCGGGAACATCTCCGTCGTCACCTTCTGCGCGAAGCCGAGCAGGGCGTCGCGGATATCCCTGCCGTCGACCAGTTCCTCGTCGATCGCCGCTCCCACGCTCGCGACCACCGCGTCGTTGGTGCGCCCGAGAACGGATCGGAAGAGGGTCTGCTTGTCACCGAAGTGGTCGTAGACGGTGCGTTTGGACACCCCGGCCCGCGCCGAGATCGCGTCGACGCTGGTGAGTTCGTACCCGTCCGAGACGAACAGCGCCTCGGCCGCGTCGAGGATGGCCGCTTGCTTGGCCTCGGCGCGCAGCCGCCTGCCTGGTGTCTGCGCGGTCGCTCGCGGGGTCGCCATGTTCTCATCCTATTCTCAGTCGCAGAAAACTGCACGGTGTAGTGTGGTTTCTCGTGGGGCGGGTACGCCGTCTCCCCCGGATCCCGCCGCAAGGAGTCCTTCATGCACGAGAGCAGGATCGGCGCCGCACCGCACACGAGGTGGAACGGACGGCTCGTCGGCCTGGTGGCCGTCCTCGTTCTGGTCAACTTCATGGTCGACACGGCCATCACCGCACCTCTGCTCGTCCTTCCGGAAATGCTCGACTACTTCGGCACCGACCAGGCGGCCTGGCTCAACGCCAGCGCGATGCTGGCGGGCGTCATGTGGGCGCCACTGCTCGGGAAGAGCGCCGACGTCCACGGCAAGCGCAAGGTGCTCGTGCTGACCCTGCTGATCAGCTGCGCGGGCGCGCTCGTCTGCGCGGTGGCTCCCACCATCTGGGTCTTCATCCCCGGGCGCCTGTTGCAGGGCGCGGCCGTGGCCGCCATGTTCCTCACCGTCGCGATCGTCCGCGACGTCTGCGCACCCCGGATCGCGATGGTCGTCGTCGGCATCGTGACCTCCGGGTCCGCGGTGCTCAACATCGCTTCCCGTTTCCTCACCGAGAAACTGGCCGCGGAGTTCGGCTTCCAGATCCTGTTCCTCGTCTCGGCCGTCGTCGCGGTCACGATGGCGATCTGCGTGCGCAAGGTCATTCCCGAATCCCTGATCAGGACACCGGGCCGGATCGACGTCAGGGGCGCCCTTCTCCTCGGCGGCGGCCTTGCCGGGGTGCTCAGTTACGTCAGCCTCGGCTCGGAGTTCGGCTGGCTCGCCTTCGGTCCCCTGGTTCTCCTCGTCGGAGGTATCACCGCGTTCGCCAGGTGGTTCCTCGTATCGAGCCGGAAGCCCGACTCCCTGATCGACGTCAGGAACCTCGGCGCGCCCCTGGTGCTCACGCTCCTCGTCCTCGTGCTCAGCACCGGTTCGTACCAGAGCATGCTCCAGCTCGTTCCCCTGATCGGTGACATCTCGGCGGATCAGCGACTCGGATACGGACTGGCGGGCCAGGGAACGGTGGCCCTGCTGCTCGCGGCGCCGGGAATCGGCGTGATGATCGGCGGTCCGGTGGCCGGAGCGCTCGCCGCCCGCATCGGACCGGCCTCGACCCTGGCCGGTGGAGTCGCGCTCGGCACGGTGGGCACCATCGGGATGTTCCTCGGTGTCTCCCAGTTCCCCGCCGCGCTCTTCTTCGCGTTCCTGCTGGGTTTCACGGTGGGCGCACTCGGCACCTCCGGCTTCAACATGGCGGGCAGCCTGGCGCCCGCCGACCGGCAGGGCATCGTCTCCAGCCTGGTCATGGTCGTCATCGCGATCGGATCGGTGGTGCTGAACTTCGTCGGCGCGGCGGTGCTCAAGTCGACCACCGTGGTCGCCAACGGCGAAACGGTGAACTCGGGAACGGGTGTTTTCACCTATATCACGATCGCTACCACGGCATTCGCGATCGCCGCGGTACTCGTTGTCCTGCTGGTGCGGAAGTCGCGCGTCAGCCCCCCAACGCCGTCTCCGGCGTCTCTCTGACGGAGTTGATGAAAAAATGGGAACACAACGTACAGTTCTGGTCTCCGGGGCGAGCATCGCCGGTCCCGCTGTCGCGTTCTGGCTGCAACGGTATGGCTTCGCGGTGACGGTGGTGGAGAAATCCACCGGACTGCGTGGCGGCGGGTATCCGATCGACGTGCGCGGCACCGCACTGGAAGTGGCCCGCCGGATGGGAATCCTGCCGCAGCTCCAGGAGGCGAATATCGAAACGCAACGACTGACCTTCCTTGATCCCGATGGCAGCGAGGTGGCCTCGGTCCATCCGCAGTCGGTGGTCGGCGGAGTCGAGGGACGTGATGTCGAGGTGCCTCGCGGGGCCCTGGCGGAAATCCTGTACGGAGCCACCCGGGACGAAGTGGAGTACGTATTCGACGACTCCATCGATGCGCTCACCGAACACGAGCACGGTGTCGATGTCACCTTCCGCAGCGGCGCGCAGCGCGGTTTCGATCTGGTGCTGGGTGCCGACGGATTACACTCGCGCACCAGGGAACTCATCTTCGGACCCGAGGAGCAATACCACCGCTATCTGGGATATTGCTTCGCCGGATTCACCATGCCCAACAAATTCGGCCTCTCCCAAGAAGGAGTGATCTGGAACTCCCCCGGCCGGGCGGCAGCGCTCTACGCGGTCAAGGGAAGCGACGAGCTCCACGGTTTCCTGGTTGTCGCCCGCCCCGAACCACCCTACGACGTACTCCGTGTCCCCGAAGCACAACGTGACCTCGTCGCCACGACCTTCGCCGACGACGGATGGGTGATCCCGGCCATGGTCGCCGCCATGCAGGACTCGGACGACCTGTTCTTCGACACCGTCAGCCAGATCCACCTGCCCCGCTGGTCCAGCGGCCGGGTCGGCCTCGTCGGCGATGCCGCCTATGCCCCGTCGTTCCTGACCGGGCAGGGCTCCAGCATCGCCCTCGTCGGCGCCTACATGCTCGCCGGGGCACTGGCCACCCATCGCGACCACACCGTCGCTTTCGCCGCCTACGAAAACGACACCCGTGGCTTCGTCGAACTGAACCAGGCACAGGTCGACGCGGGCGACGCGGCGCTCTTCCCGGTGAGCGCCGAAGCCCTCGCGCGACGCAACGATGGACTTCGCGGCCTCACCGCGTTGCCACCGGAAACCGGGCGACCGGCGCACACCGCTCTCACCCTGCCCGATTTCCATTTCACGCCGGCTACCTCCGACGTGGCGGTCGAGGTAAACGAGAGGTAAGTGGGCGTCGGCATGGCCCCCGGGCGATGAACGGATACCTCGGGGGCATGGCCTGCCACTTCGACGAACCGCCGGCGTCGCGTGGCTGAACTTCGAAGCGAGCCGGAGATCCACCGCGCTGGGCTGGTCCACCGCGCGTCGGCCACGGAAGCGCACCTGAGCCTCGCGCTCGCACTCGCCGCGGAGAACGAGGTGCTCGTCAAGCCGTCGGAGAAGACACCGCTGAGCGCGTGCCGGTTCGTCGGCACGGTGCTGTCCTGGATGGGGCCCGCGCCTCGGCACCGGCCGGTTGAGGGCCGGGCTGGTGGTCCATGTGCACGCCTCTGGGAATGTCGATCCGTCTCGGGTGACCTGGCGATCATCGTGGCGGTAGTGCGCGCTACTTTCTGGAGTACTGGTCTACGGAGAGGCGGCGCGAATGAAGACTGGGCCCGGCGAGTACCAGGTGGTGGTGACGGTCGTGCTCGACGTGCAGGGCAGTGACCAGGATGACGCGAACATCGTCGCCGTCAAGGCGGTCAGCGAAGCCCTGGAAGGTGCCGCATCCACCGAGGACACCCTGCGCACCAGTTCCGTCGAGGGCCAGGCGCGCTCGGCGCGACTGCGCACCGTAGCCGACCTCGACAGCGCTGTCGGCCAAGGGGTTCTGGCCATTGCCGCAGGGCGGCCCCGCCATCTTCGAAGCCCACTCTGAGCTTGGAACGCTGGGTGGTGACTGCGGCCGCAACTGCACGATGTGCGATGTTGTCATAGGGCCGAGCGAGTCGCCTCGCCCGCGGATCGCGTTAGGTCAATGCCCGGTCAGACTTCAACTCGTCGAGGTCCAAGCCCGCGGCGATGCCCGTTCGCTGGCCCGAGCCGGGAATGGCCGCCGGAATCAGGTGTCGAAGGCGTTCAGCGGGGTATGCACGTCGGGTCAGCGAAGGTGAAGGAATCCAGGAGGACCCATGGCCACCGGTGAGACCGGATTCGATGATGTCAGCTACGACCTCGTGTCCGTGCAGTACCACGCGCTGAAAGCGGGGCACGACTACGGGCAGTACGTCCGGGACGCCGACAACGCGGGGCGCCAGGACATCGCCGACTTCTTCCGCAAGGTGATGGAGGAGGACTCGGCGAGGGCCAAGCAGTGCCACGAGTTCCTCAAGGAACTGTCCGGCAGTTCGGCGTCAGGGCCCGCGGTCAGCTGAGCACGGCGTTCGGCCCGGCGGCGGGTTCACCCCTGCCGGGCCATCCGGCGCCAGACGGCGAACACCCCCGCGAGAGAGGCCACCAGCATCACCCCGCCGAGGACACGCATCTGCGAAGGCGTGTCCGGCGAGGAGAGACGGCCCCTGTCAGCGGTGGTCCGCCGACCGAGGGATTCCTCTTCGGTGTCCACAGCGAACCATTCTACGCCGGGCACATCTGGGGCCTGGGCCGCCGCTGGACCCAGCTCGCCGGGGACAAGCGCCGGCTGCTGTGATCCCGGACTGTCGCGGGCACCACCTGCCCAACGGGCGGGTGGTGCCCGTTCAGCTTGCCTCGTTGACCAGCGGATTTCGGCTGTGCCTGAAGGGACTTACGGCGCGGTGCGCGCACTGACAGGCTGGCAGGGCCAGAGATCCGCTGGCACCGTGGGATGTTCTTCGGGGGAAGGCGATGCGCATGAGTTTCCGGAAAGTTGCCGTGGCTGCCAGTGCGGTTGTGGCAGGTGTCGCGTTGTTCGCCGCGCCGGCCACCGCCGAGCCGGCCCTGGTGGAGTGTTCGCCAGATCTCGTCTGCGTGTACGACGGGTACAACCTCACCGGCGAGATCTACATGTTCGGCCTGAGTGACCTGAACTACGCTGACGACGCCTTCGCCAGTGGACTGTCAGTCAACGACCGAAGCAGTTCGGTCTGGAACAGGAGCGGCCAGCACATCAACTTCTACGTCCACGGGGGCGCCAACATCGGCGACCTGTGCTTCCGGCTGGAGCCCTACGGCAGCCGCAACAACCTGGGCGGCGAGGGCTGCGACAACTCCGTCAGTTCCCACTACCCGGCCGGTCTCTAGCCGACGCCTCGAGCCCGGTGAGGTCGACCCCGCGGATCGCCGCCGTTGTGGCCGTTTCCTTGTGTCGATGTCGGAGTCAGTCAGGTAGCGCGGCGCGCGTGGAGGGCTTGTACGCGGTGTCGGCCAGAAAGAACGTCACACGTTATGAGATGACACGCGGACTCAGATCAACGCATGCTGGGCGCCGGCAACTGACGTCGACGGTTGAAGGAGTGCCATGTCTCGATGGGGCAGGCGAGTCGCATCCGCGCTGGTTTCGGTGGTGGCATCCGTGGGATTGATGACGGTCGCGGCGGCGCCCGCGGCAGCCGACACGGTCACTGCCGAATACTATGCCTACTTGGGGACTGGGGGCATGTGGTATATCCATCCGCAGTTGACCGTTACCGCCCCGACCACGACGAATGTCGGCGCCACCAAGTCGATCGAAGCAAGTTTCAGGATGTTGTGGCCGTCCCGGTTCGGCGAGGTACCGGCCAACGAGCTCGACAATGTCTGGATGTCGCTCCAGCTGGAAGGTGCCGAGAGCGAGACGTTGTCCGTCCGTGAGATGACGCATCCGAGACTCGTGCCAGGTGAGTGGGCGACCTTTTCCGGTAGCGCCGAGTATCTGTACAGCAATGCGGGAACCGTGACCTACCAACCAGCCTGTTTTTCTCCGCGCTCAGGCCTCGCCTTTTGTCCGGTCGACCACTCGAGCGTGCCGATCGCGGACACCACACAGGTCTCCTAGTGCTGTGACCGGCCGTGTGGGTCCTGGTCATCCCGGCCGCCTCCTGCCGCCGGTGGACTGGACCACGAAGCAGGCGATGCGCGACGGCATGTTCTGGGCGGTGCGCGTGCGGGCGAGTTATTACGACGGGCTTACGAATACGCGCGCGCCGGATCGGTGCTGCCGCGCACCGCTTACTGTCGGCGCCGCATACCGTTCACTACGAGAGGTTGTCGCGTGAAGCTCTTCCGGTCCGTGGGACTGGTGATCACCACAGTCGCCCTGATCGCGGGATGCGGCACGCCCGCGGACACCGGCGGGACGCCCGGCACACCACCGGCCCCGGCCACGCCGGGCACGACGGAACCGGCGGCGCCCGCCGTGGCCGAACAGCTCCGGTTCAGCGTGAAAACCGTCGATGGCAAGGACTTCTCCGGGCAGGGTCTCGCGGGCAAGCCCGCGGTGCTGTGGTTCTGGGCGCCGTGGTGCCCGGTGTGCCAGCGGGAAGCCCCGACCGTGGCCAAGGCGGCGCAAGCCGGTACCGGCACCACCTTCGTCGGGGTCGCTGCCCAGGACCAGGTGCCCGCGATGCGGGAGTTCGTGGCCAAGTACGAACTGGGCACCTTCGAACACCTCGCCGACCTCGACGCCGCGGTGTGGAAGCGGTTCGGCGTGACCGCGCAACCGGCGTTCGCGTTCATCGGCGCGGACGGCTCGGTGGACGTGGTCAAGGGCACGCTGTCCGAAGAGGACCTCGCCCAGCGCGTCAGCGCACTCACCGGCACCTGACCGCGTGGATCCGCAGACACTGGGCTTCGCGCTGGCCGCCGGCCTGGTCGCGGCGCTGAACCCCTGCGGCTTCGCGATGCTGCCCGCCTACCTGACCCTGGTGATCGCCGGCCACGACGGTGGGACGCGCGGCCGCACCGCGCTGGTGGGCCGGGCACTGGCGGCCACGGCAGCGATGGCGCTGGGGTTCCTGGTGGTGTTCGGGGTGTTCGGGCTCGTCGTCGCGCCGCTGGCGGCCTCGGTGCAGCAGTACCTGCCCGCGATCACCGTGGTGATCGGCGCCGCGCTGCTCGGGCTCGGCCTCTGGATGCTCACCGGCCGGGAACTCACCCTGTTGCTGCCCAAGCTGGGCAAGGGCGCGCCGACCACGCGGCTGGGCTCGATGTTCGGCTACGGCCTGGCGTATGCGATCGCGTCGCTGTCCTGCACGATCGGCCCCTTCCTCGCGGTCACCAGCGCCACCTTCCGCAGCGGCTCCGTCCTCGGCGGCGTCACCGCCTACCTCGCCTACGGCCTGGGCATGACCCTGGTCGTCGGCGTGCTGGCGACCGCCGTCGCACTGGCCGGTTCCACCGTGACCACCGGTTTCCGCCGGATACTGCCGCACATCAACCGGATCGGCGGCGGACTGCTCGTCGTCGTCGGCCTCTACGTCGGCTACTACGGCGTGTACGAACTACGGCTGTACTTCGGCGACGGCGACGCCAGTGATCCTGTGATCGAGGCCGCCGGTGCCATCCAGGAAACCCTGGCCGGCTGGGTCGACAGCATCGGCGTGCTGCCACTGCTGGGTGTTCTCGCCGTGATGATCCTCGGCGCCGTCCTGCTCGGCCGCCGCAAGGCGGCCAAGCGCGGGCCGGGGTGACGGCTCAGGTGGTGTCGTCGCGGCGTTCGTAGACGTCGGGGATCCCGTCGGCATCCTGGTCGAGGTTCTCCAGTTCGTGGATCCGCCGGTACACCCGGTTGCGGGCACGCAGGATGATCGCGGCGAGCAGGGCGGCGAGCAGGGATCCGACGAGGATGGCGACCCGGGCGTGGTCGTCCGGTTCGCTGCCCGCCCCGAAGGCCAATTCGCCGATGAGCAGCGAGACGGTGAACCCGACCCCGCCGAGCATGGCCAGGCCGAGCACGTCCACCCAGCCGAGCCCGTCGTCGAGCTCGGCCTTGGTGAACCTGGACAACAACCAGGTGGCGCCGGAGATCCCGATCGTCTTGCCCGCCACCAGACCGGCGACGACGCCGAGCGCCACCGGGTCGGTCAGCGCGCTGCGCAGGCCGTCCCAGCCGCCGAGCGGGACACCGGCGGCGAACAACGCGAAAACGGGTACGGCGACCGCGGCGGACAAGGGCCGGAACCGGTGCTCGAAGTGCTCGGCCAGACCGGGACCCGCCTCCGGTCCGCCGGCGCGTTCGCTGCGCAGCACCGGCACGGCGAAGCCGAGCAGGACCCCGGCGACGGTGGCGTGCACGCCTGATTCGTGGACGCACACCCAGGTCAGGGCGGCCAGCGGGAGGAGCAGCCACCAGGACCGGACCCGGTACTGCACCAGCAGGGTGAACACCCCCAGCGGGACCAGTGCGAGCAGCAACGGCACGATCCGCAGGTCGTCGGTGTAGAACAGGGCGATGATCAGGATGGCGATCAGGTCGTCCACCACGGCCAGGGTCAGCAGGAAGGTGCGCAGCGCGGAGGGCAGGCAGCGCCCGACCACCGCCAGTACGGCCAGCGCGAAGGCGATGTCGGTGGCGGTGGGGATCGCCCAGCCGCGGGCCGCCTCACCGCCACCGGAGTTGATCGCGAGGTAGATCAGCGCCGGCACGAGGACCCCACCGCAGGCCGCGGCGATCGGCACAGCCGCGCGGCGGGGGTCACGCAGGTCCCCGGCGACGAATTCGCGTTTGAGCTCGAGCCCGGCGACGAAGAAGAAGATGGCCAGCAAGCCGTCCGCGGCCCAGGTCGCCACGGGCAGGTCCAGGTGCAGCGAGGCCGGGCCGATCGTGGACGAGCGCACCGATTCGTAGAACTCGCTCCACGGCGAGTTGGCGAGCACGACCGCCACCACCGCGGCGGCCAGCAGCAGCGCGCCGCCGATCGTCTCCTTGCGGAGGATGTCGGCGATCCGCCGGGTTTCGGGCCACGAACGGCGACTGAACAACACCGGGCGAGTTCGGGGGGTTCGGTTCACGTCTTGCCGGTCTCCTGCATCTCACCGGCGGTTCGCATCACCGGTCGCCCAACCCTCGTCCCGGCCGGGACGAGGGTGCCGACCAGACTTCCCGGCGCACCACGCGCAAAGATGCCGCAAAGAAGCGGCCGGGGCAAATCGCGGTAGCCGATGGGGTGGCGGCCATCGAAGGAAGCCTGTCGGCAGCGTTGTTGCCGCGCCGACGAAAGCCGTCCATGAGCACCGACCACGAGGACGCGATCACCACGGTCATCTGCTCGTTTCCCGCCCGCTGCCCCGGTCTCCGCGGGCGTCACCCGGTGGAGCGGGTGAACCGGCGGTAGAGCGGCCAGATGACCAGCGCGTGGTAGACCACCCCACCGGCCAGGTACGGCCACCAGGTGGTGCCCTCGACCGCCGCGAGGAACGCCTCGGTGGGCCAGAAGGTGGGCACCAGCCCGAACGCCAGCCGCCACGGCGAATCCATGAAGGACGGTAGCAGTGGCAGTCCGGCGATGACGATGCCGAGCGCGCGGATGGCCGCCACTCCTTCGACCTTGTTCGTGGCCACCGCGAGGATGACCAGCGTGACGACGAGCCCGGACAGCCCGGTCAGCAGGCCGATCGGCACGAGCGCCGGGATCAGCCGGGCGGGGAACAGGCCGCTCGCGCTGATCGTGCCGAGCACGATCAGCAGGGTGACGCCGACGGTGGTGGCGGAGCGGTAGCCGAGGTAGCTGCCCATCGATACCGGGGTGACCCGGATGGCGGTGAGCGTGCCCGCGTCGCGTTCGTCGAGCACCAGCAGCGCCATCACCCCGCCGACGACGATCGCGCTGGTCAGCAGCAGGAAGCCGACCAGGACGAGCGGGTGGTACGGGACGAGGTCGAAGCCGAATTCCTCGGCGGCCAGCGTGGTGGCCGCCGGCGTGCCGAAGCGGACCATGGCGATCCAGACCAGCGGGGCGAGGAACAGGCCCACCAGCAGCGTGTCGCGGCGGACGCCGCGCAGGTCGTTGCGCCCGAGTGCGGCGAAGGTGCTCATGTCAGGCGTTTCCCGTCTTCGCGATCAGGTACTTGTCGAACCACCGCCGGGCCGGCAGCCACAACCCCGCCGCGGCGAGCACCGGATAACCCAGGCCGTAGATGATCTGCCAGGGCTGCAGGGTGAGCTGGTCGAACGCGGCGCCGAAGAACAGCAGCGGCCCGTAGGTGGGCACCAGGTAGAGCCAGCCGGTGTCCCAGAGCCCGGCGTAGCCGAAGATCGGCAGGTTGAACAGCGCGATCGGGAGCACCGCGGGCATCACCCAGTCGCTGACCGAGGTGAACGGCAGCGCGCTGAGGAAACCGACCAGCAGCATGAGCACCGTGCCCAGCACGGTGCCGGTCACCAGCAACGGCAGGTGGTAGTCCACGCCGCTGGTCGCGGTGGCGATGCCGACCGCGAGCAGCACCGACAGCCCGGTCAGGCCGATCACCTTCGCGGCCAGGTATTCGCCGAACCGCAGCGGCGTGGCGACGATGGCGTCGAGCGTGCGCTCCCCCTTCTCGAAGAACACGGCTCCGGCGATGAAGAAGAACCCCACGATGGTGAGGTCGCCGAGGAGCACGTACGGTTCGGCCGCGGCACGCAGGCCGGGCGGCATCGGCAGCAGCAGCGCCAGCCACATCACGCCGGAGAACACCGCGGCGTGCGCGAACTTGTAGCGGCGCTGCAGTCGCAGCTCCAGGCGCAGCGCGGCACCGAGCCGGTTCACCGCAAGCTCCGTCCGGTGGTCTCGACGAACACGTCGTCCAGGGTGGCTTCCTTGCTGTGCAGGGTTTCCACCCGCTGATCCCGCAGCAGGCGCAGGAAGTCGGCGTTGTCGGCGAGGCCGTCGAGCGGGAACTCGGTGCCGGTGACGGCGTCGCCGGCGTCGCGGTATTCGACCCGGACCTGGCGGCGGCTGCGGGCCACCTTCAGCTCCCGCGGCGAGTCCAGGGTCGCTATCCGGCCGTCGACGACGAAGGCGACCCGGTCGCACAGCTGATCCGCGGTCGCCATGTCGTGGGTGGTCAGGAACACCGTCTTCCCGCGAGCTTTCTCCGCCAGCACGAGGTCGCGGACGGTCCGGGCGTTGACCGGGTCGAGCCCGGAGGTCGGCTCGTCGAGGAAGAGCAGGTCCGGGTCGTGCAGCAGCGCGCGGACGAACACCAGGCGCATCTGCATGCCCTTGGAGAACTTGCCGACCCTGGTGTGCGCGTCACCGGCCAGCCCCACCGAGTCCAGCAGTTCCATCGGATCCCGGACGGGTCCACTGTGGAGGGAGGCGAAGAACTCGAGGTTCTCCAGCGCGGTCAGCTTCTGGTAGTGGTTGGGCAGTTCGAAGGACACCCCGACCCGGCGGTAGAAGTCCTGCCCCCACTCCGCGGGTTCACGGCCCCACACCTCGGCCCGGCCGCCGTGGCCGGTCAGCAGGCCGATCAGGATCTTCTGCGTGGTCGACTTGCCCGCGCCGCTGGGCCCGAGGAAGCCGAAGATCTCCCCCTGGCCGACGGCGAAGTCCATGCCCCGCACGGCCGGCTCGGCACTGCCGGGGTAACTGAAGGTCAGCGCGCCGACCTCGATCACTGTCATACTGACCAAGGTATCGAGTTTTCGCAAATCTGCGAAGATTGGCGATAGTTAAGATGTTGTCAAAATCCGGGAGGAGCGGGATGGCGGACACCACCGACGCGGCCGAGCGACTGGCGTTGACCCTGGCCGGAGGCGGTATGCAGCGGATGACCGCGCGCGTGCTCTGCGCCCTGCTCTTCGCCGACCAGGACACCCTGACCGCGGGAGAGATCGCCGCGCGCCTGGTGATCAGCCCCGGCACGGTGTCCACCGCGATCAAGAACCTGACCATGGTCGGGCTGATCGAGAAGGTCCCCGCGCCCGGCAGCCGCCGCGAACACTTCCGCTTCCGCGAAGGCGCGTGGGCCACCTTGATGTCGAGCCAGAACCAGGTCGTCCAGGCCATGCAGCAGGCCGCCGACGAAGGCATCGCCATCACCGGCGAAACCAGCCCCGCCGGACGGCGGCTGGTCGAGATGCGCGACTTCTACAGCTACCTGATGGCCGAACTGCCCGCACTGATCGACCGGTGGAAAGCCGGGCGCTGAACCGCTGACAAGCGCCCCTGGCAGGAGTACGGTGCCCGCAGGTGCGCCGGGAAGCCTGGTCGGCAGTGACTGCTCGCTGCCGTCGAAAGGTTTCCCATGGCCGACATGGCTGACATGGCTGACAACGCCATCCACACCGCTGTCCGCATGCGCGGGCTGAGCAAGCGCTTCGGCTCCACCACCGCGGTCCGCGACCTGTCCCTGTCCGTACCGGCCGGTGAGGTCTTCGGCTTCCTCGGGCCGAACGGCGCGGGGAAATCGACCACCATCCGGCTGCTGCTCGGGCTGATCCGCCCGTCCGCGGGCACCGCCGAGATCTTCGGCGACCCGGCAGGCGACGTCCGGCGAGCGCACCGCCACCTCGCCCACGTCCCGGCTGATGTGACCCTGTGGCCGTCGCTGACCGGCCGGGAGATCCTCACCCTGCTCGGCCGGATCGGGCCGCCACCGGACATCGCCTACCGCGCCGAACTGGTCGAGCGTTTCGAACTCGACCTCGGCAAGCGCGCCAAGGCCTACTCCACCGGCAACCGCCAGAAGGTCGCACTGGTGGCGGCCTTCGCCTGCCGGGCGCCACTGCTGGTGCTCGACGAGCCCACCAGCGGGCTGGACCCGTTGATGGAGCGGGAGTTCCAGCGCTGCGTGCACGACGCCCGCAGGCGTGGCCAGACCGTGTTCCTCAGCTCCCACCTGCTCGCCGAGGTCGAAGCCGTGTGCGATCGCGTCGGCATCCTGCGGGCCGGCGAGCTGGTCGAGGTCGCCGGCCTCCCCGAACTGCGCCGGCTGCGCCGCACCGAGGTCGAAGTCGCCTACACCGGCGCGGCACCGCGACTGTCCGGCATACCGGAGATCAGCGGGGTCGAACGGCTCGACGGTGGCCGGCTGCGGTTCTCACTGACCGGCCCACCGGCGGCGACCCTGCGGGCGCTGACCGAGGCCACGGTGACCGGGATCAGCATGCGCGAACCCAGCCTCGCCGAGATCTTCCTCGACTACTACGGCGAGCCGGTCCGATGATCGGCCTGGCCGTCCGGCAGCTCCGGTTCGGCGCCGCCGCGATCATCGCGGTCACCGCCGGGATGTCGGCGCTGGTCGCCGCGCAGTACCAGACCACCTTCGCCGGTGCGCTCGACCACGGCGCGCTGCGGGCGCTGGCCGCCAACCCCGCCATCCGGACGCTGTTCGGCGAACCGGTCGCGCTCGGCGATCCCGGCGGCTTCACCGTGTGGCGCACCGGAACCCCGGTCGGCGTGCTGGTCGGGGTCTGGGCCGCGCTGACCGCGACCCGGCTGACCCGCGGCGACGAGGACGCGGGCCGCCTGGACCTGCTGCTGTCCGGCACCATCACCGCACGCGGCCTGCTCGCCCGCCGGCTCGCCGTGCTCGCCGGAGCCGTGACACTGTCCGGTACCGGGGTGAGCCTCGCGCTGCTCGTCACCGGCACCGCACCGGCCGGAGCGGTGCTGCACGGCGCCGGGATCGCCGCACTGGGGCTGGTGTTCGCCGCGGTCGGGGCGCTCACCGCGCAGTTGCTGCCGTCGCGGTCACCGGCCACCGGCGCGGCGGTGGGTGTGCTGGGGGCCGCCCTGCTCGCCAGGATGGTCACCGACGGCATCGACGCGCCGGCCTGGGTCCGCTGGCTCACGCCTTTCGGCCTGACCGGCCAGCTCCAGCCCTATGCGGCCAACCGCGTCGCGCCACTGGCCGGGCTCGCCGCGCTGGCGGTCGTGCTCGCCGCGGCCGCGATCCTCGCCGCGGGTCGCCGGGATCTGCGCAGCGCCCCACTGGCACTCGACGCCCGTCGCCGCGCGCGCACCCGCCTGCTGCACTCGCTGATCGGGTTCGCGCTGCGCCGCGCGCTGCGGCCGTGGACCGGCTGGCTGTTCGGCGTGGCCGCCTACTTCGCCCTCATCGGGTCGCTGACCACGTCCATCAGCGAATTCCTCAGCGACAACACCCGTTTCAGTGAACTCGCCGCGGGAGCGGGTTTCGGCGGCCTCGGCTCCCCCCACGGTTTCGCCGCCACGATGTTCAGCCTGCTGGCCATCCCCACCGGCGTCTACGCCGCGGTGAGAATCGGCTCCTTCGCCGAGGACGAGACCAGCCGGCGAGCGACGCTGCTGTTCGCCATGCCCTTCTCCCGCCGGAAACTGCTCGGCTGCGAACTCGCCATCACCACGGCCGGAACCCTGCTGCTGGCCACCGGTGCCGGGCTCGCACTGTGGGCGGGTGCCGCCGCGGCCGGCGCCCCGCTCGGGTTCACCGCCGCCATCCACGGCGCACTGAACATCACCCCGATCGCGTTGCTTTCGCTCGGCGCGGCCATCGCCGGGCTCGGCAGGCTACCCCGCGCGACCGTGGCACTCGGCGCCCTCCCGGCCGTGGGCGGCTTCTTCTACCAGGTCGTGGCCCAGAGCGCCGGCGCACCGGACTGGGTCCTCGGCTTCTCCCCCTTCACCCACACCGCCGCCGTTCCACTGGCCACACCCGACTGGCCCGGATCGGCCGGACTGCTGACCGTGGCAGCCGTGCTCACCGCGGTCGGCACCATCGGCTACACCCGACGGGACCTGGCGATCTGACCCCGGCAATGAGCGGAAAGGAGGTAACGAACATCTGAAAAGTCGGCGAATCCCTTGCATCTTCGCGTCTGATTCGGTCCACTTGCGCACCATGTCTGATTCATCGCCCGTGCTGGCGGCCGAGGGCGGCGCCCTGTCCGGGATCGAGAACGCGATCAACACCGTGTTCGACCCGATCTCCGAAGGCCTGTCCGGATTCGTCTTCGCCGAGGTCACCGTCTTCGGCGTCACCTTCCCCTGGATCGTCGCCTGGCTGGTCATCGCCGCCGCGGCGTTCACCGTCTACTTCGGATTCGTGCAGTTCCGCGCGTTCCGGCTGGCCACGCGCATCGCCCGTGGCCAGTACACCAGGTCCGACGAGCCGGGCGAGATCAGCCACTTCCAGGCGCTGAGCTCGGCGCTGTCGGGCACGGTCGGGCTGGGCAACATCGCCGGTGTCGGGGTCGCGGTCACCGTCGGCGGGGCCGGCGCGACGTTCTGGATGATCCTGTGCGGACTGCTCGGGATGTGCACCAAGTTCGTCGAGTGCACCCTCGGCGTGAAGTACCGCGAGGTCCACGCCGACGGCACCGTCTCCGGTGGACCCATGCACTACCTGCGCAAGGGCATCGCCGAACGCTTCCCCAACGCCACCGGCAAAACCCTCGGGCGGATCCTGGCAGGCGGCGCCGCGGTGATGATCCTGTTCTTCGGCATCGCCGGCGGCAACATGTTCCAGGCCAACCAGAGCTTCGCCCAGCTGCGCGACGTCACCGGCGGCGACGACGGCCTGCTCGGCGGCGATGGCGCCGCGCTGATCTTCGGCCTGCTGCTGGCCGCGTTCGTCGGCGCGGTCGTGATCGGCGGCATCAAGTCCATCGGCGCGGTCACCAGCAAGCTCGTTCCCACGATGGGAATCGTCTACGTCGTCGCGTGCCTGATCGTCATCGGCGTGAACCTCGACGCGGTGCCCGGTGCGATCGGCGAGATCTTCGCCGGTGCGTTCGCGCCCGAAGGCGTGGCAGGCGGCGCGATCGGCGCGCTGATCGTCGGATTCCAGCGCGCGGCGTTCTCCAACGAAGCCGGCCTCGGCTCCGCACCGATCGCCCACTCGGCCGTGCGCACCAAGCACCCGATCACCGAAGGCTACGTCGCCCTGCTCGAGCCCTTCGTGGACACCGTGGTGATCTGCACGATGACCGCGCTGACCGTGATCATCGCCAAGACCCAGTTCTGGACCGACGCCAAGGCCACCGTGTTCGCCGGCGGCGAGACCCCCGACGGCGTCACCGTCACCTCGGAGTCCTTCGCCACCGTGCTGCCATGGTTCCCCTATGTGCTCACCGTCGCCGTGGTGCTCTTCGCCGTGTCGACCATCATCACCTGGGGCTACTACGGCCAGAAGGCCTGGACCTACCTGTTCGGCAAGAGCGCGTTCAGCGAACGCCTCTACCACGTGGTGTTCTGCCTCTTCGTCGTCGCCGGTTCGGTGCTCACCCTCGGCAGCGTGCTCGACTTCGCCGACGCCGTGCTGTTCCTGCTGGCACTGTTCAACATCGCCGGTCTCTACCTGCTCGCCCCCGTCGTCAAGCGCGAGATGCGCGACTACCGCGAACGCCGCCGCAACGGCGAAATCGTCCGGACCAAGTAACCCGCGGCCGCTCCCATCGCCCACTGTGGACGGTGGGAGCGGTTCGCGTGCTCACCACTTGGCGCGACCGGCGACGTCCCAGCGGGTCAGCCGGAACTGGGCCAGGCGGTGCAGCATCTCCTCCATCGCCTCCGGCACGATCTGCCCGTCGAGGTCGCGCTTGGCCGCGACCACCGTGCCGACGATGCCGGACGGTGGCACGGTGGCGAACTCCCCCGCGAGTTCGCGAACCACCTTGCTGACGACGTCCTCACTCCGGGCGGTGTCGATCGACATGTTCCTCCTCGGTCGGCTGCACCCCCATCATCGCGGCGGAAGCCCCAGACCGAACTGACGACTGACTGACGATCGCCCGCGTACCTGACGAACACACCGGAGAACCGGGCCCCGCTGGACGACGCGTGGCCTCATCCGTCGGCGTGCCGGGTGAGGAGCTGGGTGGCGACGTCGTCGATGTCGGTGGCGGTGAGCGTGGGTGAGCTGATCGCAGGGAGCGGCGAGCGTTGTCCCCGGGTGATGTAGGCGGTGGCGAGGCCGGCGGCTGCGGCGCCGGTGATGTCCCAGTCGTGGGCGGCGATCAGGATCGCGTCGGAGGGTGCGACCTGTTCGGTCTCGACAACGAGTTGGTAGGGCTCGGGTGCGGGTTTGAGCCGTCCGGCCTGGTCGGCGGAGTAGACGGCGTCGGTCAGTGGCCGGAGGCCGGCGTTGCGCAGTTGGTCTTCGGCGACGGCGTCGACGGAGTTGGTCAGGGTGACCACGCGGAACCCGGCTGCGCGAAGCCGGGTGATCGCGTCATGCACCTCGGGGTGGGCCGGGAGCCGGCGCAGGCGGTCACCGAGTTCGCGTTGGTGCTCGGGGGTGGCGGTGCGGCCGCGAGTGGCCGCGATCGGCGGCAGGCAGGCCGCGGCGATCTGCCCGAACGGGCGGTAGTCGCGGGCGGCGGTCAGCGCCAGGGCGTTGTGGATCAGCAGGTCAAACCAGTCACGCCGGGCCGAGGGGTCGCCGGTGAGATCGGCGAAGAAGTCGTCGAGCGCGGCCAGGTCGAGCAGTGTCTCGTTGACGTCGAACACGCACAGCAAGAGGAGCCCTCCGTAGGTACGATGATTATCGTACCTCGAAGGTACGATAGCGACCGTACCTTTGTCGAGGAGGATTTCGTGGACCTGCCCGTACCGCCGATGGCCGAGGTCGATCTCGGGCAGGTGTTCCGCGCACTGGCGGATCCGTTGCGCCGTGCGGTGATCGCCGAACTCGCCGCCGATCCGGCGGAGGGCGAGCGCGCGTGTTCCTCGTTCAGCATGCCGGTGGCGAAATCGACCAAGACGCACCATTGGCGGGCGCTGCGCGAGGCCGGCCTGATCGTGCAGCGCGACGCGGGCAACGGCACTTTCGTGTGCCTGCGCCGGGCCGAGTTCGAGCAGCGGTTCCCCGGCCTGCTGGACGTGGTGCAGAAGCTGGCCGGAACAGACGACGTCGGACACCGGGTAGGGCCGGCCGCTCCCACCGCCGAGTGACGCCGCACCTCACGGCGAAGCACTTCGGGCAAGGCGGATCGTCAGGTGTTCGTCAGGTGCGAAACGCCGGCCACGCGGCACGATCGGAACGCGGGTGCGCGGCCGCCGGGGGCGGGCACCCGCGACCGCGCAGGCCCAGACCCGGGAGGACCCGTGACCGCTGCCCGCCGGACCGGCCGGACGCTGATCATCGTCGGCTGTTCCCGGCGTGCTCGGTAGCCCGTGGCGCCATGCGACAATCTGCCGCTCGGAGGTGAAGTGGATGACCCGAGCGCACTCAGCGACCCCGGCCGGATCGGGCTCATGACCTCGGTGCTGCTGGTCGAAGACGACGAACGCATCCGGGAAGCCCTCGGACTTTCCCTGGCCGAC
Source organism: Amycolatopsis magusensis (assembly GCF_017875555.1). Taxonomy (GTDB): domain Bacteria; phylum Actinomycetota; class Actinomycetes; order Mycobacteriales; family Pseudonocardiaceae; genus Amycolatopsis; species Amycolatopsis magusensis. The sequence continues at coordinate 5,767,187 of NZ_JAGGMS010000001.1, read as the reverse complement.
CACGGCTTCGAGGTGGTCGAGGCGGGCTCGGGGGAACAAGCGCTGAGCGTGGTCGAGTCCACGCCGGTCGACGTGGTGCTGCTGGACCTGATGCTGCCGGGGATCGACGGCATGGACGTGTGCCGTTCACTGCGGTCGCGCGGCGACCTGCCGATCATCATGGTCACCGCCCGCACCGATACCCGCGACGTCATCGACGGCCTGGAGGCCGGTGCCGACGACTACGTGACCAAGCCGCTGGTCGCCGGTGAGCTGGCGGCCCGCATCCGGGCCCTGTTGCGCCGCCGCGGCCCCAGCCGTCCCGAACTGGTGGTGGGCGCGCTGAGGATCCACCCGAACACCGGGGAGGTCGAGCGGGACGGGGAGCCACTGCACCTGACCAGGACCGAGTTCCGCCTGCTGTCCGAACTCGCCGCGGCCGGCGGGGATGTGGTGACCAGGGAGCAGCTGCTCCAGCGTGTCTGGGGCTACGACTACTTCGGCGACACCCGGCTGCTGGACGTGCACATCCGCCGGTTGCGCCGCAAGGTCGAGACCGATCCGGACGAACCGGGGCTGGTGCTCACCGTGCGCGGCGTCGGCTACCGGGCGCACCGGGACGGCGGATGAGCAAGCGCTGGTCACTGCGGTGGCGGGTGACCGCGGCTCTCGGGGTGGGCTCGCTGCTGATCGTCAGCGTGCTCGCGGTGACCACCTGGAACCTGGCCACCAGCTACCTGCTCGACCAGCGCGAGCAGGCCGCCGTGCGCCAGGCCCAGCTCAACGTGCGCCTGGTCGACGCCGCGATCCGCGACCGGTCCAGCGGTCTCGACGAACTGCTCACCGGCCTGACCACCGGCCCGGACTCGTCGATCCTGGTCTACCGGCCGGGACGGTGGCTGAGCAGCGGCAGGCAGATCCCGCCGCAGACCCTGCCCGGCGAACTGCTCGACCTGGGCCGGGCCGGTGAACCCGCCCGCCAGCGTCTGCTCGCCGACGGCATCCCGGCGCTGGCGGTGGTGCTGCCCGTGGTCTCGGAAGGCGGCTTCTACATCGAACTGTTCCCCTTGGTGGAGCTGGACCGCACGATGCGGTTCCTGAGCATCGTGCTGACCGCCGCGACCGTGGCCAGCGGTCTGCTCGGCGGTGGCCTGGGCTGGTGGGCCAGCCGCCGCGCCCTGCGCCCGCTGACCACGCTGACCGATGCCGCCTCACGCATCGCCGCGGGCGAGCACGACGCCCGGCTGCCCGCGCAGACCGACCCCGACCTCGCCCCGCTCGCGGCCACCTTCAACGCCACCGCCGAAGCCCTGGAGCACCGGGTCCAGCAGGACGCCCGGTTCGCCGGTGACGTCAGCCACGAACTGCGCTCACCGCTGACCACCATGGCCAACGCCGCCGAAGTGCTCGACCGCCGGCGGGAAGCCATCCCCGCGCCCGCCCGCCGGGCGCTGGACCTGCTCGTTTCCGAGATCCACCGATTCCAGCGCATGGTCGTGGACCTGCTGGAGATCTCCCGCGCCCGCCAGGAGTCCGACGAGCAGTCCTGGGAACTGGTCGACCTCGGCGACGTGGTCCGCCGGGTGCTCGAACACCGGAACCAGCCGGACGTGCTGAAGGCGCCTGAGCCCGCGCTGGTGCTGGCCGACCGGCGCCGGCTCGACCGGGTGGTCGGCAATCTGCTCGACAACGCCGACCGCTACGCCGGCGGCGTGCTGCGCATCGCCGTCACCAGCCAGGGCGGCAAAGTCCGGCTGGAGGTCGACGACCAGGGGCCCGGTGTGCCGGAGGAACTGCGGTCCCGCATCTTCGAGCGCTTCACCCGCGGCCAGGCCCGCGGACGGGGCACGGACACCGGCAGTGGGCTCGGGCTCGCCATCGTGGCCGACCACGTCGCCCGGCACGGCGGCACCGTCCGGGTGGAGGAACGCCCCGGCGGGGGCGCCCGGTTCGTCATCGAACTACCGGAGGCGGAATGAGGAAACTGACTCTGGTCATCATCGTGGCTGCTTGTGCCGGATGCGGCGTGAGCACCCAGGACCGCCCGGAGAAGCTGCCCTCGGTCACCCGGGCGACCGATCCCGCGCCCTCGGTCACCCAGGTGCCCGACTCAGCCCCCGGATCGTCAGGCAGTCGTCAGGTTCCCCCGCCGGGATCCACGACAGGATGACCGCTGTGAAGCGCTCCGCGACCCACCACCCGGCGACCAGGACCACCGATCTGCTGGGCGAGGCGTGGACCACGCTGATCATCGCCGAACTGTTCGACGGGCCGTACTGCGTCGACGACCTCGCCGGCGTGCTGCCCATGGTGTCCCGCTCGAGCCTCGGCCACCGGATGCGCCGCCTGCACGCCGCGGGCCTGGTCGAAGCGACCACCGACCGGCACGGCCGGTTCCACTACCGGCTCACCGACGCCGGGCGGGACCTCAAGCCGGTGCTGACCGAACTCGCCCGCTGGGGCAGCCGCTGGCTGCCGCCACCCCGCGCCGGTGAACTGGACCCGCAGGTGCTGCTGACCGACCTGTGCCGGGCCATCGGCAGCCCCCACGACCCGGCCGCCATCCACATCCGCTTTTCCGACCTCCCCGGACCGCGTCAGTGGTGGGTGGTGCTCGGCGCGAGCCGGGCCCGGCCGCAGCGGCAACCACCCGGCGGCCTGCCGGTGCTGGTGGAACTCGAGTGCACCCTCACCGCCCTGGCCGGCGTGTGGTTGGGGCACAGCCGTTGCCTGGACGAACTGCGGGCCCGGACGCTGCGCTTCACCGGCAGCCGGGCCGCGGTGCGCCAGGTGGTGGGCTGGCTCGGCGCCCGCTCGGCGGTGAGCGGCGAGACGCCGCGAATCGTCAGGTAACCGTCAGGTCGAACCGGCCGCGAACGCGCGAGGATTGACCCCGGCGCGAAGGACGCGCCACTCGCGTTGGAGGCCTGGGTTCCACGATGACCGCTGTACCGGCCGGTGGCAGCGTCGCCTTGCGACTGATCTGCGACGGATGCGGCAGAACCGGCCCACCGGCCGAGCCACGGGTGCCCCACCACGAGGCTTGGTTGCTGCTGTGGGGAAGTGCCTGCCAGGACGGCTGGCGCGGCCACGACCGGGCGATCGGACCGCACTACTGCGCCCACTGCGCCGACTGAGCCGCCCGCCCTCGCCACCGGGGTTGATGGCGAGGGCGGGAACCCGCACGAAACCGTCCGGTGTGGACCAGCGCCGAGGTGCGCGGTCGCGTCATCTCCTGCTGCCCGGGATCGGCCGTCCCCACGGCGCTCCGGTCGACCGGTGACAGCGGCTCGAGGACGGAGTACGGTTTTTCCAGGTGCGCCGGGAAGCCTGGTCGGCAGTCGCTGCCGACTGTCTACGAGAGGCTCCCGATGTCCGCAGGTGCGCACGTGCTCCGTCTGGCCGACCTTGATTCCTCGATGATCGGCCTGGCCGGTGGCAAGGCCGCGGGTCTCGGCGAGCTGATCCGGGCAGGTGAACGGGTCCCGGCTGGGTTCTGCCTGACCGTCGAGTCCTTCGTGGCGCGGGACCTGCCCGAGAAGGCGCTGCTCGAGGCTTACCAGCAGCTCGGCGGGGGCCGGGTCGCCGTTCGTTCCAGCGCTACCGCGGAGGATCTGCCGGACGCGAGTTTCGCCGGCCAGCAGGACACCTTCCTCGACGTCGAAGGGGACGGCCCGCTCGTCGACGCCGTTCGCGGGTGCTGGGCGTCCTTGCACACCGACCGGGCGATCGCCTATCGCGCGGCTGCCGGGATCGACGACGCCGCGATGGCCGTGGTGGTCCAGCGGATGATCGACCCCGCCGTGGCCGGTGTCCTGTTCACCGCCAACCCGATCACCGGCTGCCGCACCGAGATGGTCGTCGACGCCGCCCCGGGCCTGGGCACCGCCGTCGTCGACGGTTCCGTCGTGGCCGATCACTACGTCCTCGGCGAGGGCCCGCCGGACTTACCGGAGGCCGGTTGCCTCGATGCTCTGCAGCTCCGGCAACTCCGCGAGGCCGGACGGCGGCTGCAGCGGCATTTCGGTTCCCCACAGGACATCGAATGGGCGATCGATCCGGCCGGCACGCTGTGGTTGCTCCAGTCGCGGCCGATCACCACCCTGTTCCCGGTGCCGCCCGACACCGGCGAGATCCGCTTGTACCTCGAGTTCGGGCACCTCCAGGGCATGCTGCGGCCGTGCACGCCGATGGGCGTGTCGCTGCTCAAGACCGGTGCGGCGCAATGGTTCCAGGCCCATGGTGTCCGAGACGCCCTGCTGGATCCGCTGCCTCGCCTGGTGCCGATCGGCGGTCGCCTCTACTTCGACCTCACCGACTTCATCCGCAGCAAGCCCCTGCGGGATCAGCTGCCCGCCTCCTTGGAAATCTACGGACCTCGGGTGCAGAGCTCGATGGGGCGCATGCTGACCGATCCGCGTTTCGCGCCTCGCCCCGGCCTGCCGTTCCGGCTGGGCAACGCCGCCCGGGTCACCGCGTTGCTCACGCCGAGCCTGCTCGCGGGGTTGGTGTCGAGCCTGGTCCGCCCGGATGCCGCCAGAGCCCGGGCGTACCGCGCCGTGGACGAGATCCGGCACCGGACCGTCCCGCCGTCGGAGACCGCCACGGCTGAACAGCGGCTCGACTGGGTTGCCGAAGACTCGCACCGCGCGGTCATGAGCCGGGGCATGCTGGGCCTGATGGGGCCGTTGATGGCCGGGATCATGGTCGGCGCGGCCCCGGCCGCGCTGCTCGGCGACCTCACTTCGGGTGACGAACTCGACGTCGTCCTTGGTGGCATGCCGCACAACGTCACCACCGAGATGGATCTGGAGCTCTGGGGCCTCGCGGTGAAAGCCCGGGAACACCGAGCTCTGTTCCTCGGTACCGCGCCGGCCGAGCTCGCCGCGAAGTACCGCACCGGCGAACTACCGGACATCGGGATGACCGGCTTCCTGGACCGGTACGGCCTGCGCGCAGCCGCGGAAATCGATGTCGGCCTGCCCCGGTGGGAAGAAGACACCACGCCGCTGTGGGCCACCATCGCCAACTACCTCCGTGTCGCCGACCCCGCTCAGGAGCCGGATCGGCGATTCCGGCTGGCCGCGGCGAGGGCGGAAGAAATGATCGACACACTGGCCAGGCGGGTGCGTCGCAAGCGGCCGATACGCGGCCGGATCGCCGTCTTCCTCATGCGCCGGTCCCGCCGGCTCACCGGCCTCCGCGAAATCGGGAAGTTCGCCTGGCTACCCGCGATCCAGACCTCCCGCCGGCAACTGCTCATGATCGGCGAGCAACTGGTCACCCGGCGGCTGCTCGCCCGCGCCGACGACATCATGTTCCTCGACCTCGGCGAAGCACGATCGGCCGTGCGGAACGGCGCCGACCATCGTGACCTGGTGGCCCGGCGGCGCGCGGACTACCAGCGGGAGTTGCGGCGCCCGACCGTTCCCGGCGCCTTGCTCTCCGATGGCACCGATGTGGAGGCTCTCGCGCCGGCGCCGCCGGTGGAAGACGGCGTCCTGACCGGGATGGCCGGCGCGGCGGGCCGGGCGACCGGCAAAGCACGCGTGATCCGCGACCCCGCCGGGGCGCACATCGAACCCGGGGAGATCCTGGTGGCCCCCACCACCGACCCCGGCTGGACCCCACTGTTCCTGACCACCGCGGGCCTGGTCACCGAAACCGGCTCACCGCTGGCCCACGGCCCCACCGTGGCCAGGGAATACGGCATCCCCGCCGTCATCTGCGTCCGGAACGCCACACACGAGATCAAGACCGGGCAGCTGATCACCATCGACGGAAGCGCCGGAACCGTCCGGATCGAGGAGTAGCGCCGGCGGTCGATCCGACCGGCGACAGCGCCGTTCCACCGAAGACCGCCTCGGTTTCTCGATCAGCAAAGGAAGATCGACGCCCACTTCGCCGAGGCACCACAGGTTGGCCCGGTAGTTGATCGCCTGCGGAGGAAACCGGTGGCCGAGGCCATGGCGTGGCAGGAAGGCGACCCGGCGATCGTGCCGAAGGAGCCGGCGGGGAGCCGTACGGGCTGGCCGATCGTGGTGCGCGGCAACCCGCTTCAAGGCACCGAAGTCGGTCACCTTCGGCCAGCTCCCGAAGACCTCGACCGGGAAGATCCGGAAGTACCTGCTGCGCGAGGAGGCGTGGGCCGGCACCGGGCGGCGGATCGGCTGAGCGCCTCGGGCCGGGCGCCCAGCACCACCGCCGCACCGCGGCCCGGCTAGCCCTGCGCCGACCGGGCAGGCATCGCCGGGCCTGGCTGGTACGCGGCCTCCTCCGCCATGTCGTGGTTCCGGCCGAAGACCGTGACACCGACGATCGTGACCGCGCAGGCGACGGCGACGTAGCACGCGACCGGGAACCAGGAGTCCTGCCAGCCGAGCAGAGCGGTGAAGATGAGCGGCGCGACCGCGCCCCCGAAGGTGCTCCCGATGGCGAATCCCAGCGAACTCCCGGTCGAGCGCAGGCGCGGCGAGAACTGTTCGGTGATCAACGCACCCTGCGGCCCGTACATGAAGGAGTGCAGCCCCAGCCCGATCACGACGCCTCCGACGAGCACGCCGAGCGAAGCTCCGACGATGGCGGGCAGGAAGACGAACGGCCAGATCGCGGCGGCGACGGCGGCCACGACGTACTGGAGCCTCCGGTTGATCCGGTCGGACAGCGCCGCCGCGATCGGGACGAACACCAGTTGCCCCGCCGAGCCTGCCAGCACCGCCACCAGCACCTCCCCGGACGTGAATCCCGCCTTCGACGTGCCGTAGACCAGCGTGAAGACGACGAACAGGGCGGAGACGACGTCCGGGCCGACGCGGGCGGACGACGCCGCGACCAGGCCGCGCAGTTCCGTACGGAAGACCTCGCGGACCGGGGCCGTCGGCTGCTCCCCCCGCTCCCGGATCGCGCGGAAGATCGGCGTGTCCTCGAGCTTGAGCCGGACCCACAGGCCGACCGCGATCAGCAGTGCGGAAGCCAGGAACCCGACCCGCCAGCCCCAGGAGAGGAACGCCTCCCTCGACATCGCGGTGGTGAGCAGCGCGAGCACACCGTTCGCGAGCAACGTCCCGGCCGCCGGACCCATCTGCGGTGCGCTGCACCAGAGCCCGCGCCGGGCGGGATCGCCGAATTCACTGGACAGCAGCGGAGCCACCCCGAGTTCCCCGCCGACCCCCACACCCTGCGCGAACCGCAGCAGAACGAGCAGGATCGGTGCCGCGACGCCGACCGTGGCGAATGTGGGCAGCACCCCGATCAGCAAGGTCGCCACGCCGATCAGCAGCAGCGTGACGACGATGATCTGCTTGCGTCCCACCACATCGCCCAGCTTGCCGAGGAAGAAGGCGCCCAGCGGGCGGGAAAGGTACCCGACGGCGTACGTGGAGAACGCCAGCAACCAGGAGGCGATGGGATCGCCGCTCGGGAAGAAGAGGACCGGAAAGACGAGTGCGGCCGACGCGGAGTAGATCCCGAAGTCGTACCACTCCAGGGCCGTTCCCGTGAGGCTGGCGGTGAACGCGCGGGCCAGCTGCCGTCGCGGCGGCCGGGCGGTCGCGCCGGACGGTTCCGGCGGCTGTGGGCGCTGATCTTCCATTGTGGACTCCCGACATTGAGGTATATGCAAGGTATACGTCAGGTAGAGGTTCGCCAAGGCTCTCGTGACAGCCAGTTTTCTGGCGCTGTGGTCTGCGGAGATGCCGCGAACGAACGAGAATCGGGGCCTGGCTGGAGCGCCAGGTCCGCGGGCGGGTGCTCAGGCCCGCGGAGTTGTCCCCTTGAGTGCGTCTTCGAGCAGCGGATCCAGGAACACGTCGACCCCGAACTTCTCGACGGCGTGCTCGCTCAGCAACCGCACGAGGCGGCGTTGCGTACCACGGGCGTGCTCGGGCAGCAGAGCGCGCAACGTGTCGTGGTCCCGCTCGGCGACGGCCGTGATGATGCGCTCGTGTTCCTCGAGGTTGATCTCGAACTCGCGGTCCTGTTGCGCCGCCAGCTGGGATTCCAGCTGGTACAGGTAGACGTTCAGCCGCCGCGCGTGCCGGTGTGTCGACTCGGCGAAGGCGTAGAAGAACGAATTGCCGACGGTGCGGTGCAACCGCAGGTGGAAACGCTCGTTCACCTCGGTGATGAGGAGGTGGTTGCGGGTGCGGACCTGCTCGGCGTAGTCCCGCTGGATCTCGGCGAGGTCGTCCGCCAGTGCCGGGTCGTCGAGCCGGCACTGCTGTCCGAGGACGTTCTCGACCAGTTGCTGGGCCACCACGATGTCACCGATCTCCGCCAGGTCCAGCGCGCGGACGAACGTGCCGCCGCGGTTCGGCTGGATGGTGACGAACCCTTCGGCGGCGAGCCGGTTGATGGCTTCGCGGGCCGGTGTGCGGCCGAGCTGGAACTGGCTGATCAGGAGCGGCTCGTCGATCCGGCTGCCGGGACGCAGGGTGAGGTCGATGATCCGCGACCGCAGCATGGCCAGCGCACCGTCGGTCTGGGACGGGCGGTGGTCCCCGTTGCCTGCCATGTCCCGGTCCCGTCGTCCTGTCGTCGCTCGTGTCGGGCACTGCGTCGTGCTTCACGGCGAATCCTAGTGGGGTGGGATCGGGGGAAGGGGCTGGAGGTCGAACCGTGCGTACGCCGCCTGGTTCTCCTCCGCCGCGAGGAACCTCGCCAGCTGCGCCGCTTCAGGGCGCGGCCCTGGCGCGACGGCGAAGGTGGTGTAGTGCTGCACGGCCTCGGGTAGCGGGCCGATCACGTCGACGCCGGCGATGACGCGCAGTTCGCTGAGCTGCTGGACGGCCAAGTCGGCCCGGCCGTCGAGGAGGGCGGTGGCGGTGAAGCCCTTTCGCAGGACGGTCGCTCGCGTGGTGACCTGGTTCGCGATCCCCAGCTCGTCGAGCAGGCGGGCGAACCGGATCCCGCTCGCTCCGGACCGGGAGTAGGCGACCGAACGCGCACCGGTCAACGCCGCGACGAGGTCGTCGACCGTGGTGATCGACGGGGCCGGTGCTCCCGCGCGCACGGCGAGTCCGATGCCGGTACGAACGAGCGGTATGGCGTCCTCCACCGCGATCAGCTCCGAGAACTCGGGGCGGTGCAGCTCCGATTCGATGGCGATGAGCACGTCCGGGCGTTCTCCAGAGGCGATCCGCTCGACGAGGACGCTCGTGGGATCGAAGCTGGGCCGGACGGGCACCCCGGTCCAGGCTTCCAGGAGGCCCGCCTGCAGCGGCCCCTGCACGGCGAGGGTGCTGAACAGCTTCATGGGAGGCCGCCGATCCGCTCGCGCCAGCCGAGGCCGGCCACCGTGCCGGCCGCCGGGCGGTACTCGCAGCCGATCCAGCCCTCGTAGCCGAGCTCGCCGAGCGTCGAGAGCACGTGCTGGAAGCGGATCTCCCCGGAGCCCGGTTCGGCGCGGCCCGGCGCATCGGCGATCTGCACGTGGGCGATCACCTCGCGCAGGGCCGTCAGGCGGGTGGTGAGATCGCCTTGGGCGACCTGGCAGTGGTAGACGTCGAACTGCACGCCGAGGTGCCGGTGGCCGACCGCGGCCACGACGGCCGCGGCCAGCTCCTGGGTGTCGATCAGGTAGCCCGGTGCGTCTCGCGGGTTGAGCGCCTCGACGGTGAGGCGCACCCCTGCCTCGGCGGCCCGCTCCGCCGCCCAGTGGGCGTTGGCGATGAAGCAGGTCAACGCGGCATCGCGGGAGACGCCCGGCGGAAGCACGCCCGCGCGGAGCTGGACGAGGGGCCGATCGAGCGCGACCGCGTAGTCGAGCGCTCGTTCGACGCTCACCCGGAACTGCCCGGCCTGTTCCGGCAGGCAGCCCCAGCCGGTCGCGGCCGGTGAGCCCGGCTCGCCGACCGGGGTGTTCACCAGCACCAGCCGCAGGCCGGCCGCGTCGAGCAGGGCACGCCACCGGGAGAGCGGCATCGAGTACGGCTGGGCGTGCTCGACGGCGGTGAACCCGGCCGCCGCCGCGGCCTCGAAGCGGCGCTCGATCGGCACCTCGGTGAACAGCCAGCCGATGTTGGCGGCGAAGCGTGCCGCGTTCACGAGCCCGGGCTCTCGGCGGCGGTGACCGCGGCGACGAGCTCGACCTCGACGCAGGCGCCGTGGGGCAGCTGAGCGACGCCGACCGCGCTGCGAGCGGGACGCCCGTTGTCGCCCAGCGCCTGCAGCAGCACTTCCGAAGCCCCGTCGAGCACCGCGCCCTGGGCGGTGAAGTCCGGGGCCGACGCGACGAATCCGGTGATCTTGAGGATGCGTTCGACGCGCAGGCCCGGCGTGTCCTCCAACGCCCGCAGCAGGGCTTTCGCGCACAGCCCCGCCGCCTCCCGGGCCGTGGGCAGGTCGACCTCGGCGCCGACCTTGCCGGGGGAAGCGAGGGTGCCGTCACGACGGGGAAGTTGCCCGCTCAAGTAGGCGACGCCGCCGTGCACGACGACGGGGGTGACGAACGGACTCGGTCCGGCCACGGTGGTTTCCTCCTGTCAGGCGGGCAGGTCGGCGGAGAAGCGGGCGATCTCGGCGACGAGTTCGGCCGGCTTCTCCTCGGGGATGTAGTGGCCGCTGCCGGCGATGACGCCGCCGCGGACGTCCGCGGCCAGCGGCTTCATGCTCTCGTAGAGGTCGGGGGCGGAACCGACTTCGCCGCCCAGTGCGAGGACCGGCACGGTGATCTGCTGGTGCATCAGCGTGGTGTTGCGCTCGATGTCCTCGAGCACCGCGCGGTAGTAGCCGAGCATCCCGCGCAGGCCGCCGTGGGTGGCGTAGGCCCGCTCGTACTCGTCGATGTCTTCCCGGGTGAAGGTTTCCCGCCAGTTGGCCGTCTTGCGGCTGAAGAACCACTCGATGAGGACGCGTTCCCGGCCGCTGAGCAGCGCCTCGGGAAGATCCGGGATCGGGTTGAACAGGAAGTGCCAGTTGCGCCAGTTGTCCGGGCCGAGCGTGATCGTCGGCCGCAGGGTGACGCCCGGGATGTTCCCGTCGAGCAGCACCAGCCCGCGCAGCCGCTCGGGGTACCGGTGGGCGAACGGATAACCCACCCACGCGCCGACGTCGTGCCCGACCAGCACGTAGCGGTCCTCGCCGAGCCGGGCGAGCAGGTCGTGCAGGCGCTCGGCGGTCGTCCAGGTGTCGTAGCCGCCCACGGGCTTGTCGGAGTCACCCTGGCCGGGCAGGTCGACCGCGATCACGTGGTGGTTCCCGGCGAGCAGGGGCACGACCCGGCGCCACGCGTACACGCTCTGGGGAAAGCCCGCGGCCAGGACAACGGTCGGTCCCTCGCCGGCCTCCACGATGTGCCAGCGCAGGTCGCCTGCCGAGACCATGCGGTGCCGGGGCTCGGCGCCCTTCGGCGACGACTCTGTCATGGATTCTCCTTCTGTGTCAGGATTTTCGTCTTCACCGTGGGCCATGCGTCCCAGGCGCACGGCTCCTCCTTCATCCACCGACCGCGACGCGCAACGCGCGCACGGCCGACTCGGGCGCGGTGAACACCGGCACGGCGACAGCCTCGCGAACGCCCGGAGCGGCTCGTGCGGTCGAGAAGTGGGCGAGCACGATCGCGTCGACGTCCGCCAGGTTGGGCGCGGCGGCGGCGACGAGCCGGTTGTGCGCTTCGGCGTCGCCCGCGCGGAGGACGTCGAGCGCGCCGGGCACGAGAACCGTCCGCAGCGTGGCTGGTACGCCTTGCGCGATGGCGGCGAACTCCTCCTCCATCGAAGCCACCGACGGGGCGAAGGTGGCCAGCATCCCGATGCTCGTCCCGTGCGCGAGAGCGGCGCGGAACATCGCCTCGTTGGGTTTGACCACCGGCACGTCGAGCTCGGCGTCCGCCTGCTCGATGGCCTTGCCGAACGCCGAACAGGTCGCCAGGATGCCCGCCGGGCCGGTCGAGCGGGCGTAGCGGGCGAGCGCGACGAACCGGCTCGTCAGTTCTCCGGTGAGCTCAGGGGTGCGCGCCCGCGCGGTGGTGAGGCCGGAGTCGAGCAGGTCGGCCGGCTCGGCTTCGGGCCACTCCGTCCGGAACGCCGCGTGCACCGGCTCGATCGCGACCGGCGTCGCGTGCAGGAGTGTGATGGGCACGGTCACGGTTCCTCCTCGGAGAGCGTCGGCGGCGGTCACCGCGCGGCGATGGCGGTCGACGCGATCCGGTGTACCGCTTCGATGATCCCGACGTGCTCTTCGAGGGGCAGCCGGTCGATCGTCATCTGGAGCTGACCGGGACGGTCGACCCGGCTGTCGTCGATCGCCTGTCCGATGTGGACGGCGGCGTCGAGGATCGCGTGCTCGGTCCGCGCGGTGAAGTGCTTGAGCAGCTGGGGCGCCAGGTCGGGGCGCAGCGCCGCCAGGGCGCCCAGCAGGCCGTAGGCACCCCAGTTCGCGACGCCGGCGACGATCGCGTGCTCCGCCACCGTCGTGGCCGCCACCAGCGGCCCGTTGGGGATGTCCTCCTCCAGGATCCGCCGCGGCAGCTTGCCGAGGCCGATCTCGTTGCCGCCGTCACCGATGCCGATGGTCGTCCAGGGCGCCGTCCAGCCCTCGTCCTCGTAGAGCAGGTCCAGCGCCGCGGTGTCCCCGGAGATGTCCCACCCGTGCTCGCGGTGGGGCCGGCCGTCGGAGCCGAGGGAGCACCGCTCGATCGCCACCAGGTGGGTGAGCGGGTGACCGGCGCGTTCGAGCCGATCGCGGAGACCGCGCACCGCCGCGTCGTCCACGGCGACCACTTCCAGGTCGACCGGGTGCGGAAGCACCTTGGTCACCGCCCAGACGGCCTTGGCGCACGGCGCGTCGGTGATCACCGTGACGGGCACGCCTGCCTCGCGCAGACCGGCGGCGAGCTGCCCCATCCCGTTGAGCCCGTCGGTCTCCGGCGACGGCGGCTCGGCGTGCCGGACGAAGAAGCCGCAGATGACGCCGACATGGGGCGCGGGGTGCTCGGCGATCGACCGCGCGGCCCGTCCCAGATCTCCCTCGGCGGCTTCGACCAGGCGCCCGATGTCGCGCCGCACCGTCCGCCCCACGACCTTCTCGATCTCGTCCACAGCATTCATATACGTAACGTATATTTAAGTCGCTCCCCCGTCAACACGCAGAACTCAGAACGGCGCCGCCGCCCGCATCCAGCCGGTTGCGGGCCTCGATCTCCGCCGCGGTGCCGGGAAACAGGATGTCGGCGCCGCTGTCGGCCATGCCGTGGGCTTCATCGACGACCGGGCGCATGGCCTCGTCGTAGGCGGGCAGCGCGACCGCGGGGTCATCGCCCGCCGCGGTCGCGTTGCCGCGCGAGCGTCGCGGCGCCGATCATGGCGAGACTGGTGCCCATCCCGGAGAAGAACGACGCGCAGTAGGCTGCGTCGCCGACCAGGACGGTGCGCCCCCGGTGCCAGCTCTCCAGGCGGATCTGGGGTGTCCTCCGCCTTCACCGCCCCGCACGTGACCACTGACACCCCCTGGCCCTGGTCGCCCGCGCGTACCTGCGCGCGCTGGCCCGGACGCCCATGGCCACCGCGCGCTGGGACGAACAGCGCCCAGGAGATCGTCATCCCCACCGGGATCGCGCTGGGTATCGCCGCCGCCACCCCACGAGGGCTGGTGGTGCCGAACATCAAGGACGCCCACACCCTCGGCCTGCTCGATCTCGCCGTCGCGATCAACGACCTCGCCACCACGGCACGGGCCGGGAAGACCGCACCGGAAGCGATGACCGGCGGCACGACGACCATCACCAACGTCGGCGTCTTCGGCGTCGACACCGGGACGCCCATCCTCAACTCCGGAGAGACCGCGATCCTCGCCGTGGGCGCGATCCACCGTCAGCAGTGGATCGTGGCCGACGGATCCGGCGAACGCATCGAACCCCGGTCGATCCTGCAGCTCGCCCTCTCCTTCGACCACCGGGTCATCGACGGGCAGCAAGGTTCGGAGCTCCTGGCCGGCACCGCGGCGCTGCTGAGCGAACCGGGACTCGCGGTGTTGTGACCTCTCAGCCCCCGGGCCGCCGCCAGCGCCTCTCCCCTGCCTCCGTCGTACACTGCGCCGTCCCGGACGTCCGACGGAGGAAACGCCACCATGAGATCCGGTGCCCCGAACAGCTCCTACGGCTATCCGGGCCATCCGATGGGCATGGACATGCCCGGACTGTTGAGGGGTGCGCGAGTACTCCTGTTCGTCATGGGTGGCATCCAGCTCACCGTCGGTGTGCTCGTCGGCAGCCTTTTGGCCGGCATTGTCGCCAACGCCGGCGGCGGCATCGCCGATGTGGTTCCCACCGTCAGTGTGCTGCTGGGCCTGGGTGCGCTGTCGATCATCCTGGGAACGAGATTCGCCACCGGCGGCGGAGGTGTCCGGGTCACCACGATCGTGTACGCCTCGCTGATGATCGTGGCCTGCCTGGGCGGCCTGGGCCTCGGGGGCGGCTTCGGCCTCATCTTCACGGGCGGGCCGCTCATCGGGCTCGCCTGCGGCGGCATCATCCTGGCGTTGATGGTCACCGCACAGGCCGGCGCCTGGTTCAACCGCCCACGGTAGGCACTGAGCAGCACCGCTCGCCCAGCGATCCGCGCCGCGCGACGCGCCTCATCGAGTCCGCTGCCGTCGTGGCAGAGAGAACCGTCACGTGGGAATGACTACGGAGCAAGATCCGAGTAGACCCGGTAATTGTCGATCCGGCCGTCGGCGTCGAGGTGCCAGACGGTCAGCGGGTGGATTTCCGGGGGCGGGCGGCGGAGGTTCGGCGCCAGTCTTCGGCCGCGTGGATCAGCACGCGGCTCACGTGCTGGAGGAACTGGCTCATGTCCTGGAGGCGGGCACCGGCGGGGGTGGCGGCACCGAAGCTGTCGGAACCCTGGCGGACGGTGTCGGCCAGCGCGAGGTTGGCACGGACGCTGTTCAGCCACGCCCGGTACCAGACGTGGTCGTCGATGACGTAGCGGTCCCGCCGTCCCCGGGCGTCACGTTCGCGCTTGATCAGATCCTGCGTTTCGAGGTCCCCGATGGCCTTGGAGACCGACGCCGGGCTGACCCGGAGCCGGTGGACGAGTTCGGCGGCGGTGAGGCTGCCGGTGTCGGTGGCGTACAGGCAGGCGAGCACCCTGGCCGTCATCCGCGGGAGGCCCGTCCCGACCATCAGCGCGGTGAACCGCTCTTCGAACTGGTGCACCACCTGGGGATCACGGCCGTAGGCTGCGACGCCGGCCGGGGCCGCCTTGACCGCGGTCGGCCCGTTCCGGCGCGCCCTCCCTTCGGTCGCTCGATGGGCCTGGTCGGCCCGGTAGGTAGCGCGTCCGCCGTTGCGAGCCACCTCGCGGCCGATGGTGGACACCGGCCGCGACAGCCGCCCGGCGATCTCGGAGTAGGTGAGCCCACCGGCCAGCCCGTCCTCGATGTCCCGGCGGTCCTCGCGGGTCATCCTGCTACCCGGCATCCTGCGCACCTTCCACCGCTTGGCCACCTACCTCATTCACACGCACATCATGGCAAATAGTCCCTCACCGACACCACTTGCATTCACTGGCAGATCCATTGCAAATAGCCAGCTCAACGTTATTCCACTGCGAAAACCCATCTCCTTTTACTTGACGGGATGATGAATGCAAATTAGCTTTCGCTTCGTCATGAAGGGGGCGGCAGACAGTCGCATTTCCCCTCGCGCACAAGGAGAAGAAGTGACCAGATCCCTGCCTGTCCCGCCCAGGACATTCCGTGCCCGCGCGCCCCTGGCGGGCATCATCCTGCTCGTTTCGGCGGTGGCGATGGGGTGCGGCGACAACGGCGGCGAAGCGGCCGTCACGACGGAGGCGGAGGTCGCCCCGGCGGCCGTCTTGGCGGAGAACCTGGCGACGGTGCGTCCCGGCAATGCCGCCGTTCAGCAGGCCATGAACCGGGCCGTCGCCGAAAACGGGGTGCCCGGCATGGTCGCCGAGGTCCTCGAAGGCCACCGAAGCTGGTTCGGCAGGGCCGGGGTGGCCGACACCGCGACCGGTCGAGAGCAAGATCCGCGCGAGCGGATCCGCATCGGCAGCGCCGCCAAGGCGTTCACCGCCACGGTCGTGCTGCAGTTGGAGGCCGCCGGAGAGCTGGACCTCGACGACAAGGTGGAGAAGTGGCTGCCCGGCCTGGTCCGCGGCAACGGCAGCGACGGCCGCGAGATCACCATCAGGCACCTGCTCAACCACACCAGCGGCATCTTCAACTACGGCAACGACGCGGAGATCGCGAAGACCGGGCAGGCCTTTTTCGAGCACCGCTTCGACAGCTACACCCCCGGGCAACTGGTGGAGGTCGGCCTGCGCAACCCGCGCTACTTCGCCGAACCCGGTGACGGCTTCGTCTACTCCAACACCGGCTACATCCTCGCCGGGATGATCATCGAGAAGGTGACCGGCAATACGCTCGCCGACGAGATCCGGCAGCGGATCGTCCTCCCGCTCCACCTGGAAGGGACCTACCTGCCAGGCGAGGAAGTGGAGATACGCGGGCCCCACCCACGGCACTACTCGACACTGTTCGTGAACGAGCCCGGCGCCCAGGTCTACGACGTGACCGAGCAGAACGTGTCCTACGGCTGGGCGGCCGGTGGCATGGTCTCCACGGTCGAGGACGTCACCCAGTTCACCCGGGACCTGCTCCAAGGACGAATCCTCCCACCCGCCCAGCAACGGGAGATGTTCACCATGGTCCGGACCGTGGTCAAGGACCCCGCCACCGGCACCGAGATCGAACCCTGGATCTCCGGCACCACCTACGGCCTCGGCGCCTGGTCCTGGACACTGGGGTGCGGGCGGGAGGTCTGGGGCATCGGCGGCGCCATCAGCGGCGCGATGACCTTCTCCTTCGGCACCCGCGACGGAAAACTCCTGGTCGGGCTCGGCATGAACACCGACCAGATGACCCCCGACCTCACCACGGTCCGATCCGTACTCGAGGCGAAACTCTGCCCGGCCGGTCCCTGACCAGCAAGCCCGCCACCGGAATCCCGTCCCCTCTGCGCCGAGGCCGCTGATCAGCTCCGGTGCGGAGGGCGGGCCGGCACACGGGCCAACTGGTCGCGCATCGCGTCTTCGTCAAGCAGTGCCCAGTGCTCGAGGATTCGGCCGTCGCGGACGCGGACCATGTCCAAGCCGAGGACTTCGTAGCGTCGGCCGGAGTCCGTGGCGGTGCCCCGGATGGTGTACCGGTTGACGGAGGTGTCACCGGAGACGACGTTCTGCTCGATCGTCACCGACACGTCGTGGAACGCGCTGCTCGCGCTCATCTGCTCCCACTTCTGCCGCCAGGCTTCGCGTCCCCGATGATCGCCCTGGGTGCCTCCCCGGTGGTCGACGACCTCGGGGTCGATCAGCTTCAGCGCGTCTTCGAGCCGGCCTTCCAGGACCTGCGCGTAACTCTCGACGCAGCGCCGGTGAATCTCCCCCGGCCCCGGGTGCGCGGTGTCTTCCTGCGACATGCGGAATCTCCTCTGGTGCGAATACCTGAGGCACAAGTGGGGAACTCCCCACTTGTGCGGCTCGGCTACCGTACCGGGGAAGTCCCCGATTAGCCAGGAGGGTCATGTCCTCGCAGAGCGCCGGACCTGCGCCGCGTCCGGCACCCCAGCGTCGTCGCGCGGACGCCCAGCGCAACTACGACCTGCTCGTGGCCGCGGCCAGGGACGTCTTCCAGGACCAGGGCGTCGACGCCCCGCTCGACGACATCGCCCGCCGGGCCGGCGTCGGCAACGCCACGATGTACCGGCACTTCCCGACCCGTCGCGAACTGATCATCGCCGTCTACGCCGAAGAAGTCTCCGAGCTCTGCGCCCGGGGCGATTCCCTCCTGGCCGAGAACTCTCCCGGCGACGCCCTCTTCGACTGGCTCCAGGACTTCATCGCCCACGTGGCAGCCAAACGGGAACTGGCGCTGTCGATCACCGATGACCGCACCGGCCGGCGCCCCGCGTTGTTCGACCGCTGGCACCACTCGATGCACACAGCCGCGTCCGCACTGCTGACCCGCGCGCAAACCGCCAGTGCTGTCCGCGCCGACCTCACCGCGGCGGAACTTCTGGCCCTGGCCAGCGGGATCGCCCTGGCCACCACCGACGCCACTCAAGCAGAGCGACTCGTCCTCCTGGTCAGACAGGGCACGGACGCTTCCTCGACACCAGACGACAGCATCCGCTGAAGCTCTCCAGGCAACGGTGACCGGGAAGGGGCCCTTCGCCGCGGGTGATGCGGTGAAGGGCCCCTTCCCGGTACTGAAGCACCTACTCGGCCGCCATGCGTTCGCGCAGGCTGCGGGGGCGCATGTCGGTCCACACCTCGTCCACGTGGTCCATGCACTCCTGGCGCGTGCCGGTGGTGCCGTCGGGGCGCCAGCCCGCCGGGACCTCCTTGTCGGCGGGCCAGAGCGAGTACTGCTCCTCGTCGTTGACCAGGACCTGGAAGGTGGTGTTCTCGTCCATCGTGCTTCCTTTCTGTTATGAGCCGGGTGTTCCTTCGAGTTCGCGCGGCCGGGCCGTGGCCCGCAGCGTGCCGCTCGTGGTCGCCAGGAGGGTGACCACCGCGATGGCGCCCGCGCACACGAGCACCGCCGTGGTGCCGGGCAGGGCTTCGACCAGCCAGCCGCCCAGCGCGGGGCCGAGCGCGGCGGCCAGGCCGCCGGTCACCCCGAGCACCCCGCCGAGACGGCCGCGCAGTTCGTCCGGGGTGGACAGCAGCTGGTAGGTGCTGATGGCCGTGTTCGCGGCCGGGGGCAGGAAGGCGATGGCCGCGAACAACACGCCCATCAGGTAGCCGCTGTGCACGAAGACCGCGAGCGGGGTCAGCGCGGTCAGCGCCCAGAACACCCCGGCGACCACCAGGTACGGGTTGAGCTTGCGGTGCAGGTACGGCGCGGCCAGCGCGCCGAGGATGCCGCCGGCGCCGAGCATGGCCGCCATCACGCCGATCTCGCCCGCGGGCACCCCGCGGTCGTTCGCCAGCACGATGATGACCAGGTAGTAAGCGGAGAAGAACAGGTTGAGGCCGACCACGCACAGCGTCGTGACGCGCAGCCCGGGTTGGCGCCAGACCCACCGCAGCCCTTCGGCGATCTCCCGGCCGAGGTGCGCCGGAGGCCGCTCCGCGGGCGCCTGCCTGCCGGGCAACCGGACGAACAACAGGGAAAAGAACGCGAAGACGTGCGTGAGCGCGTCGAAGGCGAACGGGACCAGCCGCCCCACGGCGAACAGGAAGCCGCCGAGTGCCGTGCCCGAGAGCTGTCCCGCGCTGGTCCTCGCCGAGTTCAGGGCGACCGCCGCGGGCACCTGCGCGGTGGGCACCAGCCCGGGCAGGCTCGCGTCCTCCGCCGGTTCGAACAGGGCGCGGCACACGCCCATCACGACGGCCACCGCGACCAGCAGCCCGACGCCGCCTGCCTGCCACCACAGGGCGAGCACGAGCCCCGCGGCGGCCACCGCCTGCGCCGCCTCGCAGGCGAGCATGATCCGCTTGCGTGGCCAGCGGTCCACCAGAGCCCCGGCGGGCAGGCCCGCGACCAGCTGGGCGATCGCGACCGCGCCGACGACGAGCCCCGACTGGGCGGCGGACCCGGTGATCGCCAGCACCAGCAAGGGGAAGGCGATCATCGTGGTGCTGAACCCCGCCTCGGACACCACCTGCCCGGTCCACAGGAGCCGGTAGTCGCGGTTGCGCCCGAGCCGGGTCACGGGCGGTCACCCCGGCAGTCCTCGGCGATGGCGCGCAGGGCGTCGGCGAAGTCGGTGGCCACGGCCGTCACGGTGGCGCGTCCGAGCAGCTCGGGCTGGTGGAACCAGGAGAACTCGAGCCGGCCGTCCCGCACCCCGCCGACCACTTCGAGCACGTGCGGCGGCCGGTTCGCGGGGTCCTGCTCACGCCCGATCGGCGGGTGCGCCCGCAGGTAGAGCCCGGTCCCGTCACCGGCGTGCTCACCCTGCCCCAGGTAGTTGAAGGCGATTTCCGGGTGCTCGCCGCCGAGGCCGGGGTTCCGGAAGCAGCGCAGGGCGCCGTAGCCGAACCCGTTGCCCGGCACGGCTCGCAACTGCCGCCGGACCGCCTTCACCAGTTCTCGCCAGCCCGCCGCCGGATCGACCGTGAGCGCCACCGGGAACAGCGTGGTGAACCACCCGACGGTCCGGGACAGGTCGGCGCCGTCGAGGATTTCCTCCCGCCCGTGGCCTTCCAGGTTGACCGCGACGGACGGGGCTCCGCTCCAGCGGGTGAGCGCACGGGCCAGCGCGGCGAGCAGGACGTCGTTGATCCGCGTGCGGTAGGCGCCGGGCGCGGAGTGCAGCAACGCGTCGGTGGCCCGCTCGTCGACGTCGACGGTCACCACCTCGGGCGGCCCGGGTGGCGCGCCGGTCCGGTCGCGCGGGACCGCGAAGCCGGGCAGTTCCCGTTGCCAGTGCTCGGCTTCGGCGTCCAGGCCGCCGGTCTCGACGAACTCACGCAACCGCAGTGCCCAGTCCCGGAACGAGGTCGTCTTCGGCCCGAGGTCGGGCTTCTCCCCCGCCTCGATCTGCCGGTACGCCCGTTCGAGGTCTTCCAGCACGATGCCCCACGACACCGCGTCGACGACGAGGTGGTGCGCGGCGAGGAACAACCGCGGGTTCTCCCCGGCGGTGGGCTCGGTCAGCAGCGCGCGCAGTTGCGGCGGGCGCGCGAGGTCGAAACCGGCCTGGGCCTCGTCCGCCGCGAGCTCGAGGTCCTGGGCGGGCACCACCCGCAACGGGACGGCCTCCTCGGGCGGCGCGTTGTGCTGGCGCCACCCGTCCCCGGTCCGCTCGAAGCGCAGGCGCAGGGCGTCGTGGTGGGTGGTGACGGCGTCGAGTGCCTGCCGCAGCGCTTCGAATTCCACCGGTCCGGCCAGCTCGATGAGCACGGACTGGTTGAAGTGCGCCGGGTTGGCCGGTTCGGAGTCGAAGAACCACCGCTGGACCGGGGTCAGCGGTACCTCGCCGACGACCGCCTCGTCGTCCTCACCGGCGACCGTGGCCGGTCCGGTCGAGGTGACCACGGCCGCCAGTTCGGCCACCGTCTGGTGGGTGAACAGGTCCCGGGAGCGCATCGCCAGCCCGGCCTGCCGGGCGCGGTGGACCACCTGGATGCTGAGGATCGAGTCGCCGCCGAGGTCGAAGAAGTTGTCGGTCACGCCGACCCGGCCCAGGCCGAGCACTTCGGCCCACAGCTTCGCCAGCAGTTCCTCCCGCGCCGTGCGCGGGGCGACGTGCTCCGCGGTCGCCATCGCCGAGAAGTCCGGCTCCGGCAACGACTTCCGGTCCACCTTCCCGTTCGCCGTCATCGGCACGGCGGTCACCGGGACGAACGCCGAGGGCACCAGGTAGTCCGGCAGCGTGTCGCCCAGGTGGGCGCGCAGGCCTTCGGTCTCGCCGACGACGTAGGCCACGAGCCGCGCGTGGCCGTCGGCCCGGTGCGCGACCACGACGGCGTCACGCACGGCCGGGTGCCGCCGCAGCGCCGCCTCGATCTCCCCGAGTTCGACGCGGAACCCGCGGATCTTCACCTGCTCGTCGGTGCGCCCGAGGAAGCGCAGCTGGCCGTCGGCCGTCCACCGCACCACGTCACCGGTCCGGTACATCTGGCTCCCCGGAGCGCCAAACGGGTCCGCGACGAACCGGTCCGCGGTCAGCCCCGGCCGGTTCAGGTAACCCCGCGCCAGGCCGAGGCCGGTGACGTACAGCTCCCCTGCCGTGCCGATCGGCACCGGCCGCAGCGCGGCGTCCAGCACGTGCACCGCGGTGTTGGGGATCGGCCCGCCGATCGGCGGAGTGCCGCCCGGCACCAGCGGCCCGCTCCACGCGGTGACGATGGTGGCCTCGGTCGGGCCGTAGGCGTTGATCATCCGGCGGCCGGGTGCCCACCGCCGCACCAGCTCCGCCGGGCAGGCGTCGCCGCCCGAGATCACCGTGCGGAAGTCCGGCAGGCCGATCTCCGACATCGTCGCCAGCGCCACCGGCGGGATCAGCGCGTGCGTGACCCGGTGCCGCCGCAGGACGTCGGCGAGCGCGGTACCGAGCACCGGGCCTTCGGGTGGCACGACGAGCGCCGCCCCGGCGGGCAGGGACAGGCACAGCTCCAGGACCGACGCGTCGAAGCTCGGCGAGCTGAACGCCAGCACGCGGTCCCCGGGGCGCACGACGCAATGCTCGATCGCGGCGGCGGAGAAGGACGCCACTCCCCGGTGCGGGACGACGACGCCCTTGGGCCGCCCGGTCGAACCGGAGGTGTAGATCACGTACGCCGGCTGGGCCGGGTCGATCGGCACGCCGAGGTTCGTGTCCGCCTCGTGCGCCGGGTCGAGTTCGGTGTCGACCACGAGAACCGGATCGGCGTCGGCCAGCATGAACTCGATGCGCTCGGCCGGGTAGCCGGGATCGACCGGCAGGAACGCGGCGCCGGTCTTGGCCACGGCCAGTTCGGTGACCACGAGCGCCGTCGAACGCGGCAACCGCACGGCGACGATCCGCTCCGGACCGGCGCCCCGCCGGACGAGCAGGCGGGCCAGCCGGTTCGCCCGCGCGTTCAGCTCCCCGAAGCTGAGCGTGCCCTCGTCGGACAGCAACGCCGGGGCGCCGGGTGTGCGGGCGGCCTGGGCTTCGACCAGCTGCGCCAAGGACGCGGGCTCGACCGCACGCGCGGTGTCGTTCCACGTCCGCAGCCGGTCGAGTTCGGCCGCGGGCACCAGTGGCAGGGTGGCCATCGGCCGGTCCGGGTCGGCGACGAGCACGGTGAGCAGGGTGCGCAGGCGGTCCACCAGGCGGTCGATCGTTTCCGCGTCGAACAGGCCGGTGTTGTAGTTGACCGCCCCGTGCAGGGCGCCGTCGTCCTCCTCGAACTGCACGAGCAGGTCGAAGGAGGCCGATTCCGCGGGCAGCGCCACCTCGCCGGCGACCAGCGTGCCGCCGCCGGGCCGGTCGCCGGTGTTCTGCAGCACCACCATGGCCTGGAACAGCGGGGTCCGGCTCGGGTCGCGCACCGGCTGCACCGCGTCCACCACCCGTTCGAACGGCACGTCCTGGTGGGCGAAGGCGTCGAGCACGGTCTCCCGCACCTGGGCCAGGAACTGCCGGAACGACCGCCGGCTGTCCACTGTGGAGCGCAGGGTCAGGGTGTTGACGAAGAAGCCGACGAGGCGGTCCAGCTCGGCCCGGTCACGCCCGGCCGTGACGGTGCCGACGGCGACGTCCTCCTGCCCCGCCCACTGCGCCAGCAGCACCTGGCAGGCGGCCACCAGCGTCATGAACAGGGTGCCGTTCTGGGCTCCGGCCAGTGCCCGCAGCTTGCCCGCGACCTCGGCGGGCACCTCGAACCCCTGCCACCGCCCGTCCGTCGTGCGCACCGCCGGACGCGGCCGGTCGGTGGGCAGTTCGAGCGGGGCGAGTCCGGCGAGCCGGTCCCGCCAGTGGTCCAGCAGCCCGGTCACTTCGGCGCTGTCCAGGTGTTCCCGTTGCCACGCCGCGAAGTCCGCGTACTGCACCGGCAGCGCGGGCAACTCCGGCTCGGCGCCTCGCGCGAAGGCCGCGTAGCAGGTGTCGAGTTCGGCGGCCAGCACCCCGGCCGACCAGCCGTCGGTGACGATGTGGTGCGCGGCGAGCAGCAGCACGTGCTCGCCTGCCGAGCTCCGGAACAGCCGGGCGCGCAGCAGCGGGCCGGTGCTCAGGTCGAACGGCCGCAGGGCCTCCCGCGCCAGTGCGTGCTCGTCGAAGTCCTCGACCGGGAGGTCCACCGGGCCGGGCTCGTGCACGTACTGGACACCGCGTCCGTCGACCGCGCCGAACGTGGTGCGCAGGGACTCGTGCCGGGCGACCAGCGTGTCCAGCGCCCGCCGCAGCGCGCCGAGATCGAGGTCGCCGCGCAACAGCAGTGCCGTGGGCGACAGGTACTCGGTGCTCCCGCCGGCGAACTCGTCCAGGAACCACAGGCGCTGCTGGGAGAAGGAAAGCGGCAGGGCGCCGTCGCGCGCCACCACCGGGATCGGCTGCGCGCTCGCCCGCCGGTCCGGCATCGCGGCGGCGAACCCCGCCGGTGTCGGCGCGGTGAACAGCGCCCGCGGCGAGACCTCGACGCCGAACTCGGCCCGCACCCTGGAGGTGACGCGCATGCTGAGGATGGAGTCACCGCCCAGCTCGAAGAAGCTGTCGGTCACCCCCACCTCGTCGAGCTTGAGCACGTCGGCCCAGATCCCGGCCAGCCTGCGTTCGGTGTCGTTCCGCGGCGCCACGTACTCCTGGGCGGTGTCCCGGCCCGGCGCGGGCAGGGCCCGCCGGTCGAGCTTGCCGTTGCGGGTCAGCGGGAGCACGTCGAGGGTGACGAACGCCGACGGCACGAGGTGGTCCGGGAGGCGGTCCCGCAGCCAGGCACGCAGCCCCTCGCTGTCGCCGACGACGTAGGCGACCAGCCGCCCGTCGCGGGCGGCGACCGCGGTGTCGGCGACCGCCGGGTGCCGCCGCAGCACGGCCTCGACCTCACCGGGCTCCACCCGGAAGCCGCGGATCTTGACCTGGTCGTCGACGCGGCCGAGGTAGTCGAGCCGCCCGTCCCCGGTCCAGCGGACGCGGTCGCCGGTCCGGTACATCCGGCTGCCCGGCGGGCCGAACGGGTTGGCCTGGAACACCTTCGCCGTCAGGCCCGGCCTGCCGAGGTAGCCGCGCGCGAGCTGGACCCCGGCGAGGAACAGCTCCCCTGGCATCCCCACCGGCACCGGCTCGCCCGCCGGGTCCAGCACGTACGCCCGCAGGTTCGCCAGTGGCCGCCCGATCAGCGGCCGGTCCCCGGTCACCTCGGTGTGGACGGAGTCGACGGTCACCTCGGTGGGGCCGTAGTAGTTGTGGCAGGTGACGCCCGAGGCGGCCAGCTCGCGCCACAGCGCCTCACCGGTCGCTTCCCCGCCGACCAGGACCGTGCCGGGCCGGGGGTCGCCGCTGAGCAACCCGGCGGCCAGCAACTGCTGCAGGTGCGCCGGGGTCAGGTCGAGCAGGTCGAGCCGGTGGTCCCGGACGTAGCGCACGGTGGCGCCGGGGTCGAGCCGGGTGTCCTCGTCCAGCACGTGCAGTTCGTGGCCGTCGATCAGCGCGAGCAGCCCCTCCCACGAGGTGTCGAACGACAGCGAGGCGGTGAGCCCGACCCGCTGCCGCGGCCGGTCGAGGAACACGCGGCGATGCGCGGCGAGCATGTTCATCAGGCCGCGGTGGTCGATGACGACGCCCTTCGGCTTGCCCGTCGACCCCGAGGTGTAGATGACGTACGCGGCTGTGTCCGCGCTCGCCCGCCTCGCTTCCGGCGCGGGAGCCGCCGGTGGCTCCGGTGCGCCGCCCAGCACGACGACCGGGCGCGCGTCGTCCAGCAGGAAGCGCACGCGTTCCTCCGGGAGACCGGCGTCGATCGGCAGGTACACCGCGCCCGCCTTGAAGATCGCCAGTATCGCGATGACGGCTTCGGCCGAGCGCGGCAGCAGGACCGCCACCACCCGTTCCGGGCCCGCTCCCCGCGCGACGAGGTCCTGCGCCAGCCGGGTGGCACGCGCGTCGACCTCGGCGAAGTCCAGGGCCGTGCCCCCGAAGACGAGCGCGGTCTCGTGCGGGATGCGGGCGGCGGTCGCTTCGAACACGTCCAGGACGGTGCCCGCGGGAACGTCGATCGACGTACCGGTCCCCATGGCCAGCAGCTCCCGGCGCTCGCCGGTGGTCAGCGGCGAGAGCGCGGCGAGGGAGCACCGGCTGTCGGCGGCGATGGCCCGGATGAGCGCGGCGAGCTGGCCTGCCAGCCGCCGGGCGGTGGCCGCGTCGAACAGCTTCGGGTCGTAGGACAGTTCCAGGCCGAGCCGGTCGTGCAGGTAGGCGGTCAGGTTCAGCGGATAGCTGGTCGTGTCGAGCGAGTCGACCTCCACCACGCGCACGCCGTCCTGCCCGCTCTCCTCGATCGGGTAGTTCTCGAACACCACGACGCTGTCGAACAACGCGGTGCCCGCCGGCACGTCCGCGAACTGCTGCAGCCGCGACAGGGCGAGGAAGTCGTGCCGTCGTGCCTCGGCCTGGTCCGACTGCAATTCACGCAGCCAGTCGCCGACCGGCTGTCCACTTCGGACTTCGACCCGGGTCGGCACCGTGTTGATGAACATCCCGATCATCGCCTCGACCCCGGCGAGGTCCTCCGGACGGCCGGAGACGGTGGTGCCGAACAGGACGTCGGATTCGCCGCTGTGGCGCGCGAGCAGCAGCGCCCACGCGCCCTGCACGACGGAGTTGACGGTCAGTGCCGCCGCCTTGGCCGCCTCGTGCACCCGCGCGGAGTCCTGCGGGGAGAGCTCGACCAGCACCGCTTCCGCGGATTCGGCGCGGTGGGCTTCAGCGGGCTTGCGGTCGTAGGGCAACGGGGTCGGCGTGGTGAACCCGGCCAGCGCCTGCCGCCAGTGGTCCTCGGCCACCGCGTGGTCCTGTTCGGCGAGCCAGGCCAGGTAGTCGCGGAACGGCCGCCGGGGCACCAGCCGGGCGGCCCGGCCGCCGACGATCGCCGCGTACTGCTCGCAGACCTCGCCGAACACCTGCGCGGTGCTCCAGCCGTCCAGCAGGACGTGGTGGGAGGTCCACAGCAACTGGACCTCGTCGTCGGTGAGCCTGCCGATCGCCAGGCGCATCAGCGGCGGCGCGGTCAGGTCCATGCCCGCCGCCAGATCGGCGGCCATCAGGTCCGCCAGTGCGGCCTGCTGTTCCTCCGGGGTGCGCCCGCGCCAGTCGTGGTGTCCGACCGGCACCCGAACTCCACGGTGCACTCGCTGCAGCGGCTGTTCGACGCCGTCCCAGACGGTGCTGGTGCGCAGGATCGGGGTGCGGTCGACGACGCGCTGCCACGCCTCGGCGAGCGCCACCGGATCGGCCACCCCGGCCAGCCGCAGCCGGAACTGGTCGAAGTAGGCGTTCGAGTCGTGGTCGACCAGGCTGTGGAACACCATGCCCGCCTGCAGGGGCGTGAGCGGGTAGATGTCCTCGACCTCCGCCACGGCCGGGCCGGTCCCGGCCAGGCGATCGACCTCGGCCTGGCCGAGCCGGGCCAGCGGGAAGTCCGACGGCGTGCGCCCGCCGGCTCCGGCGCAGTGCGCGACGATGCCGCGCAGCGCGTCGAGCATGGCTTCGGCCAGCGCCTCGATCGTGGCCCGCTCGTGGACCTCGGTGGAGTACTCCCAGCTCAGGTGCAGCTGCCCGGCTTCGACGACCCCGACGACGTCGAGCAGGTACGGCCGGGTGCTTCCGGGGGCGAGATCGTGCCCGATGTCCTCGCCCCGGCCCCGGTACCAGCCTTCGCCGGGGCCGCCGACGTCCCAGCGCCCGTGGTAGTTGAACGAAATCCGCGGCACCGGGTCGTCGCGCAGCGCGGCGCCCGGCGCGTCCGGCGGGCTCAGGTGACGCAGGGCCTCATAGCCGGCGCCCTTGTCCGGCACGGCGCGCAGTTGTTCCTTGACCGACTTCAGCACCTCGCCCCAGTCACCGTCGGGCAGGGTCAGCGCGAGGGGGTACTGGGCGGTGAACCAGCCGATCGTGCGGGACAGGTCCAGCGGCGCGGCGAGTTCCTCACGGCCGTGGCCCTCCATGGCGAGCACCACGCGCGGGCGTTCCGTCCACCGGGCCAGCACCCGGCCGAGCGCGCTGAGCAGCACGTCGTTGACCTCGGTCCGGTAGGCCGCCGGCACGTCGTGCAGGAGCGCGGCGGTCTCGGCCCGGCCAAGCGAGGCCGAGACCGCCCGCGCCGTCGCCGCGGTGTTCCGGCCGGAGCGGTCGAGCGGGAGGTCCGTGCGAACGCCGCGGAGCGAGTCCTTCCAGTACTCCGCCTGGTCGTCGAGGTGTCCCGATCGGACGTGCTCGGCCAGCGACCGGGCCCAGTGGGTGAACGAGGTGCCCACCGGTGCCAGCGGGTTGCCGTGGTAGGCCCGGTCCAGGTCGGCCAGCAGGATGCGCCACGACACGCCGTCCATCACCAGGTGATGTGCGGTGAGGAAGAGCTGGGGCGCGCGGTCGGCGAAGGTGAACAGCACCGCCCGCCACACCGGGCCGTCGACGATGTCGAGCGACTCCTGCGCCCGCAACGCTTCGGCGTGCATCACCGCGGGCACCTCGCCGGCCGCGTCCACATCGGACAGATCGACGTGGCGCAGCACCTCGGCGGGCTCCGGATCGGCCGGTTGCTGCTGCCAGCCACCCCCGGTGGCGGAGAACCGCATGCGCAGGGCGTCGTGCCGCTCCGCGACGCGGTGCAGCGCCGCGTCCAGCGCCGGTACATCCACTGTGGAGAGTACGAGGTGGACGGACATGGTCAGCCGCCACGGCCGGTCCAGCTGCTCGAACAGCCAGGACTGGATCGGCCCGAGCGGCGCGGGCCCGGCGGGTTCCACCGGCGCGGGCGCCGCGGGCGCGCCCGTGGTGACGACCCTGGCGAGGTCGGCGATCCGCTGGTGCTGGAACAGGTCCTTCGACGACAGCGTCAACCCGGCCTGCCGGGCACGGGCGACCACCTGGATGCTGAGGATCGAATCGCCGCCGAGGCCGAAGAAGTTGTCCTCGACCCCGACCCGGTCCAGCCCGAGCACCGCCGACCACACCTCGGCGAGGGTGGTTTCCACCTCGGTGCGGGGTGCCACGTACCGGGTTTCGGCGCGGGCGCCGGGTTCCGGGAGCGCCCGGCGGTCGAGCTTGCCGTTGGCGTTGAGCGGCAGTTCCTCCAGCGGCACGAAGATCGCCGGAACCATGTGTGCCGGCAGTGCATCGGCGAGGAACTCCCGCAGTGCGGTGGTGCCGGGCACGGGTCCGGTCAGGTACGCCACCAGCCGGCGGGCGTCCCCGGTCCCGTGGGCGAGGACAGCGGCCCCGCGCACGTCGGGGTGCGCCAGCAGCGCGGCCTCGATCTCGCCGGGCTCGATGCGGAAACCGCGGATCTTGAGCTGCTGGTCGGCCCGGCCCCGGTACTCCAGCTCACCGTCCGCGGTCCACCGCAGCAGGTCACCGGTGCGGTACATCCGCCCACCCGTCGCCCGACCACCACCCCTGGTGGAGCCGCTTCGCGCCGCTGCGTCGCCCGGCGCGCCGAACGGGTCGGCGACGAACCGCGACGCGGTCAGGCCCGGCCGGTTCAGGTAACCCCGCGCCAGGCCCGCGCCCGCGACGTACAACTCCCCCGTGACGCCCGGCGGCACCGGTTCGAGAGCGGTGTCGAGGACATAGGTGCGCAGGTCGGGGATCGGCACGCCGACGCCGCCGGTGCCGTCCCCGTCGAGCACCCGGTGGGTCACGTGCACGGTGGTTTCGGTGATGCCGTACATGTTCACCAGCCGCGGACCGTCCGGGTGGCGCCGCAGCCACCCGGCGAGCCGGGACGGGTCCAGCGCCTCCCCGCCGAAGACCACGTAACGCAGGTTCAGCGGCGGCGACGGCAGCGCGCTCAGCTGGTAGAACGCCGAGGGCGTCTGGTTGAGCACGGTCACCCGCTGCTCGGCCAGCAACGCGAGGAAGTCCTCCGGTGAGCGGGCGGTCTCCTGCGGCACGACGACGAGCCGGCCGCCGTGCAGCAGCGCGCCCCACAGCTCCCACACCGAGAAGTCGAAGGCGTAGGAGTGGAACAGCGTCCACACGTCCTGCGCGCCGAAGCCGAACCAGGGCTCGGTGGCGGAGAACAACCGCGTCACGTTGGCGTGCGGGATGAGCACACCCTTGGGCACGCCGGTGGAGCCGGAGGTGTAGATGACGTAGGCGGTGGTGCCGGGATCGACCCGCACGCCGGGGTCGGTGTCGGGCCACTGTTCGGCAGCAGCGTCCTCCACGACGCACACGGGCCGCGCGTCGGCGATCATCGCCTCGATCCGCGCCGCCGGGTAGGCGGGATCGATCGGCAGGTACCCCGCGCCCGCCTTGAGCACAGCGAGCACGCCCACCACGAGATCGGCCGATCGGGGCAGCCGCAGGGCCACGAGCCGTTCGGGTCCCGCGCCCTCGGCGATCAGGCGGTGAGCGAGGCGGTTGGCCCGCCGGTCCAGCTCGCGGTAGGTCAGCTCGGTGGTCCCGCTCGTCACCGCCACCGCGTCCGGGGTGCGCACCACCCACGCGGCGAACGACTCCGGCAGCGCCGGGGCGGACCGCGGCTCGGCGGTGCCGTTCCACCGCGACACCACGAGTTCGCGCTCGGCGGCGGTGGTCCAGGGCAGCCGGCTCAGCGGCTGTTCCGGGCTGCTCACGATGCCTTCGAGCAGGGTGCGCAACCAGCCGGTCAGCCGCTCGACGGTGGCGGCGTCGAACAGGTCGGTGTTGTAGTTGACCACCGCGTCGAGCCGCCCGCCCGTTTCCTGGAAGTGCACGGCCAGGTCGAACCCGGCGGTCACCACCGGCGGTGCGAGTTCCTCGACGTCGAGCCCCGGCATGGCGGGCCGGGCGCCGGGGGTGTTGTGCAGCACCACCATCACCTGGCACAGCGGGGTCCGGGAGGTGTCGCGTTCGGGCTGCAGGTCGTCGACGATCCGGTCGAACGGGACGTCCTGGTGGGCGAAGGCGTCGAGCACGGTGTCGCGCACGTCGCCGAGGAACTCCCCGAAGTCGCGTCGCAGGTCCACTGTGGACCGCAGCACCAGTGTGTTGACGAAGAAGCCGACCAGGTCCTCCAGTTCGGTGCGCTCACGGCCGGAGACGACGGTGCCCACGGCGACGTCGTCCTGGCCGGACCACCGGGCGAACAGCAGCTGGCAGGCGGCGAGCAGCGTCATGAACAGGGTGCCGCCGTGCTGGTGGGACAGCTCCCTGAGCCGGGCGGTGGTGCCCGCCGGGACGCTGAACTCGTGCAGGGCGCCGTTCGTGGTGCGGACCGCCGGACGCGGCCGGTCGGTGGGCAGGTCCAGCACCGGCACCCCGTCGAGCCGGTTGCGCCAGTAGCTCAGCTGTTCGTCGAACCCGGTGCCGTCGAGGCGGCGGCGCTGCCAGACCGCGTAGTCGGCGTACTGCACGGGCAGTACGGGCAGCGCCGCTTCGCCGTCGCGCCGGAAGGCCGCGTACAGCGCGGCCAGTTCACGCAGCAGCACGCCCGCGGACCAGCCATCGGTGACGATGTGGTGCAGCACCAGTGCGAGCACGTGGTCACCGGGGGCGAGGCGGGTGAGCGCGACCCGCAGCAACGGGCTGGTGTGCAGGTCGACCGGGCCCAGCGCGGCGGCCAGTGCCGTGTCCAGGTCGCCGTCGGCGACGGGGACTTCCACGGCGTGAGGCGGGTGCACGAGCTGCACTCCGTGCCCGTCGACCGTGGCGAAGGTGGTGCGCAGGGATTCGTGCCGGGCCACCAGCGCGGTGAGCGCCCGGTCGAGCGCACCGGTGTCGAGGTCACCCCGCAGCCGCAGGACGGTCGGTGAGACGTACTCGGTGCTGCCCGGTTCGAACTCGTCGAGGAACCAGAGTCGTTGCTGGGCGAAGGAAAGCGGCGCTTCGAGGAGCCCGCCGTCGCGGGGCAGCACCGGGATCGGCTCGCGCGGCGGCCCCGCGGCGGGCAGTTGCGCGGCCAGCTGGGCCGGGGTCGGCGCGGTGAACACGAGCCGGGCGGGCACGTCGGCGGCGAGCGCGTCCCGCAACCGCGCGACGACGCGGATGCCGAGCAGGGAATCGCCGCCGAGATCGAAGAAGTTGTCCTCGACACCGACGCGTTCGACCTTCAGCACCTCGGCCCAGACCTCGGTGACCAACCGCTCGCGCTCGTCGCGCGGGGCCACGTACCGGGTGGAGGTGGCCGGGCCGGGGGCGGGCAGGGCTCGCCGGTCGAGCTTGCCGTTCCGGGTCAGCGGCAGCCGGTCGAGGGTGACGAAGGCCGAAGGCACGAGGTGGCCGGGCAGGGTCCCGGTCAGCGCGGCCCGCACCTCGGCCGGGTCGGCGTCGCCGACGAGGTAGGCGACCAGCCTGCCGTCGTGCGCGACCACGGCGGCGTCACCGACTCCCGGCTGCGCGCGGAGCGCGGCCTCGACCTCGCCCGGCTCGATGCGGAAACCCCGGACCTTCACCTGCTCGTCGGTGCGGCCCAGGTGTTCCAGGTGCCCGTCCGCGGTCCAGCGGACCCGGTCCCCGGTGCGGTACAAACGGGCGCCGGGTGCGCCGAACGGGTCGGCGGTGAACCGGTCCGCGGTCAGGCCGGGGCGGCCGAGGTACCCGCGGGCGAGCTGGACCCCGGCCAGGCACAACTCCCCCGGCAGGCCCGGCGGGACCAGTCGCAGCCGCTCGTCGAGCACGTAGGCGCGCACCCCGCCCAGCGGGCGGCCGATCCGCGGCCGGTCGCCGGTCACCGGGGCGCAGGTGGCGTCCACTGTGGACTCGGTGGGGCCGTAGTAGTTGTGGGCGCTGGTCCCGGCGGCGGCCAGCTCGCGCCACAGATCGGGTTCCAGTGCCTCACCGCCGACCATCAGTGAGCGCGGGCGGTGGGCGCCGGTGAGCAACCCGGCGGGCAGCAGCTGGCGCAGGTAGGACGGCGTGACGTCGAGGAAGTCGATGCGCTCTTCGCGCACGTAGCGGGTGAGGGCGGCCGGGTCGAGGCGGGTCTCGTCGTCGACCAGGTGCAGTTCGTGCCCGTCGGCCAGCAGCAGCGGGCCTTCCCACGAGGTGTCGAAGGACAGGGTGGCGGTGAGCGCGACGCGCAGCCGTTCGCCGGCGAACACCGCGCGGTGGTTGGCGAGCAGGTTCACCAGTGCCGCGTGCTCCACGACGACGCCCTTCGGCGTCCCGGTGGAGCCGGAGGTGTGGATGACGTAGGCGGCGTCCGCCGGGTGCGGGCGGACCGGGCACGCTCCCCCGGCCGGTGCCGCGGTGTCCTCCAGCACGAGGTCCGCGTCCGCCAGCAGGACCCGGAGGCGCTCTTCCGGCAGTCCCGGATCGACCGACAGGTGGACCGCGCCCGCTTTGAGCACGGCGAACAACGCGACGATCGCTTCGGCGGTGCGGGGCAGCAGCACCGCGACGACCCGGTCCGGGCCCGCGCCCCTCGTGGCCAGGTCCGCGGCGAGGGCGTCGGTGCGCGCGGCCAGTTCGGCGAAGGTGAGCCGGGTGCCGCCGCAGACCAGTGCGATGGCCTCCGGCCGGGTCCGGGCCTGGTGGTCGAGCAGGTCGACGATGGTGCCCGCGACTTCTCCTGCCGGGCTGAGCTCGCCCCGGCCCCACGCCAGCACCTGCCGCTCGTCCGCCTCGGTGGTCAGCGCGAGGTCGTCGATCCGGCGGGCCGGGTCGGCGGCGACCCCGGCCAGCAGCCGCAGGAGCGCGGTGAGCAGCCGGTCGACCGTGCCCTGGTCGAACAGTTCGGTGCTGTACTCGACGAGCCCGGCCAGGCGGCCATCGGACTCCTCGAATTCCACGGTGAGGTCGAAGTTGGCCGAGTCGCGGGCCACCGGGGCCGGTTCGACGGCGAGCCCGGGCAGCGACGGACCGGCGCCGGTCGCGGTGTGCAGCAGCACCATGACGTCGAACAGCGGGTTGCGCCCGGGATCGCGTCCGGCGTGCACCGCGTCGACCAGCTCGTCGAAGGGCACGTCGTCGTGGGCGAAGGCGTCCAGCACGGTCTGCCTTGCCACGGCCAGGTGCTCGGTGAACGGCACCGCCCGGTCCACGGCCGAGCGGAGCACCACGGTGTTGACGAAGAACCCGACCATCCGCTGCAGTTCCGGCCGGTCGCGGCCCTGCACCACGGTGCCGAGCGCGATGTCCTCCTGGCCGGTGCAGCGGGCGAACAACGCCTGGCAGGCCGCCAGGAGCACAGTGAACAGCGTGGTCTCCGAAGCCCGCGCCAGCTCGGCCAGTCCCGACGCGACCTCCGCGGGGACGGTGAACTCGGTGACCGCACCGGCGGTGCCGCGGGTGGCCGGACGCGGCCGGTCCGTGGGCAGCTCCAGCGGCACCACATCGGCGAGCCGGTGCTTCCAGTGCTCCAGCCCCGCCTGCCGGGCCGGGCGGGCGTGCTGCCAGGCGGCGAAGTCGGCGTACTGCCGGGGTTGCGGCGGCAGGGCGGCACGGTCGCCGTCGCGGTAGAGCAGGCCGAGTTCTTCGGTGAGCACGCCCATCGACGCGCCGTCGGTGGCGATGTGGTGCACGCTCACCAGCAGCACGTGCTCGGCCGGGCCGAGGCGGGCCAGCAGCGCGCGCAGCAGCGGCCCGCGGGTGAGGTCGAAGGGCCGCGCGTACTCGGCGCGCAACACCGCCTCCAGCTCCCCGGCCGCGACGTCGGCGATCGGCAGGGCGACCTCGTACGGCTGACCGATGAGCTGCACGGGCTCGCCGTCGACCTCCGCGAAGGTCGTGCGCAGCGGCTCGTGCCGGGCGACCAGTGAGCGCAGCGCCGCGGCCAGTGCCCCGGTGTCCAGCTCGCCGGTCAGGCGGAGCGCGAACGCGCTGTTGTACTCCGGGTCGTCCGGCCGCAACCGGGCGAGGAACCACAGCCTGCGCTGGGCGGAGGACAGCGGCAGTGGGCGGGAACGGTCGGCCACCGGGATCTCCGGTGCCGGCCCGGCCGTTCCCGCCATCCGCGCGCGCAGCGTCTCCCGCAGGTGGGCGGGCAACGCCGCGATGCGGTCTTGTCTGGAGGAGGTCATGGGGGTGTGTCCTCACGATTCCTGGTCGGAGGCGAGGCTTTCCAGCTCGCCCAGGATGAGTTCCTCGACTGTTCCGGCGAGTCCGGCCACGGTGCGCGCGGTGAGCACGTCGGCGGGGGTGATCCGCACGGCGAACAGCGCACTGGCCTTGGCCGCGATGTGCAGGCCCTTCAGCGAATCGCCGCCGAGGGCGAAGAAGCTGTCTTCGATGCCGATCGGTGTCGTGCCGAGCACGTCGGCCCAGATCGCGGCGAGCGCCTGCTCGGTCTCGGTGTCCGGTTCGACGTGCCCGGTCTCCGGCGCGGCGGGCGCGGGCAGCGCACGCCGGTCCAGCTTGCCGTTGGTGCTGAGCGGGAGCCGGTCCAGCGCCACGAACGCGGACGGCACCAGGTAGTCCGGCAGTTCCCCGGCCAGGAACGCGCGGAGCGCCTCTTCGCCGGTGTCCGAGACGACGTAGGCCACCAGCCGCTTCACGCCCGGCTGGTCCTCGCGGACCACGACCGCCGCCTGCGCCACCTCCGGGTGCCGGGCCAGCACGGCTTCCACCTCGCCGGGCTCCACCCGGAAACCACGCAGCTTGACCTGGTCGTCGACGCGGCCGAGGAACTCCAGCGTGCCTTCCGCGGTCCAGCGGACGAGGTCCCCGGTGCGGTACATCCGCCCGCCGTCGCCGGCCGGGTCGGCGATGAACCGGTCGGCGGTCAGCCCCGGGCGGTTCCGGTACCCGCGGGCCAGCCCGGCGCCCGCCAGGTACAGCTCGCCGGGCACACCCGGCGGCACCGGGCGCAGTCCGGCGTCCAGGACGTGAGCCCGCACCCCGTCCAGCGGGCTGCCGATCGGGACCCGGTCCGGGACCGTCACGTCCATCGGGTGCGCGGTGGCGAAGGTGGTCGTCTCGGTCGGCCCGTAGCCGTCGACGATCCGCAGGCCGGGGCAGGCCTCCAGGACACGCCGCACGGCGGCCGCCGGCACGACGTCCCCGCCGGTCCACACCTCGCGCAACCCGGCGAAGCAGTCCGGGGCCTCCTGGGCCAGCACCCGGAACAACCCGGCCGTGCTCCACATCGCGGTCAGGCCCCGCTCGCGGATCAGCTCGCGCAACGTCGTCGCGTCGACGCTCCCGTCCGGCGCGGTGACCACCCGGCCGCCGGTGAGCAGCGGCACCCACAGTTCGTAGGTGGTGGCGTCGAAGGCCAGCGGGGAGTGCAGCAGGACCCGGTCGTGCGCACCGCCGTGGAACCGGGTGTCCGCGGCCAGCGCGGCGACGTCGCGGTGCCGGACGGCGACGCCCTTGGGGGTGCCGGTGGAACCGGAGGTGTGCATGACGTAGGCCAGTTGCCCGGCGTCGACGGTGACCGCGGGGTCACCGTCGGGTTCATCGTCCACAGAGGACAGCAGGATCGTCCGCGTGAACGGCTGCTCGGTCTCGGCGACGACGAACCGGACCCCGTCGAGCAGCACCCGTTGCCGTTCGGCCGGGGCACGCGTGTCGAGCGGCAGGTAGGCCCCGCCCGCCTTGACCACGGCCAGTTCGGCGACCACGGCCCCGGCGCGGCCGACGGCGAGGCCGACCGGTTCCTCCGGCCGCAGCCCGAGCCCGACCAGCCGGTTGGCCAGGCGGTTCGCCCGGCGGTTCAGCTCCGCGTAGGTGACCTCCTCGCCGTCGAGCACGGCCGCGATCGCCTCCGGCCGGGCGCGGACCTGGTCGGCGAACAAGCCGGGCAGGGACCGCGCCGGCGGCTCCGCGGTGATGCCGGTCCACTGCCGCAGCAGGCCGTCCTCGGCCGGGGTGCTCATCGGGACCGCGCCGAGCGGGCGGTCGCCGTCGGCGGTCAGCTCACCCAGCAGGGTCAGCAGGTGGCGGGCCAGGCGCCCGGCCGTCTCGCCATCGAACAGGGCCGGGTCGTAGCCGAGGTCGACGGCCAGTTCACGGCCCGGCGAGGCGACCACGGTGAGCGGGAAGTTCGTCGTCTCCCGTGCCGAGAGCTCGCGCACGGTCAGGCCGGGTGTCGCTTCGGCGGCGGTGATCGGGTAGTTCTCGAACACCACCAGGCTCTCGCACAGGTTCACCCCTTCCGGGAGCCCGGCCCAGCTCTGCACGCGCGCCAGCGGCAGGTGGCCGTGGCGGCGGGCCTGCGCCTGGGCGGCCTGCAGTCCGGCCAGCCACCCGGCCACCCGCGCGCCGCGGTCGACGGTGACCCGGACCGGCAGTGTGTTGATGAAGATGCCGGTGATGTCGTCCACCCCCGCCACTTCGGCCGGGCGACCGGACGCGGTGGCGCCGAACACGACCTCGTGGTGCCCGCTGTAGCGGGACAGCAGCAGCGCCCACGCCCCCTGCAGCACGGCGTTGTGGGTGAGGCCGTGCCGTTTGACGAACGCGTCCAGGCGGGCGGTCGCGGCCTCGTCCAGCCGCACGGGCAGCCAGTCGGCCGAACACGCGGCGTGCCCGGCGGCCGGGACCCGGTCGGCCGGAACCGGGGTGGGACCCTCGATCCCGGCGAGCGCGGCCCGCCAGAAGCGTTCGGCCTCGGCCTGGTCCTGCTCGGCCAGCCAGGCCAGGTAGTCGCGGAACGGCGGCCGGACGGGCAGGGCCTGCCCGGCGTAGGCGGCGCGGACGTCGGAGAGCACCTGGAAGACGCTCCAGCCGTCGAGCAGCACGTGGTGGAAGGTCCACAGCACCTGGACCTCGGTGTCCGACACCCGGGCCAGCACCACGCGCATCAGCGGGGCCACCGCGAGGTCGAGGCCGTGCTCGCGGTCCTCGGCCAGCAGCCGCCGCAGCCGCTCGGCGCGCTCCTGCTCGTCGCACCCGGTCCAGTCGAGGTGGCGGACCGGCACCCGCGCCGCGCGGTGCACGAGTTGCACCGGCTCGTCGACCCCGGCCCAGACGAACGAGGTGCGCAGGACCGGGGTCCGGTCGACGACCTGCTGCCAGGCCGCGGCGAGCCGCCGCGGCTCGGTCACGCCGTCCAGCACGAACGTGGCCTGCTCGACGTACATGCCCTGCGAGGTCTGGGAAAGCCCGTGGAAGACCATGCCACCCTGCATCGGTGTGAGCGGGTAGATGTCCTCCACCGCCCGGCCGTCCCCGGCCAGCGCATCCACAGTGGACTGATCGAGTGCGGCCAGCGGGAAGTCGGACGGCGTCCGGCCACCGGCGTCCGGCCGGGCGCAGTGCGCGATGATCTCCCGCAACGCGGCGGTCATGCGGCAGGCCAGGTCTTCGACGGTGCGCCGCTGGTGCGCTCCGGTGCCGTGGCTCCAGCTCAGTTCCAGCGTCCCGGCCACGACCCGGCCGACGACGTCGAGGGCATGGGTGCGGGCGGCGTCCGGATCGACGTCGGCGTCGAGCCCTCCGGCGCGGAAGAGCTCACCGCCGGCTTCGTCGAACTGGCCGAGGTAGTTGAAGCTGACCTGCGGATCGATCGCGGGAGCTGTTCCGGCCAGGTAACGCAGCGCGCCGTACCCGATCCCACGCCGGGGCACCGCCCGCAACTGCTCCTTCACCGACTTCAGCGCTGCACCCCAGTCGCCGGGAACATTCAGCGCCACCGGGAAAATACTGGTGAACCAGCCGGCGGTGCGGGACAGATCGACGCCCTCGAACAGGTCTTCCCGGCCGTGCCCTTCCACGTCGACCACCGAAACTCCGCCGGTCCACTCCCCCAGCACCCGGCCCAGCGCGGTCAGCAGCACATCGTTGACCTGCGTCCGGTACACCTCCGGCACCTCACGCAGCAACGCCCGCGTCTCCTCGGCGGTCAGCCTCGTGACCACCTCGCCGATGTCCGCGATCGTGGCCGGACCGGCGCCGTCGGCGGGGAGCGGGCGCACGGGCGGCAGGCTCCGCCAGTGGTCCAGTTCGTCGTCGAAGCCACCGGCCTCCGCGTGCGCGGCGAGCCGCCTCGCCCAGTCCACATAGGACGTCGTCTTCGGCCCGAGGTCCCCGCCCCGGTAGGCGGTTTCCAGGTCTTCGAGCAGGACCCGCCAGGACACGCCGTCCACGACGAGGTGGTGCGCGGCCAGCAGCAGCCGCCGCCCGTCGAGCACGGCCGCGAACAAGGGACCGCGCGCCGGATCGAAGTCGACCTCGTCCACCAGCAACTCGGCCGGCGAGACCGGGTCACCGTGCTGGAGGTCGCCGGTGTCCGGGAAGCGCAGGCGGAGCGCGTCGTGGTGTGCCCAGACGGCCGCGAGCGCGCCACGCAGAGCGGTTTCGTCGACGTCCTCGGCGAATTCCAGCACCACCCGCTGGTCGAACCGCCGCGGTTGCGTGGCGCGGTACCACCGCTGGATCGGGGTGAGCGGCGCCGTGCCGGTGACCGGCCCCTGCTCCGCGGCACGCGGACCGGCCGCCGAGCCGGCGTGGGCAGCCAGTGCGGCGAGCGTCGGGTACCGGAACACGTCGTGGGGCAACAGGGTCAGCCCGGCCCGGCGGGCTCGCGAGACGACCTGGATGCTGAGGATCGAGTCGCCGCCGAGCGCGAAGAAGTTCGCGTCCGCACCGACGTCACCGCAGTGCAGCACCTCCGCCCAGATCGCGGCCAGTGTCCGTTCGGCCCCGGTCGCCGGCTCGGTCCGGCCGCCGGTGGCGCCACCGAACTCGGGGGCGGGCAGCGCCTGCCGATCGATCTTCCCGTTGACGTTCAGCGGAAGGCGGTCGAGCCGGACGAAGGCGGCGGGCACCATGTAGTCGGGCAGGGTGTGCCCGAGGAACGCGGCGAGGTCGCCGGTCGCCGCCGGGTCACCGGTGTAGTAGGCGACGAGGCGTTTGATCCCGTGGTCCTGCCTGGCCAGTACCGCGACCTGGCCGATGGCGGGGTGCGCGGCCAGCGCCGCCTCGATCTCCCCCGGTTCGATCCGGAACCCGCGGACCTTGACCTGCTCGTCGGCGCGGCCGGTGTATTCCAGTTCCCCGCGCGGGTTCCAGCGGACGAGGTCGCCGGTGCGGTACATCCGCTCCCCCGGCGGCCCGAACGGGTCCGGCCGGAACCGGTCCGCGGTCAGGCCGGGGTCGCCGTGGTAGCCGCGGGCCAGTCCGGCCCCGGCCAGGTGCAGTTCCCCCGGCGCGCCCGGCGGCACCGGCCGCAGGCCGGCGTCGAGCACGTAGGCCCGCATGTTGTCCAGCGGCTCGCCGATCGGGATGACCTCGGGGACCGCGCCCGGCATCCGGTGGCTCGTCGCGAAGGTGGTGGTCTCGGTGGGGCCGTACCCGTCCACCACGGCGGTGCCGGGGCAGGCCTCGCGCACCCGCCGGACGGCGTCCGCCGGCACGGCGTCCCCACCTGCCCAGACCTCGCGCATGCCGCGGAAGATCTCCGGGGCCTCCTGCGCCAGCAGGCGGAACAGGCCCGCGGTGACGAACGCGCCGTCCACCCGGTGCTCGGCGATGACGCGCCCGAGGGTGTCCACGTCGAGTTCGCCGGGCGGGGCCAGCACCACCGTGCCGCCGTTGAGCAGCGGCACCCACAGTTCGTAGGTCGAGGCGTCGAAGGCGGGGGACGCGTGCATCAGCACCCGCCGGTGCCCGGTGAACCGCCGGTCGGCCGCCA
Organism: Amycolatopsis magusensis; assembly: GCF_017875555.1. Classification (GTDB taxonomy): domain Bacteria; phylum Actinomycetota; class Actinomycetes; order Mycobacteriales; family Pseudonocardiaceae; genus Amycolatopsis; species Amycolatopsis magusensis. The sequence goes on along the minus strand of NZ_JAGGMS010000001.1, from coordinate 5,727,060 downwards.
AGGCCACGACGTCGCGCTGGCGCACCGCCACGCCCTTCGGCTTGCCCGTCGAGCCCGAGGTGTACATGACGTAGGCGAGGTTGTCCGGCTCGGCGACCGCGACCGGCGCACCAGGGCTCTCCCCACCGGGCACCACGACAGGTCCACTGTGGACCGATCGGGCGAACTCGGCCCGGCTTCCCTCGGTGACGAGGATCGGCACACCGGTCAGCAAGGTCCGCAGCCGCGGTGCCGGAGCACGGGTGTCGAGCGGCACGTACGCCGCGCCCGCCTTGACCGCGGCGAGTTCCGCGACGACCAGGCCGGGCGAGCGGTCCATCAGCACCCCGACCAGCGTCTCGGGTCCGGCGCCGAGGGCGGCCAACTGCCCGGCGAGCCGGTCGGCCCGCTCGTCCAGCTCCGCGTAGGTCAGGTCGAGGCCGTCGCCGGTGAGGGCGACCGCGTCCGGGGTGCGGGCCACCTGCCCGGCGAACAGGCCGGCGAGGGTGCCCTCCGGCACGGGGCAGGCGGTGTCGTTCCAGGCGACGAGCACCTGGTGGTGCTCGTCGGCGGTGAGCACGTCGATGTCGTCGAGCGAGCGGTGCGGGTCCTCGGCGAAGGCGTCGAGCACGCCGGTGAGCTGCCGCGCGATCCGCTCGGCCGTCGCGGTGTCGAACAAGCCGGGGTCGTAGCCCAGGTCGATGGTGATCGTTTCGCCCGGCGAGGCGACCACCGTGAGCGGGTAGTTCGTCGTCTCGGCGGCATCGACCTCCCGCAGCCGCAGCCCGTGTGCCTCCTGCGCGGCCGCGTCGATCGGGTAGTTCTCGAAGACGACCAGGCTGTCGAAGAGGCTGCCGGTGGCCCCGCTGAAACCTTGCAGCTTCGTCAGCGGCAGGTGCCCGTACCGGCGGGAGACCACCTGCCGCGCCTGCAACGCGGCCAGCCAATCCGAGACGGGTGCGCGGTCCGCGGTGACCCGCACGGGCAGCGTGTTGATGAAGATCCCGGTGATGTCGTCGGCGCCGGGCAGTTCGACGGGACGGCCGGAAACGGTGCTGCCGAAACAGACGTCGCGTTCCCCGCTCAGCCGGGAGAGCAGCAGCGCCCACGCCCCTTGCAGGACGGTGTTCATCGTCAGCCCGGCTCGCCGGGCGACTTCCTGGAGCCGCGCGGACCGCGCCACGGACACGCGCAGCCACTGCGCCGAGCGGCTGGTGTGTGCCTGGGCCGGGGGCCGGTCGAAGGGCAGCCGGGCGGGTGCGGTGAGATCGCCGAGCTCGTCCCGCCAGTGCTGTTCCGCGTCGGCGTCGTCCTGGTGGGCCAGCCACCGCAGGTAGTCCCGGAAGGGCGGCCGCTCGGGCAGCTCGGCGCCGGCGTGGGCGGCGAAGACGTCCGACAGCACCCCGAAGACGCTCCAGCCGTCGAGCAGGACGTGGTGGAAGGTCCACAGCACCCGGATCTCGGTGTCCGACAGCCGCGCCAGGGTCAGGCGCAGCAGCGGGGTGGCGGTGAGGTCCAGGCCCTCGGCGCGGTCGGCGGCGAGCACGTCCTGCCAGGCCCGGTCGTGCTCCGCCGGGCCGTACCCGCGCCAGTCGTGGTGGGTGACCGGGACGCGGACCCGCCGCTGCACGACCTGGAGTGGTTCCGGGACGCCTTCCCAGACGATGCGCGTGCGCAGCACGGGCGTGCGGTCGACGACCCGCTGCCAAGCCCGCGCCAGCGCCTCCGGATCGCTCGCCCCGTCGAGGACGAACGCGACCTGCTGGAAGTAGAGGCGTTCTTCGCGCTGGGACAGGGCGTGGAAGACCATGCCTGCCTGCATCGGCGTGAGCGGGTAGACGTCCTCCACCGCCCGGCCGTCCCCGGCGATCGAATCCACAGTGGACTGATCGAGCGCGGCGAGCGGGAAGTCGGACGGCGTCCGGCCGCCCGCGTCCGGCCGGGCGCAGTGCCGGATGATCTCGCGCAGCGCGGCGACCAGATCACCCGCGAGCCGGTCCACTGTGGACTTATCGTGCACGCCGTCGGCGTAGTACCAGGTGACTTCGAGCTGTCCCGCCTCCACCCGGCCGACCACGTCGAGCAGGTGCGCCCGCGTCGCGTGCGGACTTTCGTCGGATTCCAGGCGGTGCGAGCCGAACTGGCCGAGGTAGTTGAAGCTGACCTGCGGATCGATCGCGGGCGCCGTGCCGGCCAGGTAACGCAGGGCGCCGTAGCCGATCCCGCGCCGGGGCACCGCCCGGAGCTGCTCCTTCACCGACTTCAGCGCCGGGCCCCAGTCGTCGGGGACGTCGAGCGCGACCGGGAAGACGCTGGTGAACCAGCCGACCGTGCGGGAGGTGTCGACCCCGGCGAACAGGTCCTCCCGGCCGTGCCCTTCCAGGTCGACGACGGGTACCTGGCCGGTCCAGTCCCCCAGCACACGGCCCAGCGCGGTCAGCAGGACGTCGTTGACCTGGGTCCGGTAGGCCGCGGGGACCTCACGCAGCAGGGCGGCCGTCTCCGCCGCGGAGAGCCCGGCGGTGACCGACCGCATCGAGGCGATGGTCGCCTCGCCGTCGCCGTCCACCGGGATCGCCGTGCCGGTGGGCAGCGCGCGCCAATGGCCGAGTTCGTCGTCGAAGCCACCGGCGGCGGTGTGCTCGGTGAGCCGGGTGGCCCACTCGCGGAACGACGTGGTGCGCGGCCCCAGATCGATCGGCTCGCCCCGCAGCGCCTGTTCGTAACCGCGGTCGAAGTCCTCGGCGAGCACGCGCCACGAGACACCGTCGACGACGAGGTGGTGCACGGCGAGGGTGACGCCGTGCTCGGTGGCGGCGAGGCGGACCAGCGGTGCGTCGGCGCCGACCGGGCCGTTCTCCTGGTGCCACCCGCCGCTGTCGGCGCTGTTATTGCGGTCGAACCGCATCCGCAGCGCGTCGTGGTGTGCCAGCAACGCCGCCACGGCCTTGCCCGCCGCCTCGAGGTCCACCCGCTCCGGTCCCAGGCGGACGAACTGGTGGCAGTGCCAGGGATCGGCGGTCCGGGTGGCGAAGAACCACCGCTGGATCGGGGTGAGCGGTACCGGGCCGCTGACCGGGCCGCGTTCGGCGGTCGCGGTGGCGGTGCGCGCCGCGGCGGCGAGCGCGGCCGGGGTGCGGTGGGCGAACAGGTCACCGGGCAGCAGTTCCAGCCCGGCTCGCCGGGCCCGCGAGACCACCTGGATGCTCAGGATCGAGTCGCCGCCCAGCTCGAAGAAGTCGTCGGTGACGCCGACCCGTGCGGCCCCCAGCACCTCGGCCCAGATGCCGGTGAGCAGCCGTTCACGGTCGGTGCGCGGCGGCACATGCTCGCGGACGCCGAACTCGGGCGCGGGCAGCGCGTGGCGGTCTAGTTTCCCGTTGACGTTGACCGGGAAGCGATCCAGCTGGACGAACGCGGCGGGGACCATGTAGTCCGGCAGCGTCCGGGCGAGGAACTCCGCCAGCCCGGCGGTCTCGCCGACGACGTAGGCGACGAGCCGCTTCACGCCGCCGTCGGCCCGCGCGAGCACGGCGGCCTGTTCGACGCCGGGGTGCTCGCCCAGCGCGGCTTCGATCTCGCTCGGCTCGACGCGGAAACCACGCACCTTGACCTGCTCGTCGACCCGGCCGACGAACTCCAGTGCGCCGTCGTCGGTCCAGCGCACCACGTCACCGGTGCGGTACATCTTCTCCCCCGGCGGGCCGAACGGGTCGGCGATGAACCGTTCCGCGGTCGCGCCGGGGCGGCCGAGGTAACCGCGGGCGAGCCCGGCCCCGGCGATGTGCAGTTCGCCGGGCGCGCCCGGCGGCGCGGGCTGCAGGTCGTCGTCGAGGACGTAGACGCGGGTGTTGTCCAGCGGCCTGCCGATCGGCACCACGTCGGGCACGTCGCCGGGCAGCGGGTGCACGGTGGCGAAGGTGGTGGTCTCGGTGGGGCCGTAGACGTCGGCGACCAGGGTGTCCGGGCAGGCCCGCCGCACGCGGCGCAGGGCCGCCGCGGGCACGGCGTCACCACCGGTCCACACTTCGCGGACGCCGGCGAAGACCTCCGGCGCTTCCTGCGCGACGAGCCGGAACAGGCCGGTGGTGAGGAACGCACCGGTCACGCCGTGCGTGGTGAGCGCCCGGCCGAGGGTGTGCACGTCGAGGTCGCCGGGCGGGGCCAGCACGACCGTGCCGCCGTTGAGCAGCGGCACCCACAGCTCGTAGGTGGACGCGTCGAAAGCCTGCGGCGAGTGCAGCAGTACGCGGTCGTGCGCGGCGAACCGCCGGTCGGCCGCCAGCGCGGCGACGTCGCGGTGCCGCGCGGCCACGCCCTTCGGGATCCCGGTCGAGCCGGAGGTGTAGATGACGTAGGCCAGCTGGTCGGGGTGCGTCACCACGTCCGGTGGCGTCACGGGTTCGTCCGTGGCGTCGGCCTCGGTGACGATCACGCCACTGTGGACGTCCTCCGCGGTGGCCAGCCACACCCGGTCGGTCACCAGCACCTCGGCCCCGGCCTCGCGCAGGAGCAGGCGCAGCCGGTCGGCCGGGGCACGCAGGTCCAGCGGCAGGTAGGCGCCGCCGGCCTTGACGATCGCGAGTTCGGCGACGACCAGCGCGGGCGAACGGTCCACCAGGAGCGCGACCCGGTCCTCCGGCCCGACGCCGAGCGCGCGCAGCCGGTGGGCCAGGCGGTTCGCTCGCGCGTCGAGTTCGCCGTAGGACAGCGATTCGTCGTCGGTCACCAGCGCGATCGCTCCGGGGTCGCGGGTCACCGCGGCGGCGAACAGTTCGGGCAGCGCTTCACCGGGAAGGGGACGAGCGGTGGCGTTGCGCTCTTCGAGCAGGTGCCGGATCTCGTCCGGGGACAGCATCGGCACCCGGGTCACCGGCTGGTGCGGCGCGGCGGCGAAGCCGCGGACCAGTGCGGCGAGGTGCTCCGCGAGCCGCTGCGCGAGCGCCTCGCCGATCAGCACGGGATCGTGGGTCAGCACCAGCGACAGGCGGTCGCCGGGATAGGCGACGACACCGAGCGGGTAGTTCGTGCGCTCGGCCGCGCGGACGTCCCGCAGGCCGGAGACCTCGCCGATCGGGTAATTCTCGAACACCACGATGCTGTCGAACAAGCTCTCACCGGTGCCGCCGAGCGCCTGCAACCTGGGCAGCCCCAGGTGCCCGAACCGGCGGGCCTCCGCCTGGTCGGCCTGCAGGGCACGCAGCCAGTCCGCGACGCCGCGGTCGCGGTCGAGCCGCACGCGCACCGGCAGGGTGTCGATGAACAGGCCGGTGATGTCGTGCGCACCGGGTAGTTCGGCCGGGCGCCCGGACACCGTCGAGCCGAAGCACACCTCGTCCTCGCCGCTGTAGCGCGCCAGCAACGCCGCCCACGCGCCCTGCACGACGGTGTTCACCGTCAGCCGGTGCCGCCGCGCGAACGCGTACACCGCGGCCGTCGTGTCGTCGTCGAGGTCCACCGGGACGCGGCCGGTCGAGCTGGCGGTGTGCGTGCGACCGGCGGCGCGGCCGCCGGGCAGCGGTGTCGGTGCGACGCCCGCGAGCCGGGTACGCCAGTGCGCTTCGGCGAGGTGGTCGTCCTGCGCGGCGAGCCAGGCCGCGTAGTCGCGGAACGGGCGCCGCGCGGGCGGTTCCTCCCCGCGCTGCAGTGCGAGCAGGTCGGAGAGCACCCCGAACACGCTCCACCCGTCGAGCAGCAGGTGGTGGAAGGTCCACACGACCCGCACCGACGTGGCCGAGTCCCTGGCGATGACCAAGCGCATCAACGGCGCCCGCGTCAGCTCCAGCCCTGCGGCGAGGTCCTCGGCGAGCAGCCGCCGCAGTTGTTCGTCCGCGTCCTTCCCGGACCAGTCCGGATAGGACACCGGGACTTCGGCGGTGCGCTGGACCAGCTGCACCGGCCGGGGCACACCGTCCCAGACGACCCGGCTGCGCAGCACCGGTGTCCGCTCGACGATCCGCTGCCAGTGCGCGCCGAGCCGGCGCGGGTCGGGCACGTCGTCGAGGGTGAAGGAGATCTGCTCGACGTAGACCCGGTCGCCGTCCTGGGCCAGCCCGTGGAACACCATGCCGGCCTGCATCGGGGTCAGCGGGTAGATGTCCTCGACGTTCCCGCCGTCGCCGGCCAGCTCGTCCAGCTCCGCCTGGCCGAGCCCGGCCAGCGGGAAGTCCGACGGGGTCCGGCCGCCGGCGCCGGGGGTGGCGCAGTGCTCGATGATGCCGCGCAAAGCAGCGAGCAGGTCGTCGGCGAGCCGGGTCACGGTGGCTTCGTCGTGCACGCCTTCGGCGTAGTGCCAGGTGAACCGGAGGGCGCCGGCGTCGACCTGGCCGACCACCTCGAGCAGGTGCGGGCGGCGGCCCGCGGGGTCGGCGTCCAGGGTCAGGCCGTCGCGCGAACCCGCGTACAGCGCACCGGAGAGGTCGAACTGGCCGAGGTAGTTGAAGCTGACCTGCGGATCGATCACGGGAGCCGTCCCGGCCAGGTAACGCAGCGCGCCATACCCGATCCCACGCCGGGGCACCGCCCGCAACTGCTCCTTCACCGACTTCAGCGCCACACCCCAATCCTCGGGAACATCCAGCGCCACCGGGAAAATACTGGTGAACCAGCCGACCGTCCGGGACGAATCGACCCCCTCGAACAGGTCCTCCCGGCCGTGTCCCTCGACGTCGATCACCGGCACCCCACCGGTCCACTCCCCCAGCACCCGCCCCAGCGCGGTCAGCAGCACATCGTTGACCTGCGTCCGGTACACCCCGGGCACCTCGCGCAACAACGCCCGCGTCTCCTCGGCGGTGAGCCGGACGGTCACCTCGCGCGCCTGGGCGACGGTGTTCGCGCCGGAGCCGTCGACCGGGATCGGCGTGGCCGCGGGCAAACCGCGCCAGTGGCCGAGTTCGTCGTCGAAGCCACCGGAACCCGCGTGGGCGGACAGCCGCGCCGCCCATTCGCGGTAGGAGGTCGTGCGCGGGCCGAGGTCGACCGGATCACCGTGCACCAGCTGCCGGTAGGCCCGGTCGAGGTCCTCGAGCAGGATCCGCCACGACACCCCGTCGACGACGAGGTGGTGCGCGGACAGGTGCAGCACGCGCCGGGTGGGCGGCCCGGACAGCCGCCACCGCAGCAGCGAATGCTCGTCGCCGGGGGGCACGTTGTGCAGCCGCCACCGGTCGCCTTCGCGGGTGTACCGCGTCCGCAGGGCGTCGTGGTGCTCGACCAGCGCGTCCATCGCGGCGGTCAGCGGTACCTCGCCGACGTCCTCGGTCAGCTCGACCGCGATGGCCTGGTCGAACCGGTCCGGCACCGCCACGTTTTCGAAGAACCAGCGCTGGATCGGCGTCGGCACGATCTCGCCGGACTCCGGCCCCTGGACCGCGCCGGCCTCGGCGGTGTCGGCGGCGATCGTCGGGGCGAGTGCCGCGATGGTCTGGTGCCGGAACAGGTCGGCCGTGCTCACCGCCAGGCCTTCCCGCCGGGCGCGGGCGCTGACCTGGATGCTGAGGATGGAGTCGCCGCCGAGGGTGAAGAAGTTGTCGTCGACACCGACGCGGGCCAGCCCGAGCACGTCGGCCCAGATCCCGGCGAGCAACGCCTCTCCTTCGGTGCGCGGCGCCACGAAGCGGTCACCGGCCTCGAACCGCGGCTCCGGCAGGGCACGCCGGTCGACCTTGCCGTTGGCGTTCAGCGGCAGCGCGTCGAGCACGAGGATGGCCGAGGGCACGAGGTAGTCCGGCAGCGTGCGCGCCAGCGCCCGGCGCAGGTCTTCGGTGTCCACAGTGGATTCAGTGGATCGTCCGGCCGGGACGACGTAGGCGATCAGGCGGTTGCGCCCGCCGGTCGCGCGCACCACGACCACGGCCTGCGCCACCGCGGGTTCGGCGGCCAGCGCACGTTCCACCTCTCCCGGCTCGACCCGGAAGCCGCGGATCTTGACCTGGTCGTCGGCGCGGCCGGCGAATTCGAGCGTGCCGTCGGTGCGCCACCGGCCCCGGTCGCCGGTGCGGTACATCCGCTCGCCCGGGGTGCCGAAGGGGCAGGCGACGAACCGGTCGGCGGTCGCGCCGGGCTGACCGGCGTAACCGCGGGCGAGCCCCGGCCCGGCGATGCAGATCTCACCGAGCGCGCCACGCGGGACCGGGCGCAGCCCGTCGTCGAGCAGGTACACCCGCATGCCGGTCAACGGGGTGCCGATCGGCACCACGCCGGGGACCGCCTCGGCCGAAGCCATCCGGAAGGAGGTGGCGAACGTGGTGGTCTCGGTCGGGCCGTAGCCGTCGACCACGGCGAGCCGCGGGCACTCGCCCAGCACCCGCCGCACGGCTTCGGGCGGGACGACGTCCCCGCCGGTCCAGACCGCGCGCAAGCCCGCGAAGCAGTCCGGTGCCTCCTCGGCGAAGAGCCGGAACAGCCCGGCCGTGAGCCACATCGCGGTGACCCCGTGCCGGGCGGTGAGCCCTCGGACCGAGTCGGCGTCCACGTCGCCGGGCGGCGCCACCACCACGGTGCCGCCGTTGAGCAACGGGACCCACAGCTCGTAGGTGGAGGCGTCGAAGGCCAGCGGTGAGTGCAGCAGGACGCGCTCGTGGTCACCACCGGCGAAGCGCGGATCCGCGGCGAGGGCCACCACGTCGGCGTGCCGGATCGCCACGCCCTTGGGCACGCCGGTGGAGCCCGAGGTGTACTCGACGTAGGCCAGGTTGTCCGGGCTGAGCCGCACCTCGGGAGCCCGCGCCGGCTCTTCGACTTCGTCGCCCACGAGCCAGGCCTGTCCGATGTGGACGGTGCTGGCGATGTCCTGCCACCGGTCGTCGGTGAGCAGGACCTGTGTCCCGTCGAGCAGCGAACGCAGGCGGTCCTCCGGCGCACGCAGGTCCAGCGGGAGGTAGGCGCCACCGGCCTTGAGGATCGCCAGCACGGCCACGACCAGTTCGGCCGAGCGGTCCATGAGCACGCCGACCCGGTCCTCAGGGCGGACACCGAGCCGGACCAGGCGCCCGGCGAGCCGGTCGGCCCTGGCCCGCAGTTCGCCGTAGTCCCATCGGCGGTCACCGCAGAGCACGGCCGGGGTGTCCGGGTGGCGTTCGGCGGTGCGGTCGAACAGCTCGGGCACCGTGGCGGCCGGTGCTTCCGCCGGTTCACCGTCGCCGAGCAGGAACCGGCGGTCCTGCGGCGCCACCAGCGGGAGGTCACCCACCGGGCGGGCCGGGTCGGCGGCGATGGCGGCGAGGAGCACCTCCAGGCTCGCGGTCAGCCGCTGGATCGTCGCCGCGTCGAAGAGCGCAGTGGCGTACTCCACGGTGACCCGCAGCCCGTCCTCCCGCGGCCAGAACTCGATGACCAGCTCGAACCGGGCCGACGGGCGCGGCAGGCCGAACTCGCTGACCCGCAGACCGGCGGCCTCGCGCGGCCGCACCAGCGGGGTCTGCAGCACGACGACGGCCTGGACCAGCGGCGTCCTCGCCGGATCGCGGTCCGGCTGGACTTCTTCGACCACGCGGTCGAACGAGACGTCGCCGTGCGCGAACGCGTCCAGCACGGTCTCGCGGAAGCCCTCGAGGAAACCGGAGAACGGCTGTACACCGTCCACTTGCGACCGCAGCACCAGCGTGTTGACGAAGAACCCGGTCAGCGGTTCGAGTTCGGGCCGGTCCCGCCCGGCCACCGCGGTCCCGACGGCGATGTCGCGCTGGCCGCCGTACGCCGCCAGGAGCAGTTGCACGGCGGCGGTCAGCGTCATGAACGGCGTGGCGCCGAACCGGCGTCCGGTGTCGGAAACGCGGCGTACGAGGTCCGCGGGCAGATCGTGGTGGTGGACCGCGCCTTCGGTGCTCCGCCGGGGTGGCCGCGGCCGGTCGGCCGGCATGGCCAGCGGTTCGAGCCCGTCGAGCCGCGCACGCCAGTACGGCAGCTGACTGTCGTGATCGGACCGCTGCCGCCAGAGCGTGTAGTCGCGGTAGGCCACGGGCAGGGGCGGCGGCGTGACACCGGCGTAGAAGTCGAGCAACTCGGCGGTCAGGATGCCGACCGAGCGGCCGTCGGTGACGATGTGGTGCTGGCACAGCAGGAGCACGTGCTCCTCCGGGCCATGGGGATACAGCACCGCCCGCGTCAGCGGCCCGGTGCGCAGGTCGAACGGCGCGCTCAGCTCGGCCTCGAGCGCTTCGTCGTCCGCGGGGGAGGTCGCGATCCGCAGCGGGATCTCACCGGCCGGGGCGATCCGCTGCACACCTTCACCGGCGATGGAGTCGAAGGTCGTCCGCAGCGACTCGTGCCGGGCGCAGAGGGACGCGAACGCCCCGCGCAGGGCGTCGAGATCGAGCGGCCCGGACAGGCGGAGACCGACGCCGGTGTTGTACTCGGCGTTGCCACCGGCCAGTTCGTCGAGGAACCACAACCGGCGCTGGGCCGGGGAAAGCGGCAGCACCTCCGCGACCGGAGTCGCGGGGATCACGCTCTCGCCGGCGCGGGGCGCCTCGTCCAGCAGCGAGGCCAGTCCGGCGACGCTGGGGGCGTCGAACACCGCCCGCGCGGAGAGGTGCGCGCCGAACTTCCGCCGCAGGCGCGACAACGCCTGCACGGCGAGGATCGAATCGCCGCCGAGCGCGAAGAAGTCCTCGTCGACACCGATGTGGTCCACGCCCAGCACGTCCGCCAGTAGCCGGGCCACCTCGCGTTCGGTGTCCGTGCGGGGTTCGGTCCTGGCTTCTGCCGCCTGCGGCGCCGGCAACGCACGGCGGTCGACCTTTCCGTTGCCGCTCAACGGAAGCGCGTCCAGGAACACGAACGCGGAGGGCACCATGTAGTCCGCCAGGGAGACGGCGGCCGTCTCCGCAAGATCGCCGGGCGGTCCGTCCGGCGACGCCACGACGTAGGCGACCAGCCGCTTCACCCCCGGGCGGTCTTCCCTGGCGACCACCACGGCTTCCGCCACACCGGGCGCGGCGGCGAGCACGGCTTCGATCTCCCCGAGTTCGACCCGGAACCCGCGGATCTTGACCTGGTCGTCGGCCCGGCCGAGGAACTCCAGCTCCCCGTTCCCGTTGTCGCGCACCAGGTCGCCGGTGCGGTACATCCGCTCCCCCGGCGCACCCAGCGGATCGGCCACGAACGCGTCCGCGGTCGCGCCGGGCCGGGCCCAGTAACCGCGGGCCAGTCCGGCACCGGCGAGGTGCAGTTCCCCCGGCTCGCCCGGCGGGACCGGAACCAGGGCACCGTCGAGCACCCGTACGCCGACTTCGTCCAGCGGGCGGCCGATCGGCACCACGTCCGGGACCTGGTCCGCCGACGTCATCCGGTGGCTCGTCGCGAAGGTGGTGGTCTCGGTCGGCCCGTAGCCGTCGACCACGGTCAGGCCGGGACACCCGCGCAGCACCCGCCGCACGGCTCCGGCGGGCACGACGTCGCCGCCCGTCCACACTTCGCGCACCCCGCGGAAGCAGTCCGGGGCTTCCTGCGCCACCACGCGGAACAGGCCGGCGGTCAGCCAGAGCGAGGTGACGGCGTGCCGCGTGAGCAGCCCGCGCAACGCCTCCACGTCCAGGTCACCGGGCGGCGCGAGCACGACCGTGCCGCCGTTGAGCAGCGGCACCCACAGTTCGTAGGTGGACGCGTCGAACGCCGCCGGTGAGTGCAGCAGCACCCGCCGGTGCGCGCCGCCGGAGAAGCGGCTGTCTGCTGCCAGCGCCGCCACGTCCCGGTGGCGGACCGCCACGCCCTTGGGTGTTCCCGTGGAGCCCGAGGTGTGCATGAGGTAGGCGAGCTGGTCACCGGCCACCCGTGGTGGTGTGAAACCCGTGGACGGCGGTTCGCTCCCGGCGACGACGACCGGGCCGTCGTGGAGCCGCGCGGCACGCACGGGGTCGTCGGTCACCAAAACCGAGACCCCGGCCGTGGCCAGCACCAGCCGCAGCCGCTCGTCCGGGGCGCGGTCGTCCAGCGGCACGTAGACCCCGCCCGCCACCACGGTCGCCAGCTCCGCCACGACCAGTCCGGCCGAGCGCTCGCCGAGCACGCCGACCCGGTCCTCCGCCCCGACACCGAGCCGGGCCAGCCGGGCGGCGAGCGCTTCGGCGCGCTCCGCGAGCTCGGCGTAGGTCAGCCGGACCCCGGCCCCGTCCAGGGCGATCGCCTGCGGCGTCGAACGCACCTGGGCGGCGAACAACTCGGGCAGGGCACCGGTTCTCGCCGCCGCGTCGCCGTCCGCACTCCTCGGCGTGTCTTGCACGGTCATCGTTTTCGCACCTTCCGGGCACAACGGGGGAACCCACCGGAGGTGGGCGGGGAGGGGGAGGTCGCGCTCAGTGGCGCCGGGCGATCCGTCCGCCGACGTCGACCGCGGTGGCCGCACCGGGTTCGCCGCGGAACCGGCCACAGGGGGTCGCGCGGCCGGTGGCCGGGTCGCGGACGGTGAACGTGGCGTCGTCGTACCGTTCGAGCTCCGGGAACACTTCGCCGTCGACGTCGAGGGCGGCGCCGGTCTCGTCCGGCCGGATCGTGTACTCGACGGCACCGTTGCGGTAGGTGCCGAAGTCACCGCCGGGCAGCGGCACCCGGCGGGCACCGGCACTCCGGGTGGCGCGGACCGGCAGGGAGATGCCCAGCGTGTCCAGTTCGCCGACCAGGTCGTGCCAGAGGTCGCTCCCGGCCACGCTGTTCGAGGTCAGCGCCACGACGCAGGCGCCGGCCTGGTCGATGCGCAGGAAGCAGGAGGTGCCGTCGGCGTTGCCGTCGTGGCCGAGCCAGGTCTCGTCCCCCGCGCCGAAGTGCGCGACGCCGAGTCCCCAGCCGTCGGCGAGCCCGAACGGCTCAGCGCCTTCGACCGGGCGGTGCATGTCGGCGGCGGTCACCACGTCGAGCAGGCCCGGCTTGCCGAGATGGACCCGGCCCAGTTCGGCCAGGGCACCGGCGCTCAGTGCCAGTGCTCCGGCGGGTTCGAGCATCGGCGGCAGGAACTGCTCGACCGGCCGCGCCCCCGCCGGGCCGGTCGCGCGGGCGTGCCCGGGAACGGCCCGGTCGTCCGCGACGTAGACGGGCTCGAGGTCCAGCGGGCGCAGGAGGATCGCCTCGACGGCTTCGCGCCAGGTCATCCCCGTCACCGCCTCGATCAGCGAGCCGACCAGCGCGTAGCCGAGGTTCGAGTAGGAGAAGGCGGTCCCCGCGGGGCAAACGGCGCGCGCGTCGCGCACCTCGCGCAGGCAGCTTCCGGCGACGTCGACGGGGTCGGAAGGCAGGCCGCTGGTGTGGCTCAGCAGCCTGCGCACCGTGAGCTCGCCGGCCAGGCCCGCCACCCCCAGCACCTCCCCGGCGGGTTCGTCCAGGTCCAGGTCGTCGTCGGCGACGAGGGCCAGCACCACGGTGGCGGTGGCCAGCTTGGTGATCGACCCGATCGGCACGGGGGACGCGGCGGTCATCGGTTCCGCGCCGCCCTGGCGCGTCACACCGGTCTGGACCACTGTCTCTTCGTCACCTTGCCGGAGCGCGAGCTGCGCTCCCGGAACCCCGTGCCGGCGCGCCAGCCGCGTGAGGAGCGCGGAGAGTTCCTCCGCGGCCACCGCCGGTCTGGCCGCACCGTCGCGGCCGTCTTCTGCCCGCTGCATAACCGAAATCCTCCGAAAATCGCCGGAAAGTCTTCAATGGAAATGATCGTGAATTGTGGACACTGCCCCCACGGCACCGCTCGATCCGCCCGCAGTCGACGACCGGGACAACACGCTGCCGGGCGCCGGAGATCGTCAGTACCGCCAAGTGTGGGAATCCGACAACGAAGTCGGACGGTGGGATGCTACCCAACGTGTCGACGTTTCAGCCACTGTTCCACATATTGAACGGCGTCACATTTTTCTCGCCAGGGCGTGCGAGCGCGCACTGAAGCACACAAGGGACCAGCAACCGCCTGAGCGGCTTCACGGAGTCGATCCACCCACCGACTCCACCAGCAGGACGAACCTGCGTGGCCGCTGTTTTCCCACTGACCGCCGAACTCAAACAACCCGGATGCCCCAGCACGGCGGAGTGGATCTTGGAAAGACCAGCCAGGGGTGGCGTCAACTGGGAAAACAATCTTTCGATCTTGGGAAATTCGAATCTGCGGAAGGCCGGTGAGCAGATCCACTGCACGTGCATCGGGACGTGCACGTCGAATAGCCGAGCAGTCACTCGCTGAAAAAATGCACAATTATCACGTCACCCCATTGGACCGTAACGCGCCGATGCGGCATTTACCAGGACATTGTTGAACTACGTGCAATGAGGAGTTGGCGCTGCAGTCGACGCCTGTTCTCGTCGCGGATAGGGAGCAAGCGACAACCGTGGGCGTCCTCCCGAGGAGTCGCGATGGAGGCCTCGGCCTGGACCTCCGAGCGGGCTCCACCGGACGGACCTCGGTCTGGCCACGCGGCCGAACACCCCGGTCGAGACCCGCCGAGCAGCTTCGCCGGTCAGCACGCTCAAGCCCGCTGCGGACAACGGCTGATCCCACGGCTGGCGGCGGTGTACTGGCACCGGCCACCGCTGGTACGAGAACCTGCCTTTGGCAGTACGTCCGCCCCGTTTCGCGATCCGCGCTCGGCGGACTGGCGCAAGCACGCGCTCGTGCGCAGCCACCGCGCTCATCGGGTGACGCCCGAAAGGCCCCGCCTCCTCTCGTGGAGGCGGGGCCTTCGTTCGGAACTCACCTCACACCGCCGTCGAATTGCCCGCATCGTCGGCGACGTTCTCCGGGATTTCAAGCACCGCGTTCAGCGCCGTGGCGCGCGGCATTCCGGCCGGAGCGGTGGGTGGCATGACCGATCTCCCGGAAGGTGACGGTCACTTCCAGCCCGCCGCCCGGGTTCGGCCGTGCGCGCACCGCGGCGTGGTGGGCTTCGGCGATCGAGGCGACGATGGACAGGCCCAGTCCGGCACCGTCGGCGGTGCGGGTGTGCAGCCGGCGGAACGGCTGGAACAGGTCCGGCACCCGGTCCTCGGGTACTTCCGGCCCGGTGTTGCGCACGGTGAGCACGCCGTCCGGAGTCAGTCCGATGTGGACATGTCCGGCCGGGGTGTTGTAGCGGACGGCGTTGTCCAGCAGGTTGCCCAGCAACCGGTTGAGGAGCACGGGATCGCCACGTACCCAGACGGGCTCGACGGCCATGGTGAGGCTGAGCCCGGGTGTGCCGGCCTCGTCGGAAGCCTGCCGGATCAGCCGGCCGAGGTCCACGGGTTCGGCCTGGTCGAGGCCGTGCCCGGCTTCGGCGAGCACCAGCAGCGAGTCGATCAGCACCTCGGTCCTCCGGTTGTGCGTGAGCAGTTTCTCCCGCACCGCGGGCAGATCGGCCGGGTCCTCCAGGCCGATCTGGATCGCGGCCCGCTGGGTGGCCAGCGGGGTCCGCAGTTCGTGCGCGGCGTTGGCGATGAACCGGCGCTGGCTTTCCACCGAGCGTTCGAGGCGCCCCAGCATCGCGTCGAAGGTGTCGGCGAGTTCCTTGAGTTCGTCGTCCGGCCCGGAGAGCGCGATCCGTTCGTCCAGAGTGGACACCGAGAGCCGCTGCGCGGTGGCGGTGATCCGGCGCAGCGGACGCAGCATCCGCCCGGCCAGCCACCAGCCGGCGACCACGGAAAGCACGGTCAGCACGGCGATCGTGATGGCGCTGACCACCCACTGGTAGTCCACCACCTCCTCGGGCAGGGTGCTCACCCCTGGCGGCAGCGGCGGTGCTCCCCGCCCTGGCATGTCCGGCCGCGGTTCCGGCGGGCTGATGTCCGAGACCCTGGCCTGCAGGGTGTCCCCGAGCAGCAAGGTCACCACGATCAGAAGGGTTGTCGAGGTGATCAGGAAGAGGCCGGAGTAGAGCGCGGTGAGCCGGACCCGGATGGTCCGCCGCCTCACAACAGGTACCCGGCGCCGGGCACGGTGCGGATGCACGGCGGGTCGCCGAGTTTCGCGCGCAGCCTGCTGATGATCACGCGCACCACCGTGGTGAACGGGTCGGCGTGCTCGTCCCACGCCGACTCCAGCAAGGTCTCCGCGCTCACCACGCTCCCGTTCGCCCGCATCAGCACTTCCAGCACGGCGTACTCCTTCAGGGAAAGCCGCAGGAACCGCCCGTCGCGGGAAACCTGCAGCCGGTGGGTGTCGAGCACGATCCCGTGGCGCTCCAGCACCGGCGGCAGCGGTACCTGGCTGCGCCGGCCGAGTGCCTGCACCCTGGCCACGAGTTCGGTGTAGTCGAAGGGTTTCGGAAGGTAGTCGTCAGCGCCGATGGACAGCCCGGCGACGCGCTCGGGCACCGAAGCGGCGGCGGTCAGCATCAGCACCCTGGTCCGCGCGCCGGACCGGACCAGATCCCGGCAGAGCACGTCGCCGTGCCTGCCGGGCAGGTCGCGATCCAGGACCAGGACGTCGTAGTCGTTGACCGCCAGCCGTTCCGACGCGGCGAGCCCGTCGTAGGCCACGTCGACCGCCATGGCGTGCCGCCGCAGCCCCAGTGCGACCAGATCCGCCAGATCACGTTCGTCCTCGGCAACCAGAACCCGCATCGCCGAGTACTACCGGATGCCCGGTGTCAGTGGCGTTAACGCCTCACGGGAACAGGGTGAGCGCCTTGGCCACGCCGGGGTCCTGCCCGGTGGACAGGGCCATCGCGGTCATCGGGGCGTAGTGGTCCGGCGGCACCCCGACGGTGTCGATCTTCTCCCGGTTGGCCCCGATCTCGTGCCGCTCGGGCAGCATGAGCCCGGTGTTGTTGTGCAGCAGGTGGCCCTGGCTGGGCCCCGAAACCGCACCCGCCGTGCGCGCGCCGACGAGCGTGCCGAGGCGGAGGTCCTTGACCGCGCTGGAGAAGGCGTCACACGCCGACGCGCAGTTCCGGTCGGTCAGTGCGACCAGCGGCAGGTTCACCAGCGGCACCGAGTCGTCGGTGCGGTTCGGGGTGCACTTGCCCAGCGCGTCGCACCAGTAGCTGATGGTCTTGCCGTGCGCCCAGCCGCCCAGCAGCCGCGCCACCTGCTCCGGCGAGCCGCCACCGTTGCCGCGCAGGTCGAGCACCACACCGCGCAGCTTCCGGCCCTCACCCAGCTTCGCGATGGCCGCGAACACGGTGTCCGCGGCCGGTGGCCCGAATCCCGGCAGCTTGACGTAGGCCAGGTCCCCCGGCAGCAGTTCGGCTTCGTGCTGCGGCGGCCCGGACGGGGGCGGGGGTGCCACCGCGGTCATGCTGAAGTCGAGCGTCTCGCCGCTCGAGGGCCGGTGAACGCTCATCCGCACCGTTTCCCCTTCCACGGCGTCGAGGATCCAGTCGACCACGCCCGGCACGGCGGTACCGCGGATGTAGGGCGGCACGTCGTTGACGGTGAGGATCTCGTCGCCCGGCCGAACGCCCGCGCCGGCGGCGGCACTGCCGGGCAGCACGTCGGTGACGAACACCGGATCGGTCGCGGCGGGGTCGATCAGCCCGGGACCGTGGAGGTGCGAGGGCAGGAAACCGAGGGGCACGGTGTCGGCCTCCGGCACGCCGACCCACCGCGCGTGGTTGTCGTCCAGTGCCGCCACCATGGCGCGCAGGGCGGCTTCGGCCGTGGCCTGCCTGCTCGCGTCGTCCGGCAGGCCGGCCGCGATCCGCTCGTAGGCCCGGCTGAACGACCTCCAGTCGGCGTTCTTGTCGCCGGTCAGCACCGGTGCGTTCGCCGTCGCCTGGTCGAGCCCGCGCCGCTGCAACTCCTGGGTGAGCGCGGCGAACGCGGGCTGCAGCAGCGAACGGCTGTCGAGAACGGGGCCGGAGAAGTGGTGGTCGAAGATGCAGTAGTAGGCCTGGCCGATCGTGGTGCCGGTGGTGGCCGTGGGCGGCGGAGGTTGCTCCTGCGGCGGTGGCTGGCAGGCGGGAGGCCGTCCCGCGGTCCCGCCTTCGGGGTCGGCGACGGCGGAGGTGGTGGACACCAACACGGTCGCGATGGCTGCGATGAGCACCAGCTTGGTTGTTTTCACGGCGCCTACCGTCGCGGCCGGCCGGTTGCCCCGGCGCGAACGAATCCGTTAACACCCGCGCAACGCCGGATGCCCCCGCGCCAGCACTCCCACCCCGAATCTCGGGCGGGAGGTCATCGTGTGCGAGTTCCACCGTCCACAAAGCACATAACGCCGATGCTGTCGGTGCCGTGCCGCGCGTTGGCCAGCTCGCTGGGTTCAGCGCTGTCGCTGGTTCACCTGCTGCCGGAGAACCACTAGAATGATCCGTTTCGGCGGACCGCGAGGGGGCTTCGGAACGTGAGCATCGGGGACCACGCGAACCGGCGGGTGCTGGTCGTCGCCTATGAGAACGCGCAGATCCTGGATGTCGCCTCTCCCAGCGCTTCGCTCGAGTCAGCGAACAACCACGGCGCCGGTCCGCCGTACACCATCGAACTCGCCACGGTGAGCGGCACGCACGTGCGCAGTTCGTCCGGGATCGGCCTCACCGGTGCCCGGCGGCTCGCCTCGATCACCGGCCGGATCGACACGATGCTGATCGTCGGTGGCCACGGGACGGAAGCGGCGATGGCCGACGCGGCACTGCTGACGCAGGTGCGACGGCTGGCTCCGCAGTGCAGGCGGATCGCGTCGGTGTGCACCGGCGCGTTCGTGCTGGCGGCGGCCGGCCTGCTCGACGGCCGCCGGGCCACCACCCACTGGGGGTACGGGGAATTGATGGCGTCGGCGTTCCCGGACGTCACCGTCGACCTCGCCCCGCTCTACCTCCGCGACGGGAACGTCTACACCTCCGCCGGCGTCACGAGCGCGCTCGACCTCACCTTGGCCTTGATCGAAGACGACCACGGCCCCACCCTGGCCCGCGCGGTGGCCAGGGAACTGGTCGCCTACCTGCACCGCCCGGCGGACCAGGCGCAGATCAGCACGTTCCTCGCCCCGCCGCCGGGTGACCGGGTCGTCCGCGACCTGCTGGGCTACATCAACGCCCACCTCGACGAGGATCTGAGTCCCTCCGCGCTGGCCGCTCGCGCGGGGATCAGTTCCCGGCACCTCACCCGGCTCTTCACGAGCCAGCTGGGTGTCACGCCGGCTCGCGCGGTGCGCGAGGCGCGGACCGAGGCCGCCGCGCATCTGGTGCGGGGTAGCGAACTTTCCCTCGCGGCGGTCGCCCGCCGATGCGGGTTCCAGTCAGCGGAAACACTCCGGCAAGCGTTCCTGAGCCACTACGGGCTGACCGGGGACAGGATTCGCAGGATCGCGGACATGCCCGGCCCGGTGCACCACGAACCTCTGCAGACTTCCCGGCGCAAGGGGCGCACAGACGGGGATTGACCCGTTTTACGGCGCCCGTCAACGAAAACGGAGGAATTATCGTGCGCCGAACTCTCGTCAGACTCTCGATCACCTTGTCCGGGGCGGCCATGCTCGCCGGAGCGTTCGTGCCGGCCGCGGCAGCCGGCACCGAATCGCCGATCCAGGTGAATTCGCTGGGCGACTGCCCGAACGGACGCGTCTGCATGTGGACCGCGGGCAACTTCGCCTACGCGCCGACCGCCTACCCGGCCGTGTCCTTCCGTTCGCTCAACCCGGGCGACCACGACCAGGTGAGCAGTTGGGCCAACAAGACGAGCTACCAGTACTGCCTGTACGACAACGGCAACTCGGTCCTGATCGACACGTTGTCGCCGGGGAAGTCGCGCGGGACGATGCCCGCCGGCACGAACGACCGCGCGGATTCCTACGGGCGCTGCTGATCCCGTGACAATCCCGGAAGGGCCCCGCACGAACCGGTGCGGAGTCCTTCCGGGCTGTCACCGGTTCGTCCACATCGGCCTCGGTCAGGGCCGCTTGCGCGGTCGAGGGGGCTGGGAGTTTACCGCGGCCTGACCAGGATTTGTCGCCGTTCTCAAGCCCGTTCCATTGACCGTCGTGCGCGCGGCTCGGCAGAGTTGGCCGCGGAATCTTCCGGGTGGAAATGGGGCACGACACGATGACCGATCCTTCGATGCTGCTGCCGATGGTGGCCGGCTACATCCCGGCGAAGGTGCTGCAGACGATCGCCGAGCTCGGGGTGCCGGACCACCTGGCGGGCGGCGGGCGCACCGCGGCCGAACTGGCCGGGCTGACCGGGACCCACGCGCCTTCGCTGACGCGCGTGCTCCGGGCCGCGGCCGTGTTCGGCGTGGTCAGCAGCGAAGGGGACGAGTACGCGCTGACCGGGCTGGGCGAGTTGCTGCGCTCGGACGTGCCGGGTTCGCTGCGCGAGTTCGCCGTGCTGACCGGGGGCCACGAGGCCTGGCGGTCGTGGGGCGAGCTGGCACACAGCGTGCGCACCGGCGAGCCCGCGTTCGAGGCCGCCTTCGGCACCGGCTGGTTCGACCACCTGGACGCCGAGCCGGAGAAGGCGGCGCGGTTCGCCAGGGCGATGGCCTCGGCCACCGCGCTCGCCGCACCGGACATCGCCGGGCACTGCGACCTCACCGGGGTCGGCACGCTCGCCGACATCGGCGGCGGCAACGGCCTGCTGCTGTCCCGCCTGCTCGTGGCCCACCCGGAGCTGAAGGGCGTGCTCGCCGATTCCGCCGCCGGGCTGGACGACGCCGCGCGGGTGCTGGCCGAGGCCGGGGTGGCGGACCGCTGCGAGGTGGTCCCCACCGACTTCTTCGACTCGGTGCCCGCCGGGCTGGACGCCTACCTGCTCAAGAGCATCGTGCACGACTGGCCGGACGAGCGGGCCGGCCGGATCCTGGCGAACTGCCACGCGGCCATGCGGCCGGACTCCGTGCTGCTGCTGGTCGAACTGGTGCTGCCCGGTGCCGGGGACCCGGTGCCGAACGTACAAGCCGTGATGAGCGACCTCAACCTGATGGTCGGCACCGGCGGCCGCGAGCGCACCGAGGCCGAACTGCACGCGCTGCTCGCCGCGAACGGGTTCGAGCCGGACGGCACGACACCCTGCGGGCAGAGCGGGTTCAGCGTGCTGCGAGCCCGCCCGGCGCGATGAGCGGCACCGAGGAGCCGGTACCCACCGGCCGCCTGCGCCGGGCGCTGCCGCTGGCCGCGCTGACCGGGCGCACCGCGGGTGGCGCGGTGGTCGCCGCGCTGCAGGGCAGGCAACGCCGGGATGCCGCGCGCGAGCGCGCCGCCGGCCGGTACGCCGACCTGCTCGGGAAATCCCGTGGCGTGCTGATGAAGGCCGGGCAGATGCTGTCGTTCATGTCGCTGGACCCGGAGGGCTCGGACGAATCCGTCCAGGCGGCCTTCCGGCGGCTGCAGTCCGGCGCCCCGGCGATGCCGTGGGCGGAGGCATCGGCCGTGCTGGAAAGCGAACTCGGCGGGCCCGTCGAGCGGTTCTTCGCCGAGTTCGGCACCGAGCCGCTGGCCGCCGCGTCGATCGGGCAGGTGCACCGGGCCCGGCTCGCCGACGGCAGGCCGGTCGCGGTCAAGGTGCAGTACCCCGGCATCGCCGAGGCGGTCCGGGCCGATCTGGCCAACGTGGAACTGCTCACCGCTTTCCTGCGCGTCCGCGGTGTGCTCAGCCGCGGTATGCCCACTGTGGACACCCGGGCGCTGCTCGAGGAGATCGGCGGCCGGATCGGCGAGGAGGTGGACTACCGGGCGGAGGCCGCGAACCAGCGGCGGTTCGCCGAGGCCTACGCCGGTCACCCGTTCCTCCGGGTGCCCGCGGTGCTCGGCGAGCTGTCCACCGGGCGGGTCCTGACCACGGAACTGGCCGAGGGCCGGTCCTGGACCGAGGCCGCCGGGTGCCCGCAGCACCTGCGCGACCGGTGGGGGGAGGCGATCTTCCGCTTCCTGTGGGGCAGCCTGCGCGAACTCGGCGTCGCCTACGCCGACCCGCACCCCGGCAACTACCTGTTCCACGACGACGGCTCGGTCACCTTCCTGGACTTCGGGTGCGTCAAGGAGTTCACCCCGGACCGGCTGGCGCAGATCACCGCGTTGCAACGCGCCGGAGCCGAGGGGGACGCCGACGGGGTGTGGCGGGCTTCGCTGGCGCTGGGTTCGCTGCGCGAGACCGGCGGCCCGAGCCCGGCGGAACTGCACGACTGGATGTCCGCCCAGTTCCGGCCGCTGACCGGGGAGCAGCCGTTCACCTACACCCGGGAGCACGCCGCCACGGTCAACCGGCGGATGTTCTCCCCGTTCGGGCCGTACGGCGCCGTGCTGAAGAAGCTGACCATGCCGCCGCACACGTTGTTCCACTCCCGGATGGACGCCGGGATCACCGCCATCCTCGGCGCGCTGGAGGCCACCGCCGACTGGGCGGCGATCCTGGCGGAACTGGACGGACTGGGCCCGCCGGCCACCGAGCTCGGCGCCCAGGCGGCCGGCTTCCGGGCCGGGCGGGCATGAGCGGCGTGCGGTTCGACGAACGGCTCGACGCGCTCGTGGTCACCTCCTTCCCCCTGGCGCGGCAGGTGCTCCACGGGCCGGGGTGGGTCAGCGACCTGGCCGCCAACCTGCGCCTGCTGGCGGGCATGGGCGGGGCCGAGGACCTGCCGCCGCTGATGGCGACCATGCTGGAGCTGTTCGCGGACGGGCCGGTGCACGACCGGTTCCGCGAACTGGTGGCGCCGAGCTTCTCGGCGAAGCGGATCGAGGCCCTGCGCCCGTGGATCGCGGAGATCGCCGCCGCCGGGGTCTCCGGGGTGTCCGAAGTGGACGGTCCGGTCGACCTGATCGAGCTCCTGGCCTACCCGGTGCCCGTGGCGGTGATCGCCGGGCTGCTCGACGTGGGCCAGGAAGGCGCCGAACTGATCAGCGAAACGGCGCCGCGGCTGACCGCCGTGCTGGAGAGCGACCCGGCCGAGGAGCAGCTGCTCGACGCGGGGCACGCGGCGATCGACTGCGCGATGTTCCTGTTGCCGCTGCTGGCCGAACGCCGGGCGGAACCGGGGGACGACTTCGTCAGCGAACTGCTGCGGGCCGGGGACGGCCTGCTCAGCCTCGACGAGGTGCTCGCGATCATCCTGCTGCTGCTCATCGCGGGGCAGGAGACCACCGCGGGCCTGATCGGCAACGGCGTGCTCGACCTGCTGCGCCACCCCGCCGAACTGGCCGCCCTGCGCGGCGAACCGGGCCGGGCCGGCGCGGTGGTGCAGGAGGTCCTGCGGCTGGACCCGCCGTTGCGCACCACCGGCCGGTTGGCGGCCACCGAGCAGTGGCTCGGCGAGGTCGTGGTCCCGGCAGGCGGGAAGGTGCTCGTCGACCTGGCAGCGGCCAACCGCGACCCGGTCCGGTTCACCGACCCGGACCGCTTCGCGCCGGGGCGCGCCGATGCCGCCCACCTCGCTTTCGGCGGCGGAGCCCACTTCTGCCTCGGCGCGGCACTGGCCAGGGTCGAGACCGAGGAAGTGCTCCGGCAAGTGGCGGTGCGGCTACCGGAACTCGCCCTCGCCGAGCCGGAACCACCCAGACGCCCGTCGACGAACTTCCACGCGCTGACCCGGCTGCTCATCGCTCACCCGTCGGCAGTGCGCTCGCCCGGCTGACGGCAACGCGGTCGCGACCGGCGGCCGCAGGACACGGCACCGGCGAGAAACCCCAGGCCGAACGGCCCCGCCGAAGAGGGTCACCCAGGCGGCGCCCGATTCGCTGAACGGCGGAATCGGCGGCGGGGTGAGCACGTCCCGGCCCAGCCCGCCGCCGCTCGCCCGGCCCACTCCGGCCACCGCCGCAGGAATTCCGTCACCACGACAGCTTCGCGGCCACGGTCTGGCGGGTCCTCCCGCTACGGGGTGATCCGTTTCCTCGCTGGTTCGATGAGCACCATCTGCGTGGTCCCCCCAGCCGCCGTCGACGAACGCCGCCGAGTTCACCGCGGCCAGGCCTCAGCGCTTCGTCAGTCGCCGGTGGACCAGCTGTGCAGGAGCGACTGGCGTTCCGCGTCGGTGAGCACGTCCAGCGCGGTCACCGGAGCCGCCGGGTCCGCGGTGAAGGCGGCCAGGATGACCGGGACGCGGTCCAGATGGGTCCGGGCTTCCTCTTCGGTGAACAGGTCAGGCCGGTAGTCCAGGTTCAGCCGGAGCCGGTCGCCGGGGAGCACGGCCAGGCGCAGCGCGAAGTGCGTGTCGTCGCGTGCCCGGTAGCCGGTGATTCGCAGATCCTCCTTGCCGGTCAGGGTGGTGACGTCGAGCGGGTAGTTGAACAGCACCGTCACCGTGTCGAAGAGCGGGCCGAGGCCGAGGTCGCGCTGGATGTCGTCGAGGCCGACGTGGTGGTGCCCGGTGAGCCGCGCCTGTTCCTCCTGCACGCGGGACAGCAGCTCCGCCACCGAACCGGAGCCCAGGCGCACCCGGACCGGAATGGTGTTGACGAACATCCCGATCATGCGCTCCATTCCGGGGATTTCCGGCGGGCGCCCCGAAACGGTGGTGCCGAACACCACGTCGTCCCGGCCGGTGAGCCGGGAGAGCAGCACGCCCCAGGCGCATTCGACCAGTGTGTTCGTGGTGATCGAGTGCGCGCGGGCGAGCGCGGCGAGTCCGGCGGTCTGCTCGCGGGAAAGCTCGGTGGTCAGCCGCCGCGGGGTGGTCAGGTCCTCGTCGCGGGCGCCCGGTGCGACCAGGGTGGGCGCGCCGAGACCGGCCAGTGCGCCGGCCCACGCCTCGCGGTGCTGGTCGTGGTCGTGCCCGGCCAGCCAGTCGAAGTGGCTGGTGTGGCGAGCGGGCCGCGGCAGTTCGGCACCCGAGTACCCCGCGAAGATCTCCCGCAGCAACACCGGCAACGACCAGCCGTCCAGCACCAGGTGATGGTTGACCACCACGAACCGGTGCCGCCGCGCGCCGAGCCGGATCAGCAGGAAGCGCAGCAGCGGCGGCCGTGCCAGGTCGAACTTGCGGGACTGCTCGGCCACCAGCCGCTCTGTCTCGGCCTCCTGCGCGGCCGCGGCCAGACCGGACAGATCGGTCTCTTCCCACGGCGGCACGACCTCGGAGTGCACCACCTGCACGGGCGTTTCGAAGCCCTCGTGGACGAACGCCGCGCGCAGGGCCCCGTGCCGGTTGACCGCCCGGTGCGTGGCCGAGCGCAGCGCACCGGCGTCGAGCGGCCCGGCCAGTTCCAGCCACAACCGTCCATTGTAGACGTCGACCTCCCCGTCGAGCACGCTGTAGTACAGCAGCCCGGACTGGAGCGGGGTCAGCGGCAGCACTTCGGCAAGGTCCGGGTGCGCGGCCTCCAGCGCGTCGAGCTGGTCCTGGCCGAGCGGAACCAGCGGGAAGTCGGACGGGACGTGCCCGCCCCCGGCCAGCCCGGCCAGCGTCCGCAGCGCGTCGAGCCACGCTTCGGCCAGCGCCAGCACGTCCGCTTCGGCGACGGCGTCACCGGCCCAGGTCCAGGTGGCGTCCACCACCCCCGCGCCGGAGTGCACGTCGATCGCCAGCGCGTGGTGCAGCGGTGCGCGCGGATCGGCCCCCTGGGGAAGTTCAGCCTCGCCGAGCAGAGGTTCCCAGTCCGCACCGGCGCCGCCATCGAATCGGCCGAGGTAGTTGAACAGGATCTCCGGCTGCGGCAACGCGGCGAGCCGTCCGCGGGTCCCGGGATTGAGGTGCCGCAGCAGCCCGTAACCGCGCCCGTCGCCGGGAACGGTCCGCAGGGCCTCCTTTACCCGCTTCAGCGCGCGAGCCGGGTCGTCGCCGGGGTCGAGCCGGACCGGGTGCACGCTGGTGAACCAGCCGACCGTGCGGGAAAGGTCGGCGTCCTCCTCGCGTCCGTGACCTTCCAGGTCGACCACCGTGGCCCCACCCCGGCACCGCACCACCGCGAGGGACAACGCGGTCAGCAGGACGTCTTCGACCTTGGCGTGGAAAGCGGCGGGCACGGTCGTGAGCAGCGGAACCGCGTACTCGGCCGGCAGGCTCACCCGCGTTCGCCGCGCGGTCTCACCCGTGTCGGCCGAGGTCAGCGGGCGGGTGGCGATCGTCGCGCGCGGACCGGTGAGGATCTCCTCCCACCGCGGGCATTCGGTTCCGCGCTGCTGGGCGGCGTCCGCCAGGCTGCCCGACCACACGCGGAACGGCGTGCTCGCCGGTCGCGGACTCCCGTCGCCGCGCCAGGCGGCGGCGAGGTCCGGCAGCAGGATCCGCCACGAGACCCCGTCGACCACCAGGTGGTGCGCCACGATCAGCAGTCGTCCCGGCCGCTCCGGACCGGCGTCGAACCAGGTGACCCGGAGCATCCGGCCCTCGGCGGGCGCCAGCCGCCCGGCCTGCGCGGCGGCCTCGGCCGCGATGTCCGCGTCGCCGCGGGCCGTCGACACCAGTTCGCCGGGGTCGACCGCGCCCCGCTCCCGCACGCGGAGCTGCCAGCCCGCGTTCGACGGCACCAGGTGCGCCCGGAGCATGTCGTGCTGGTCCAGCACCGAGCCGAGCGCGGCGACCAGGCGGTCCCGCCCCAGACCGGCCGGGACGCGGACGAGCACCGACTGCGCGAACCGGTCCACCGGTGCCCCGGACTCGGCGAGGGCCTGCGACAACGGGGTGTGCGGCACCTCGCCCAGCGCCTCGTCGACGGCGGGTACCGGCGCGGGTGCGGCGGACTCGGCGACGGACGCCAGGCCTTCCACCGTCGGGTGCCGGAACACGTCGCGCGGGGTGAACCGGAGGTCGTGGCTCCTGGCCCGGCTGACCAGCTGGATGGACATGATGCTGTCGCCGCCGAGTGCGAAGAACCCGTCACCGGGGCCGACTTCTCCCACGCCGAGCACGTCGGCGTACAGCTCGCACAGCAGGTCCTCCACCGGCGTGCGACCGGACCGGCGGACGGGCGCGCGCTCCACCGCGGGCAACGCGGCGAGGTCGACCTTGCCGTTCGCGGTCAGCGGCAGCGCTTCGAGCACGACGATCGTCGCGGGCACCGAGTACTCCGGCAGCGAGGTCGCGAGGTGTGCTCGCAGCATCTCGCCGTCGAGCTGGACGCCCGCCACGGGCACGGCGTACCCGAGCAGCCGGGCCCCGTCGGCCGTCACCACCGCCTGCCGCACCCCGGCGTGCGCGGTCAGCGCGGACTGGACCTCGCCCAGTTCGACGCGCGCGCCGTTGATCTTCACCTGCTGGTCGGTGCGGCCGAGGTACTCCAGCGTGCGGCGCGGTGTCCAGCGGACGCGGTCGCCGGTGCGGTACAGCCGCCCGCCGGGCGGGCCGAACGGGTCGGGCACGAAGCTCGCCGCGGTCAGGCCCGGCCGGCCGAGGTAGCCGTAGGCCAGGCCCCGGCCGCCGATGTGCAGCTGGCCCGGTACGCCGGCGGGCACCGGCCCAAGGTCGTCGTCGAGCACGTGGAGCGTCACGTTGTCCTGGACGCCCACCTGACCGTCGATCCCCGCGATCGGGACGCGGGACAGTTCGCCGGGGTGCTCGACCCGCCACGCCGTCGCGTCCAGTGCCGCCTCGGTCGGTCCGTACTGGTTGACCAGCTCGCACCCCGGCAGCGCGGCGAGCACCCGGGCAGCCAGGCCGGGAGAAAGCTCTTCGCCGCCGGAGAGCACCAGCCGCAGCGAGTCGCAGCCGGTGAACCCGCCCTCGGCGAGCATCACCGACAGCATCGACGGCACGAAGTACGCCTGCGTCACGCCGTGCTCGACGACCATCGACCGCAGGTAGTCCGGCTCCCGCTCCCCGCCGGGCCGGGCGAGCACCAGCCCCGCCCCGGCGGCCAGCGGCCCGAAGATCTCGCCGACGGACACGTCGAAGCCGATCGGCACCTTGACCAGCACCCGGTCTTCCGGCCGGTAGCGCAGGTACGCCCGCGTGGTCCAGCGCACCCGGTTCACCACCCCGCGGTGCGAGCACAGCACGCCCTTGGGCCCACCGGTGGTGCCGGAGGTGTAGGTGACGTAGGCGGGTGCGTCGAGCCCGACGCGCAGGCCGAGGTCGGACGCGGGCAACTCCCGTCCGAAGTGGACGGACTCGCGGGTGAGCACCGTCCTGGCCCCGGCGTCGGCGATCATGAAGTCCAGGCGCCCGGCGGGCAGGGCCGGATCGAGCGGCAGGTAGGCGCCACCCGCCTTGAGCACGGCCAGCGCCGCCAGCACCAGCTCCGGCGACCGCTCCAGCCGCACCCCGACGACCGAGCCGAGCCCGACGCCGTCCTCGCGCAGCACCCTGGCCAGCCGGTTCGCGCGGGCGTTCAGCTCCGCGTAGGTCCAGATCACGTCGTCGCCGAGCACCGCGACGGCCTCCGGGGATCGCCGGACCTGCGCTTCGACCAGCTCCGCCAGCGACTGCCCCGGCAGCTCACGAGCCGTGGCGTTCCAGGTCCCGGTGATCAGTTCCAGCTCGCCGTCACCGAACATCGGGAGCCGGCTGAGCGGCCGGTCCGGATCGACGGCGACCGCGTGCAGCACGAGCCGGAACCACGACGCGATGCGCTCGGCGGTGTCCGTGTCGAACAGCTCGGCCGAGTACTCGAGGTGCCCGGTGATACCGCCGGAAGCCTTCTCCCCCAGGGAAAGCTGCAGGTCGAACTGGGCCACCCCGAGGTCGACGAAATCGACGTCCACGTCCAGGCCGGGCACCCGCCATTCGGTCTCGTCCGCCGCGCGGAACGGCATCATCACCTGGAACAGCGGGTGGTGCGCGGTGGACCGGGACGGCGCCACGGCGTCCACGATCTGCTCGAAGGGCAGGTCCTGGTTGGCGTGCGCGGCGAGGTCCGCGTCGCGCACGCGCCGCAGCAGTTCGGTGAAGGCCGGGTCGCCGGACAGGTCGGTCCGCAGCACCAGCGGGTTGACGAACATGCCGACCACGCCGTCCAGCGCCCCGTCGGTGCGCCCGGCGTCGGGCGTGCCGATCGGCACGTCGTCGCCGGCACCGGCGCGGCTCAGCACGGTGGCGAAGGCCGCGCGGAGCACCATGAACAGGCTCACCCCGGCTTGGACGGCCAGTTCGGCCAGCGCCCGGCGCAGCCCGGCGTCGACCACGACGGGAACCGTGCCGCCGCGGTCGGCCGGGGTGAGGGGCGGGCGGCGGTCGGCGGGCAGTTCGACGCGCTCGGGCAGCCCGGCCAGCGCGGTGCGCCAGTGCGCGAGCTGGCGGGCGGCTCGGCTGCCCGGATCGGCCGGGTCGCCGAGCAGTTCCCGCTGCCACAGCGCGTAGTCCGCGTACCGCACGGCGGGCTCCGCCCAACCGGGTGCCCGGCCGGCGGCTCTCGCGGTGTACGCGGTGATCAGGTCGCCCGCCAGCGGTGCGATCGAGCCGTTGTCCACGGCGATGTGGTGCGTGGTCGTCACCAGCACGTGCTCGCCGCCGACCCGGAACAGGGCGACGCGGAACGGCAGGTCGGCGGTCAGGTCGAAGCCCTGGTGGCCGTGTTCGCGCAGGCGCGCGGGCAGCTCGGCCTCGGACACGCCGAGCACCGGCAGCTCCGGCGCCACGGGATCGAGGACCAGTTGCCTCGGCACCCCGTCGGTTTCGGGGAAGACCGTGCGGAGGGTTTCGTGCCGGGCGACCACGTCCGCGAGCGCCAGCCGCAACGCGGGCACGTCGAGCGGGCCGGAGATCCGGGCCGACGTGGTGATGTTGTAGCCGGCGCCCGCTCCTCCGAGCCGGTTGAGGAACCACAGCCGGCGTTGCGCGAACGACAGCGGCAGCGGGTCCGGCAGCTCCGCCCGGCGCAGCGGCGGCCGGGGTTCGGCGGCGGAGTCCAGCCGGAGCGCGAGTCCGGCGGCGGTCGGGGCGTCGTAGAGGTCGCGCACGCTCAGCTCGGCGTCCAGCACCGTCCTGACCCGGTTGATCAGCTTCACCGCCAGCAGCGACTGCCCGCCGAGGCGGAAGAACGCGTCGTCCACGCCCACCTCGGGCAGGCCGAGCACCTCGGCGAACAGCTCGCACAGCACGCGTTCCTCCGGCGTGCCCGCCCCGCGGGTGGCGGTGACGAGCGCGGTCCGGTCGGGCGCGGGCAGGGCGGCGCGGTCGAGCTTGCCGTTCTCGGTGAGCGGCAGGGCGTCCAGCACGACGATGGCGGACGGCACCATGAACGCGGGCAGCACGTCGGCCAGCCGGGCCCGCAGCGCCCCCGGGTCCGGTGCCCGGCCGACCACATAGGACA
Source organism: Amycolatopsis magusensis (assembly GCF_017875555.1). Lineage (GTDB taxonomy): Bacteria > Actinomycetota > Actinomycetes > Mycobacteriales > Pseudonocardiaceae > Amycolatopsis > Amycolatopsis magusensis. Next base: position 5,697,074 of record NZ_JAGGMS010000001.1, on the reverse strand, counting down.
CGAGCGCACCCTCGCGGACGAGGGTGACCGCGTGGTCCACCCCCGGCAGCGCGGTCAGGTTCGCTTCGATCTCACCGAGTTCGACCCGGTGGCCGCGTACCTTGACCTGGAAGTCCGTGCGGCCAAGGCATTCCAGCGTGCCGTCGGCGAGGAACCGGCCGCGGTCCCCCGTGCGGTACATGCGCTCGCCGGGCGCGGCGAACGGGTCCGGCAGGTAGCGGTCCGCGGTCAGGCCCGGCCGGTCGTGGTACCCGCGGGAGAGGCAGGCGCCCGCCAGGTAGATCTCGCCGACGGCACCGGGCGGCAGTGGCGTCAGGTCCTCGTCGAGCACGTAGGCGCGGGAGTCGCGGAACGGGCCGCCGACCGACGGCCGCACCACGATCGGCCGCTCCAGGCGGTTCCCGGTGCAGTAGATGGTGGTTTCGGTGGGGCCGTAGAGGTTGACCACCTCGCGGGCCCCGGCGCGCAGGGTCGCGGCCAGTTCGGCGGGCAGTTCCTCGCCGCCGGTCAGCACCCGCAAGCCCGCCAGCCAGCCGGTGCCGTTGCCCAGCAGCGACTGCCATCGCGAGGGCGTCGCCTGCACCACGGTGACCCGCTCGTCGAGGACCAGCCGGGTCAGCGCGTCCGGGTCGGCGATCGTGGGCACGTCGGCGACCACCACGGCGGCACCGCTGACCAGCGGCGACAGCAGTTCCAGGGTGGCGATGTCGAAGGCGGCCCTGGCGATGGAGAGCACCCGGTCGCCCGCGCCGACCAGCCCCATCTCCCCCACCGCGGCCAGGAAGTTCGACAACGCGGACCGCGGCACGACCACGCCCTTGGGACGGCCGGTCGAGCCCGAGGTGTAGATCATGTACGCCTGGTTGCCCGGTGCGGTGTCCACCACCGGGTCGGTGCCGGGCTGCTCGGTGAGGCCGGGGAGTTCGCGCAGCACGGTGACCGGGCGGGCGTCGGCGAGCACCGCGTCGATCCGGCTCTTCGGGTAGACGGGGTCCAGCGGGAGGTAGGCGGCGCCGGTCTTCAGCACGGCGAGCACCGCCGCCACCAGGTCGGCCGACGGCGGGATCGCCAGCGCGACGAAGGTTTCCGGCCCGGCGCCGCGCTCGATCAGGTGGTGCGCGATCCGGTTGGCCCGGGTGTTCAGCTCGGCGTAGGTCAGCGTCCGCCCGCCGAAGACCACCGCCGTCGCGTCCGGCCGGGCCGCCACCTGCGCGGCGACGGCCGCGACCACGTCCACCGGCGGCTCGGCCCCGGTGGTGTCGTTCCACCGCTCGAGGACCCGGTGGCGTTCGCCGGGCAGCATCAGGTCGACTCCGGCGACCGGCCGGGCGGGATCGGCCGCCACCTCTTCCAGGAACCGGACGAACCGCCGCTGGTGCGCGTCGACGTCGGCCTGGCCGTAGGACTCCGGCGAGGCGCTGAAGTCGAACCGCAGGCCGCCACCGGCGCCCTCGGGGTAGATCGCCACGGCCAGGTCCTCGATCAGGCCGTGCGACAGGTTCCGCAGCCGGGCCGGGTGCCCGCCGAAGCTCAGGTCACCGCCGAACGGCATGATGTTGATCATCGGCGCGAGCAGTGAACCGGTGGTGACCCCGAGGTCGCGGCACATGTCCTCGTAGCGGTACCGCTGGTGCCGCAGTGCCCCCCGCATGGCCTCGGTGACCGCGGGCACGATCCGGCCGGCCCCGGCACCCGGCTCGACCGGGAAGCGCAGCGGCACCTGGTTCGACAGCATGCCGGGCGTGTTCAGCGCCACCGGGGTGGTGCGGGCGGTCACCGGCACGGTGAGCAGCACGTCGTCCTGGCCGGTCATCCGGTTCAGGTAGGCACCGAACGCCGCGGTCACCCAGACCGTCCACAGTGTCCCGGCCGCCCTGGCCGCCGCACGCAGGCGGTCCAGCCCGGCGGCGTCGAGCGCACCGGAGGACCGCAGGAAGGCCACTTCCCGCGCTTCACCGATCCGCGTGCCTCCCAGGCGCGGCGGCGAAGGCACGTCGGCGAGCGCCGCCTGCCAGTATTCGCGGTCCCGCGCCCAGTCCGGCGATCCGCGGTACTCGCGCTCGTCCCGCAACAGCTCCGCGAAGGTGCCGAACCCGCTGTCACCGACCGGCCGCCCGTCGAGGAGTGCACTGTAGACAGACGCCAGCCGTCGGCCGCACAGACCGGCGGAGTACCCGTCGTGCACGACGTGGTGGCCCCACTGGAACCAGAGGTACCGGTCCCCGGCGGCCTTGAACAGCCGGGACCCGGTCAGCGGATCGCCGCCGACGTCGCACGGCCGGGCCAGCACCTCCCGCATCCGGCGCACCGCTTCCCCGTCCGGGTCGGCGAAGGCCGAGACGTCGGCGAACTCGTGCCGGGTCCCGGCCTCCTCCCCGACGTCCAGCCACAGCCCGTCCCGCGACCGCACCGACCCCGCCCGGTGCACGTCGGCCTCGGCCGCCAGCACCCGCCAGGCCGCGGCGAAGACCGCCGGGTCGACCGGGCCGCCGATCACCAGGTAGTCGCCCGTGTTGTGCTTGCGGCGGGAGGCGTCCAGCTCGTGGGCGAGCCAGACTCCGGACTGCGCCGCGGAAAGCGGCAGGCGCGTGCTGGACATGTGTTACCGCTGCCTTTCGGGAAAGCGTCAGTTCGGGCGGTGCGCTTCGGCCATCGCCACGGCGATGCGGCGGGGGCCGGTGAACGGTTCGCGGCCGTGCGCGGCCCGCATGTTGTCCACCAGCAGCAGATCGTCCAGCTGCCAGTCGAACCGGGTCCGCGCGGCGCGGTAGGCCGCGCGCAGGTGGTCGAGCACGTCGGCCGGGATCGCGCCGCCGTCGCCGTAGTAGGAGTTGGTCGGCAGTTCGTCCTCGTCGAGAAAGGCGAGCAGGCCTTCCCGCACCGGGTCGGGCAGCGTGCTGTGGTGGAAGAAGGTGGCGTGGTTGAACCACACCTCCTCCCCTGTCACCGGGTGCCGGTGCACGGGTTCGCGGACGGCCTCGGTGCGCAGCCCGTCCTCGCCCTGCCAGGAGAAGCGCAGGCCGTTGCGGGCGCAGTGGGCCTCCACTTCGGACCGGTCTTCGGTGTTGAACACGTCCTGCCAGCGCACCCCGAAGTCCTCGTGGAAGTTCCGCCGGACCATCCACTTGCGACGGACGAACTCGGCGCGGACCGCCGGGTCGATGGCCTGGTGGACGGCGCGGATGTCGGCCAGCGGAGTCGCCCCCCGCGTCTCCGGCGGCTGGACGCAGTAGAAGAACAGCAGTTTCGGCCACGCCGCCTGGTAGGAGTTCTCGTTGTGCAGGAAGATCTCGTGGTCCGGCGGGTAGTCGGTGGAGGTGTAGACGTTGCCCTTCAGCGAGCGCCGGGGCGAGGACCGTTCCGCGTACTCCAGCGGCTCACCGGAGAACTCGCGCACCGCCTGCTCGAACCCCTCGACCCCACCGATCGGGAACCCGCGCAGCAGCACGGCCCCGTGTTCGGTGAGCAGGGCGCGCAGCCGCTCGCCGGAGGTGGCGAACACCTCGCTCAGCGGCGTCCCGGCTGCTTCGACGACGTGGGGCAGGGTGCGGACCTTCTCGACCGGCATGGCTCGTTCCTTCCTGGGTTCGAGGGGCTACTGGGACATGGCCACGAGCACGCGGCGCGGGCCGGTGAACGGGCGCCGCCCGTGGCCGAGGAGGACGTTGTCGATCACCATCAGGTCGCCGGCGTGCCAGTCGACGTCCACCGCCGCGGCCAGCCCCCGGTCGCGGATCTGCACCGCCCACTCGCCGGGGATCGGGGTGCCGTCGGCCAGCGTGACCGACTGGGGCAGGTCCTCGGCAGGCATGATCCGGGCCAGCGCGGCGGCGGTCTCGTCACCGAGACCGGCCGGGTGCCACTGGTCGGCCTGGTTGAACCAGACCTCGGCCCCGGTCACCGGGTGCCGGTGGGTGGCCGGGCGGACCTGCACCACGCGCAGCCCGCCGTCACCGCGCCATTCCCAGGTGGACTCGGTGCCGCGCAGGAACTCCTCGACCTCGCCGGGGTCCTCGGTCTCGAAGGTGGCCTGCCAGCTCTTGCCGAGGCCGCGCCCGCCGTGCAGGTTCTGCAGGTACCGGACACCTCCGGCGAAGGCCTCGCGGAGGTCCGGGTCGAGCGCCTCCAGCCAGCGGACGCCGTCGGTCAGCGGGGTGGCGCCACCGGTTTCCGGTGCCCGCTGGCAGTAGAAAGCCAGCCGCGACGGCCACGCGTGCGAGTAGGAGAGCTCGTTGTGCATGGAGATCGTGTACTCGGGCGGATACTCGGTGGAGGTGTAGACGTTGTCGCCGACCTTGGTGCGCGGCGAGTTCCCGTGCACGTAGGCCAGGCGGTCGGGCAGCAGCCGGTCGAACACCTCGCCGAGGCCGTCCGGGGTGATGCCGAAACCCCGGAACACCACCGCCTTCTCCTGGGCGAGCAGGGCACCGACGTCGAGGCCGCCGAGATGGCCCAGCAGGCCTTCGGGACTCGCTTCCACCCCGGCCGCGGCCGGGTCGATCTCCAGTGGTGTCCAGTCCTCGTTCATCCGCGGTTCCCTCCTGACTCGATGGGCTCGGCCGCCCCGGCGGGGGCGGTGTTCTCGGTGTGGTCCCCGGCCCAGCCCGCCGCCCGGATCGCCGGGCTGGCCAGCGCCAGCACCGCCAGCACCGCCATCGCCCCACCGACCCACAGCACCGTGGTGTCCACTCCGAACTGTCCGATCAGGACACCGGCGGCGGCCGAGCCGCCCGCGCTGGCCCCGGAGGTGAGCAGCCCGGCCACGCCGCCCGCCCGGCCCTGCAGGTGCTCCGGGGTGATCCGGGCCTGGTAGACCCCGCCCGACACGTTCACCACCCCGGCCGCGAAGCAGACCGCGGAGAACACCGCACCGAGCGCGACCGGCCCGGAGACCAGTGCCAGCACCGGGATGAGCAGCGCCCACGCGGTGAAGCAGCCGATCAGCAGGGTGGACAGGGGCAGCCGGCGCAGCCACCACGGCGCGCTCAGCGCCCCGCAGATGCCACCGAGCCCGGCGCCCGCGCCGATCAGGCCGACCGCGAGCGGGGCGCCGCCCGCGCCGAGCACCGCCACCACCAGCGCCAGGTTGACGATCTGGAACAGCACGTTCGTGCAGGCGATCAGCGCGATGGCGACGCGCAGGAACCGCTGCCGCCAGAGCCAGTGGAGCCCGGCCGCCAGTTCCGCCCGGAAGTTCCCGGTGCCGGGACTCCCGCGCAGGCCGTGCCCGATGCGCAGGAGCGTCCCGAGCGAAAGCAGGTGCACCAGCGCGGCGAAGGCGTACGGCAGCCACACGGCGATCGGGAGCAGGGCCGTGCCGAGCGGCTGCCCGAGCAGTCCGGCGCCGCGCCCGCGGGCTTCGTTGCGCGACAGGGCGGCGGGCAGGTCCTCGGTGCGCACGATCATGCGCACCGCGGCCCGTTCGGCCAGCTGGTAGACCACCGCCGCGCTGCCCGCGGCGAAGGCCGCGACCATGACGTGCGCGAGCGCCGGTCCCCCCGACACCGCCGCGACCGCCACGCTGGTCACCGCGGCCAGTGCGACCAGGTCACCGCCGATCAGCACCCGCCGCCGGTCCCAGCGGTCGACCAGCACCCCGGCTGGCACCGGCAGGAGCACGTGCGGCAGCAGCGCGAGGAAGCCCGCCGCGCCCGCCTCCGCCGGCGTGCCGCCCTGCCAGAGCACCAGCACCGGCCACAGGAACCCCGTGATGCGCGCGCCGAGCACCGAGCAGGCGGCCCCGGACCACAGCAGCCGGAAGTCCCGGTTGTGCCGGAGCCTGGGCCGGTTCACGGCTTGTGCTCCCGCTCGGCGATTTCGGCCAGCAGGCGTCGCTCCAGTTCGGCGGCCACCGCGGCGACGGTGGGCGTCTCGAACAACGTCCGCACCGGCAGCAGGACGTCGAACCCGGACTGGATCAGCGCGATCACCCGGATGGCCAGGATCGAGTTGCCGCCCGCGGTGAAGAACGACTCGTCCACGCCGATCCCGTGCCCGAGCACCTCGGTGAAGATTTCGGCGACCCGTTCCTCCGCCACCGTTCGCGGGGCGAGCCGCCCGGCAGGCTCCGGCGACGGCAACGCGGCACGGTCGAGCTTGCCGTTGGCGTTGAGCGGAAGCGCGGGCAGCGGCACGCACACCGACGGGACGAGGTAGTCCGGCAGCAACCCGGCCAGGTGGGCACCGACATCCGGCGCCGGATCGTCCAGCGGCACGAAGTACGCGACGATCCGGCCGTTCTCGGCGACCACGGCGGACTCCAGCACCCGTGGGTGCGCGTCCAGCGCCGCCTGGATCTCCCCGGGTTCCACCCGGTAGCCCCGGATCTTGACCTGGTGGTCCGTGCGGCCGCGGAACTCCACCTCCCCGCCGGGCAGCCAGCGGGCCAGGTCGCCGGTGCGGTAGAGCCGGGCACTCGGCGCGCCGAACGGGTCCGGCACGAACCGCTCGGCGGTCAGCTCCGGCTGCCCGAGATAGCCCCGCGCCACGCCGGTACCGCCGACGTACAGCTCCCCGACCACACCGACCGGCACCGGCCGCAGGTCCCCGTTCAGCACGTACATGGTCAGATTCGGCAGCGGGCGGCCGATCGGCAGCACCGCCGCCGTGCCGGAATCGTCCACTTCGGACACACAGGTGCCGACGGCGGCCTCGGTCGGGCCGTACTCGTTGAGCACCTCGGTCGCGGGCGCCAGCGCACGCCACTCGGCCAGCGCGCGACGGGTGAACGGTTCCCCGGCCACCACCAGCGTCCGCGTCAGCGCGCCTGCCTGCTCTGGAGTGAGCTGCCTGGTCAGCACGTCGAGGTGGGACGGGGTCAGCTTGACGAAGCCGAATGGGCCGGCGGCGGCCAGCCACGCGCCCAGCTCACCGAGGTCGAGCCCGGCCGGGGCCAGGTGCACGGCCGCGCCGGTGAGCAGCGGCGCCCACAGGTTCGGCATGACCAGGTCGAAGGCGACCGAGGAGAACACCGGCGCGTCACCGGCCAGCCGGCCGGCGGCCCAGCTCAGATGGTTGGCCAGGCCACGGTGGGGCACGGCCACGCCCTTGGGCTTGCCGGTGGAACCCGAGGTGGTGATCACGTACGCGAGGCGATCGGGATCGGCGGGCACACCGGCCGGTTCGTCCGGGTAGGCCGCAGCGTCGTCGAACAAGTCGTCGAGCAACTGCCGGGTGAGCAGCACCTTCGCCCCGGCGTCCGCCAGCAGCGCGGTGACCCTGGGCTCCGGTGTGCCGGGGTCCATCGGGAGGTAGGCGCCGCCCGCCTTCCAGATGCCGAGGAAGCAGGCGAGCAGGTCCGGGCCGCGCTCCAGCCGGACGCCGACCACCGACTCCGGCACCACACCGCACTCGGTGAGCAGGCGGGCGATGCGGTTCGCCCGGCGGTCGAGTTCGCGGTAGGTCAGCGTCCGGTCCCCGGCGACGACCGCGCGTGCCTCCGGGGTCTCGGCGGCTTGCTTCTCGATCAGCTCGTGCACGCAGGCGTCCGGGTACGGGACGGCCGTGTCGTTCCATTCGGTGAGCACCCGGGTCCGCTCGTCCCCGGTCAGCAGATCGACCGCGCCGAGCGGGGTTCCCGGCTCGGCGGCCATCGTCGTGAGCACCCGCAGCAGACTGTCGCGGAACCGGTCGATCGTGTCCCGGTCGAACAGCGCGGTGGCGTACTCGAGCACCCCCAGCATGGAGCCGTCCGGCTGGTGGTGCAGGTACAGCGTCAGGTCGGTCTTCGCCACGGTCAGCACCCCGCCGAAGGACCGCACGTCCTGCTCGGTGAACGCCGAGCCGGTGAAGCCTTCGCCGTGGAGGTCGAAGGCGACCTGGTACACCGGCGTCCTGGCCGGGTCCCGTTCCGGTTCGACCGCGGTCACCAGCAGGTCGAACGGCAGGTCGGCGTCGGCGAGCGCGTCCCGGCAGGACCGCCCGGCCGCGTCCAGCGCGGCCTCGAAGGTCCACTGTGGAGCAAACGGGCAGCGCACCGCGACGGTGTTCAGGAAGAAGCCGGCGAGGTCGGCGAACTCGGGCCGGTCCCGGCCGTCGACCGGGGCGCCGACCACCAGGTCCCACTGTCCGCTGTGGTGCGCCAGCGCGGTGGCGAACCCGGTCAGCAGGGTGGCGAACGGGGTGGTGCCGTGCGCGCGGCCCAGTGCGGTGAGCGCGGCGGTGGTGCCGGCGGGGACGGCGAAGGTGACGTGGGCGCCCCGCGGATCGCGCACCGGCGGGCGGGGGCGGTCGGTGGGCAGTTCGAGCGGCGTGGTGCCGTCCAGCGCCTCCCGGCGGCGCCTCAGTTTCTTGGCCACCACCTCACCCGCGGTCACTTCCCGTTGCCAGGCCGCGTAGTCGCGGTAGCTCAGGGTCAACGCAGGCAGTTCGGCACCGGTGAGCAGCGCGGTGAAGTCGCGGTCCAGCACCGCGGCGGACCGGCCGTCGCTGGCGATGTGGTGGATGGCCAGCGCGAGCACCTGTTCCGCCGGTGTCCGGACCAGCCTGGCCCGCAGGATCGGGCCGCGTTCGAGGTCGAAGCCGTGGTCGAACAGGCCGGCCAGTGCCGCCGCCGGCCCGTCCGGTCCGGCGGCCACGACCTCCAGCGGGACGGGCGCGGGCGGATCGACCACCTGCCCGGGGTCGCCGTCCAGCCCGAGGTAGCGGGTGCGCAGCGACTCGTGCCGCTCGACCAGCGCGTCCAGCGCGACGCGGACGGCGGCCACGGGGACCTCGGTGCCGAAGCGGAGGAACACCGGCGCGACCCATTCCGGGCCGCCGGGATCGAGCTGTTCGGCGATCCACAACCGCCGCTGCCCGGACGACAGCACACCGGGACCGTCGTGCGCGATCCGCCGCGGTGCCGGGACCACGGCCTCGCCGACCAGCTTCGCCTGCTCGGCCACGGTGGCCGCCTTGACCAGCCGCCGCATCGGGAAGTCCGCGCCGAGGCCGTCGCGCAGTTCGGTGACCAGCCTCATCAGCACCAGCGACGAACCGCCGAGGGCGTAGAAGTCGTCGTGCGCGCCGACCTCGTCCACTCCCAGCACGCGCGCCCACACCTCGGCGATCCGGCGTTCGGTCTCCGTGCGGGGTGCCACGCGCACGCCCGCGCCCGGTTCGGGCAGCGCCCGCCGGTCGACCTTGCCGCTGGTGGTCAGCGGGAACTCGGCGAGCGGCACGACCGCGGCGGGCAGGTGCGTCGCGGGCAGGCGGCCGGCCAGGAAACCGCGGAAGTCCACTGTGGATCGATCCGTGCGGACGTAGGCCAGCAGCCGTCCGTCCCGCGCGAGCACCAGCACGTCCTCGGCCAGCGGGTGCTCCGCGAGCGCGGCCGCCACCTCGCCGGGCTCGATCCGGACGCCGTTGACCTTCACCTGGTCGTCGATCCGGCCGACGTAGCCCAGCGTGCCGTCGGACGACCAGCGGACCAGGTCGCCGGTGCGGTAAAGCCTGGCACCCGGGCCACCGAACGGGTCGGGCACGAACCGTTCCGCGGTCAGGCCGGGCTGGTTCAGATAGCCCCTGGCGACGCCGATGCCGCCGAGGTGCAGCTCACCGACCGCGCCCACCGGGGAAAGCCCGCCGGTCACCGGGTCCAGCACCAGCACCCTGACCCCGGTGATCGGCCTGCCGATCGGGACCGGCCCGGTGGTGGTGGCCGGGTCGACGCGGTGCGCGGTGGCGTCGATGGTGCCTTCGGTCGGGCCGTAGGTGTTCCACAGCACCGGGTTCCCCGCGCGACGGGCCGCTTCCGCCAGCTCACCCGTCAGCGGTTCACCCGCGGAGCACAGCAGCCGCAACGAGGTGCAGCGTGCCCAGTCCGGCTCCGCGACGAGTGCGCGCAGCACCGACGGCACGACCTGCAACACGGTGGCGCGGTGTTCGCGGACCGCGCGCACGATCGCGGCCGGGTCGCGCTCGGCTCCGGCGGGCGCCAGCACCACGGTCCCGCCGGCCGCCAGCGGGGCGAAGACCTCCCAGCAGGCGGCGTCGAAGGTGAGCGTGGTCTTGTGCAGCACCCGGTCCGCCGGGCCGAGTTCCTGCTTCCGGATCGTCCAGCCGACCCGGTTCGCGATGGCCTCGTGGGTGATCACCACGCCCTTGGGCCGCCCGGTCGAACCGGAGGTGTGCACGACGTACGCCGCGTTCGCGCCGTGTACCCGCCGCTCGGGCTCGTGGCGCGGCCGCCGTCCGGCCGCCGCCAGGTCGACCTGTTCGGGAGCCAGTCCCGGGTTCCCGCCGAAGTACAGGCGGACACCGCTGTCGGCCAGCATCGGCGCCACGCGCGGGTGTTCGGGGTCGAACGGCAAGTACGCCGCTCCGGCCTTCCACACCCCGAGCAGCGCGACCACCAGGTCCACCCCTCGCGGCAGGCCGACACCGACGAGGGTTTCCGGTCCCGCGCCCAGGTCCCGCAGGTGGCGCGCGACCTGGTTGGCGCGCGCGTCGAGGTCGGCGTAGGTGAGCTCGGTCGTCCCGGCGACCAGTGCGATCGCGTGCGGGGTGGCCGCGGCCGCACGGCTGAGCCGCGCGGGCAGCAGGTCGGGCTGGCTCGGCGTCATCCCGGCTCCCGGCTCAGCCGGCGCTCTGCGGCTGACCGGCGTCCATCCGGCGGCGCAGGCTCAGCGGACGCAGATCGGTCCAGACCTCGCCGATCCGGGACAGGCAGTGCTCCCGGCTGCCGGCGGTGCCCTCCGCGGTCCAGCCCGCGGGCAGGTCGCGGCCGGCGTCCCAGATCGAGTACTGCTCTTCGTGGTTGTACACGACGAGATAGGTGCGGTCGTCGCCATCAGGCATGGTCTCTCCTCGGTTCGGTGCGGTCAGACGCCGGACAGGTCCCTGGACGCCCAGAGGTGGGCGACCTCGCCGAAGTTGGCGGTCACCCAGGCGTCGGAGAAGATGGTGTCGAGGTAGCGGTCCCCGCCGTCGGCGAAGACCAGCACGCAGTGCGCGCCGTCCGGGATGCGCGGCGACAGCTCCTCCAGCGCGGCGACCACCGCCCCGGAGGAACCGCCCGCCAGCACCGCCTCGCGGCGCAGCAGCCTGCGGCAGGCCACCACACTGTCCAGATCGGACACGTGCACCACCTCGTCGATCAGCGAGGGATCGGTCAGCGGCGGCACCACCGACGCGCCGTGCCCCGGCAGCAGGCGGGGCCCGGCCTCCCTGCCGAAGATCACGCTGCCGGTGGCGTCCACGCCGATCACCCTGGTCGCCATGCCGGTGGCCCGGATGTGGTCGGCGCAGCCGCGCAGCGTGCCGAAGGTGCTCGCCGACGCGAACAGGAAGTCCACCCGGCCGCCGAGCTCGGCGGCGATCTCCGCCATGGTCTCGTGGTGCGCCGCCGGGTTGAGCGGGTTGGTGTACTGGTTGGGCCAGAACGCGTGCGGCACGGTCGCGGCCAGCTCCCGCACGCGCGCCAGCCGGGCAGGCAGGTACTCACCGCTCGCCCGGTCGGGCTCGGTGATCACCTCCACCTCGGCCTGGTAGGCCGCGAGCAGGGCCAGGTTGCGCGAGGTGGTGCGCGCGTCGACCACGCAGACGAAGCGGAGGTCGAAGTAGCGGCAGACCTGGGCCAGGCCGATGGCGAGGTTGCCGGAGCTGGACTCCACCACCACCGAGCGGCCGGGCACCAGCTCCCCGGACTCCAGCGGGCCGCGGAGCATGGCGTAGGCCGTGCGGTCCTTGATGCTGCCGCCGGGGTTCGACCGCTCCAGCTTGGCGAACACCCGGCCCCCGAAACCGGGCAGCAGGTTGCGCAACTCCACCAGCGGGGTCCGGCCGATGGCGGCGAGGATCCCGGGCGGTGCGCTGCCGGGCGATCCAGGTGACACAGCTCCCCCAGTGGGTCGGGTGCCCGGCCAGTGCCACCGGCCGGCGAACGGGAGCGAGCCTCGCAGCGGGCGCCATACCCGGGCCATCTCCGCACCCGCGCGCCGGTATCCGCGGAATATGGCGCGGTGGCGGAGGGTGCGCTCAGCGCGGTCACGCCTACCCGCGCGGGACGAGGAGACGGCCATGTCCGAACAGACCGCGACCACCCCGGCGGAGCTGCGCGCGTTCGTCGTCGACCACGTGGCCAGGACCACCGGGGTCCCGGCCGCCGACGTCGACGCCGCGCAGCCGATCGCCGCGCTCGGCGTCGACTCGGTGCACGCGATCGACCTGGTGGTGGCCTGCGAGCGGTTCCTCGGCCGCCCGGTGCCCGACGACCTGCTGTGGCGGGCGCTGTCCATCGACGCGATGGTCGAACAGCTCACCGCCGGGCCTCGCGGATGACCAGCACCCGGCCCCGGCTCGACGCCCGGTCCGCGGCGCGGACCGCCGAAGACCTCGAACGGTTCCTCGGCGACCCGCGCGAACCGGGCAGCCGGATCTCCTTCCGCACCCAGCTCCACCACGACGAACGGGACGAGCCCGCGCCGGACGCGTTCGCCGCGCTCCGGGAATGGGGTCTGCACCGGTACTTCGTGCCCGAGGCGGACGGCGGCGGGTTCCGCGACATCGACGAGCTGTTCACCCTCTTCCGGGTGCTCTCGCGGCGGGACATGACGCCCGCGCTCAGCCTGGCCGCCACCTTCCTCGCCTGCCTGCCGACCTGGGGCTGGGGTTCGGCCTCGCAGCGCGCCCGAGTCGCCGAGCTGGTGGGTTCCGGCGCGCTGGGCACGTTCGGGCTCTCCGAACCCGACCACGGCTGCGACGTCACCGCCGCCGAGCTGACCGCCGAACCGCACGGGGACGGCTATCTGCTCTCGGGCACCAAATGGCCGGTCGGCAACGGCACGCGCGGCGCCTTCGCGACGATCTTCGCCAGGACCGGCGCCGCCGGACCGCGCGGATTTTCGGCTTTCCTGGTGGAAAAGGCGGCACTCGACCCCGCGCGGTGGTCACCGGAGCACCGGGCGCTCACGCTCGGCCTGCGCGGCGCCGACGTCAGCGGGATCAACTTCGACCGCTGCCCGGTGCCGGCGTCCGCGTTGATCGGGCTGCGCGGGCACGGGCTCGACGAGGCGATCAAAACCCTGCAGCTGAGCCGGGTCCTGGTCACCGGCATGTGCCTGGGCGCGGCCGACACCGGGTTGCGCGTCACCCTCGACCACATTCGCAGCCGCGTGCTCTACGGGCGGACCGTGCACGAACTGCCGGTGATCCGCGAGCAGGTGCTCGCCGCCTACGCCGACCTGCTGATCGCCGACTGCGTCACGGCACCGGCCAACCGCGCCTTCTCGGTGGCCCCGGAACGGCAGAGCCTGTGGTCGTCGGTGACCAAGTACCTGGTCCCGATGCTCACCGACGACGCGCTCGGCGGCCTCAGCGCGGTGCTCGCCGCGCGGCACTACCTGCGGGAAGGTGTCGCCGACGGGATGTTCCAGAAGTTGTTGCGGGACAACCGGATCGTCAGCGTCTTCGAGGGGACGTCCCAGGTCCACCAGCACGTGGTCGCCACGCAGCTGCCGTCGCTGCTCACCGGGCGGGACCCGGAGCACGAGCTGCTGTCGCCGTTGTTCTCCAGGACCGAGGCACCCGTCGGCTGGGATCTGCGGTTCGACCGGTTCCAGCTGTCCAACGGCGGCGCCGACGAGATCACCCGGTGCCGGCCGGCCGAGCTGGACGGGACCGGTCCGGCGTGGGCGAGCCTGCGCGTGCTGGCCGGGAGCCTCGACCGCGCCCGGAGCCGCCTGCACCAGGAAGCGACCGGACTGCTGCGTGCCGAGCGCACACTGACCTCCACCGCCCGCGGGTTCGGCCTCGCCCGGCGGCACTGCCTGCTGCACGCCGCCGCCTGCTGCCTGCACACCCTGCTGGCGAACCGCGGCAGCGGTTTCCTCGGCGAGCCGGAATGGGCCGTGCTGTGCCTTCAGCGCATCCTCACCCGGCTCGGCGCCGAACAGTTCCTCGATCCGGCCTGCGTTCCGGTGGTCGAAGCGGAAATGCTGCGCTGCTGGCGCGAAGGCGCCCTGTTCTCCCTCACCCCACTGGCCATCGCCGACCCACGGGAGCCCCGGTGAAAACGCTGACCGCCGCCATCCACGAGCACGCCACCGCGGCACCCGCCGACGAAGCGGCGATCTACGTCCCGGACCGCCCCGGCTCGGGCACCGAGACCGTGCTGACCTACGGGGAACTCGACCTCCGCGCCTGCGCGGTCGCGGAGGGGCTGCGGGAACGGTATCCGGCCGCCACGCGCGTCCTGCTGCTGTACCCGGCGGGCACCGAATTCCTCGTCGGGTTCACCGGGTGCCTCTACGCCGGGATGCTGCCGGTCCCCGCTCCCCTGCCGGCGGCGAACAACGCCGGGCAGCTGGCGCGCCTCGACCGGATCATCGCCGTCGCGGAGCCGTCCGCCGTGCTCACCGACGCCGCACACCTGGACCGGCTGACCGGCGAACTCGCGCACACCGGCCTGGCCGTCGCCGCCACCGACGGGGACACCGGCAGTGACACCCACGGCGGCCCGGCGGACTGGCAGCCGCCCGAGGCCACCCCCGAAACCCCGGCCTTCCTCCAGTTCACCTCGGGTTCGACCACCGATCCGAAGGGCGTGGTGATCTCGCACGCCAATCTGGAGAGCAACCTCGCGCTGATGAAGAAGACCTTCGCCCTGCCCGAGCACCCGCGGCTGGCGAGCTGGCTGCCGCACTACCACGACATGGGCCTGATCGTGGTCCTGCTGATGGCGCTGCGGTACGGCGGCCGGGCGTCGATCATGTCCCCGACCGGGTTCCTCCGGGATCCGTTCCGCTGGCTGGAAATCATCGACAAGCACGGCGTGCACCTGAGCCCCGCGCCGAACTTCGCCTACGACCTGTGCGTCCGCCGGGTCGACGCGGACCGGGCCCGCGAACTGGACCTGTCCCGCTGGCGGGTGGCGATCAACGGCGCGGAACCGGTGCAGCGCGCCACCATGGCGGCCTTCCAGGAGCGGTTCGGGCCCGCCGGGCTCGGTGCGCACGTCCAGTGCCCGTGCTACGGCATGGCCGAGGTGGGCGTGTTCATCACCGGCACCCCCGCGGGCACCCCGGCGACCGGGCTGGAGGTGGCCGCCGAAGCGTTGGAGCGCAACGAGTTCGTCCCGTCGGCCGGGAACGGACCGGTTCGTTCGTTGATGAGCAGCGGGGTGACCCCGCCTGGTTTCGGCACGCTGGTGGTCGATCCGGATACGCGGGAACCGTTGCCGGACGGGAGGATCGGTGAGATCTGGCTGCGCGGCCCGAGCGTGGGCCTCGGTTACTGGCAGGACCCGGAAACCACCGCGGCGACCTTCGGCGGGCGCACCGCGGACGGCCGCGGCCCGTACCTGCGCACCGGGGATCTCGGCGTGCTCACCGGGGATCGCCTGTACCTCACCGGCAGGCTCAAGGAACTGATCATCATCCACGGCCGCAACCTGTACCCGCACGACCTGGAGCACCACCTGCGGTCCCTGCACCCGGCGCTGGCCGACGGCCTCACCGCGGCGTTCGCCGTGCCCTGCCAGGGCACCGAGCGGATCGTGGTGGTGCACGAAGCCAAAGCGGGCGACCGGGAACTGCTCGCCGAACTCGGTACCGCGGTGAAAGCGGGGCTGTCCGCGTTCGCCGACGCGAGCGTGGCCAATGTGGCTTTCGTCGGCCGGGGCGGGATTCGCCGTAGCACGAGCGGGAAGATTCGTCGACGGTACATGCGGCAATTGTTTATGACCGCGGAGTTGGGTGCGCACTGGGAAGACCTGGAACCGGCGGTGCGCATTCTCTACCGGATCAGAGCAGAGCAGACCGCCCGCTGATTCCCGTAAACTCCTGAATCCCGACCCGTTGTGAATCGCGGCCGAAAACAGGCCTGAGGCGGATGGCGACGAATCAGGAGTGGGCATGTCCGAGCAGGGGGAAATCGCGCGCGCAGCCGCGCGCGTGCGGACGGTGGGCGAACTGGCCGCGGTGCTGAACCGGGTACGGCGTGGCAACCGGGCCGCGGACGGGCGCGAGCTGACCTACCGGGATCTGGCCGCGGTGACCGGGATCCCGCACACCACCATCGGGACCTACCTCTCCGGCAAGGTGCTCGCCCCCGCCGACCGCTTCGACCTGCTCATCACCGCGCTCGGCGCGCCGCCCGCCCTGTCGCAGGCGCTGGCCACGGCCCGTGACCGGGTGGCGGACCAGCGCCTCGGCACCCGCGCCGCCGGCGAGCCGGACCGGAGCGGTTCGGCGCTGAGCGCGGTCGCGCACCAGTCGCTCGGCATCGCGGACCTCCTCGCGGGCGGCGCCGGTGACGACACGCTGGGCTGGCTGGAACACCAGATCCGGCGCTGCTCGGTGGACTACTCGCGGTTGCCTGCCGAGGAGATCGTGCCCGACCTGATCAAGCTCCACCGCACCGTGCTCGGCCTGCTGAACGTGCACATGGGCCGGGAGCAGTCACGAAGACTTTTCTTCTGCTGCGGGCTTTCCGGTTACCTGCTGGCGAGCGCGAGCCACGACCGGATGGACTGGGTGACCGCCGGGCGGCAGGCCGAGGCCGCACTGGTGTTCGCCGACCGCGCCGGGAACAGCGACCTGCGCGCGCTGATCCACAACATCCAGTCGCTGAGCCACATGCTGCGCGGCAGGCCCGCCGCGGCCCTCCGGTACGCGTCGGCGGGGGTGACGGCGGCGAAAAGCGGCGGGATGTCGGTACTTCTCCCCTTGCGCGAAGCGCGCGCATTTGCTTTGCTGCGACGCACCGATGACGCTTATCGCGTGTTGCGCACCGTGGAACGCGTGCGCGAGCGCGCCGTTCCCAGTGATTTCGACGAAGCGCTCGGCTACACCGAGGAAAACGCCGAACAGACGTATCTGGGCTTTCTGGCGGAAGCCTTCGCCGCATTACCGCCGTCGAAGGAATCGCTGCCCGCGGCCGAACGGCACGCACGCAACGCCGTCGACGCCTATCCCGATCCCCGTGACTGCGTCTGGGCCGCCGACCGCGCGGCGATCTCGCACCTGCTCCTCGCCACCGCGCAGGCGCACCAGGACCGGCTCGACGCGGTGGAGCCCGCGGTGGAGCCGGTTCTGGCGCTGCCGCGCTGGCGGCGCAACGCGGATCTGCGCCACGCGGCCGGAAACCTGCGCTCGGCGGTCCGCTCCGGTGGCACGCGTGATCCGCGCCGCGTCCGCCTCTCCCGCACTCTCGCCGATTTCTCGGGCGACGCCTGAACTCCCATACTCGGGTGCCTAGCCGGCCGGTGGCCGCGATATGGAGCGGATAGGGCTGCCGCTGCGACGATCGCACGGACCACCCGACGATCGGAGGGCAAATGCGCAGCCCCGAACCAGCGACCGTGCCCGGCTTGATCACCGGTGCCACGCCGGGCGCCATCGCCTTGGTGACCGGCCACGGTGAACTGACCTACGCCGAGCTGGGGACGCGGACCGCGACGGCCGCGCGCCACCTGGCCGCCCGCGGGGCCGGGCCGGGCACGAGAGTCGCGGTGAGGGTGCCGCACGGGCCGGATCTGGTCCTCGCGCTGCTGGCGGTATGGCGAACCGGTGGCGTCGTCGACCCGGCGGCGGACCTGGTGCTCACCGCGGCGGATCTGGAACGTTCGCCCGAGCCGAACGCGCCATCGGCCGGGGCCGTCGGAGCGCGTGCCGGCGATCTGGCCGTCGAACCCGCGCTCACCCATCGCAGGCTGGCCGACCGGGCCCGCTGGGCGGCTCGGCGGCAGGGCCTGACCGGGCACGACCGGGTCCTCCACACCACCACTGACGGCGCGCACTGGGAGCTGTTCGCCCCGCTCTCGGTCGGCGCGGCCGTCGTTTTCCCCGGCGCACAAGGCATCGTGCGCGCGATCACCGAGCACGGCGTGACCGTCCTCCACGCCCGAGCGAAGGACCTGCCGCCGCTGCTGGCCGATCCGGAGTGGGCTCGTTGCCATTCCCTCCGGCTGCTCTACAGCGAAGGCGAACCGCTGTCGATCGATCTGCTCAACCTCGCGCGCGGCCACGGTTCCGGCGCGCCCTCCGTGCTCGACCTCTTCGAACGCCGCGCCGGCGAGACGCCGGACGCGATCGCCGTCGACTGCGCGGGGGTCACCACCTCGTACCGCGAACTCGACGCGCTCGCCAACGGCATCGGCCTGCGCCTGCGCGAAGCCGGGGTCTCCGCCGGCGACGCGGTCGGCGTGCTCGCCGACCGCGGGCCGCTGCTGTCCGCGGCGATGCTCGGGGCGTGGAAGGCGGGCGCCGCCTACGTGCCGATCGATCCGTCCTACCCCGCCGAGCGCATCGCCCACATGCTCGCCGACGCGAAGGCGGCCGTCGCGGTCACCACCAGCCGCTACGCGAGCAGGTTCACCACGCACACGGTCCTCGCCGACGACGCCGGAACCAGCACCACCGCGCCAGTCCGCGACCGCGACCTGGCCGCGCCCGCCTACGTCATCTACACCTCCGGCTCCACGGGCAGGCCGAAAGGCGTGCGGGTCAACCACCACGGCCTGGTCAACCACATCTCCTGGGCCGCGGCGAGCCTCGCCGCGCGCGGTGACGGTGGCGCGCCGGTGTTCTCCTCGGTCGCCTTCGACCTGGTGCAGCCCAACCTGTGGGCCCCGCTGGTCTGCGGCCAGCGGGTCTGGTTCCTGCCGCAGGACACCCCGCTCGACCAGCTCGGCCCGGTGCTCGCCGACGCGGCGCCGTTCAGCTTCGTCAAGCTCACCCCCAGCCATCTCGACGTACTCGCCGCGACGCTCACCCCGGCTCGAGCCGCCCGGATCGCGCCGGTTCTCGTGGTCGCCGGGGAACCGCTGAGCGCCCGCACGGTCCGCGCGTGGCGCGCGCTCGCGCCGGACACCCAGCTGATCAACGAATACGGCCCGACCGAGGCCACCGTCGGCAGCACGATCTGGCCGGTGCCGGAGGAACCGGCCGCCGAGGTGCTGCCCATCGGCGCACCGCTGCCCGCGATGACCTCCTACGTGCTCGACGACCGGATGCGCCCGGTGCCGGTCGGTGTCGCCGGCGAGCTGTTCGTCGGCGGGCTCGGCGTGGCCGACGGGTACGCGGGCAGCGCCGAGCTGACCGCCCAGCGGTTCGTGCCCGACCCGTTCTCCGCCCGGACCGGCACGCGCCTCTACCGGACCGGGGATCTGGCGCGGTGGACCGGCGACGGCGTGCTCGAATTCCTCGGCCGCCAGGACGACCAGGTGAAGATCCGCGGCCATCGGGTGGAGCCCGGTGAAGTCGCCGCCGTACTCGCCGAACACCCCGACGTCGCCGACGCCGCGGTGCTGGCGGTGCCCGGCGACCACGGCTTCTACCTGGTCGGTTACGTGGTGCCCGCGACCTCGGCGAGTCAGCCGAAGGGCTGGCTCACCACCTACTGCGCCACCCGCCTGCCCGACTACCTGGTGCCGGCCGACGTCGTCGAGCTGGACGCGCTTCCGCTCAACGCCAACGGAAAGCTCGACCGCGCCCGGCTGCCCGTGCCGGACCGGACCACCGCGGCGTTCGAGGAGCCGGAAACGCCCACCGAAGCGGTGCTGGCCGGGATCTGGGCCAGGGTGCTCGACCTCGACCAGGTGGGGCGCCAGGACGGGTTCTTCGCCCTCGGCGGCCATTCGATCCTGCTGATCCGGGTGATCGCCGAGACCAACGCGGCCGGGCTGGCGGTGTCGCTGTTCACCTTCTTCGAAAACGACACCCTCGCCGCGGTCGCCGCGGCGATCGACGCCACCGCCCCGTCCGCGCCCACAGTGCCCACAGTGCCCACCGTGGCGCCCGGGGGCCATGACCTCACCCGCCTGGTTTCCGAAGCGCTGGAAGAGTTCCCGGTGCCGGGCGTCTGCCTCGGCATCATCGACGGCGGGGAAATCGTGGAGGTGCGGGGATTCGGCTCGGCGGGAGCGGACACGCTGTTCACCGTCGGCTCGGTCAGCAAGTGCGTCACCGCGCTCGGCGTGCTGCGGCTCGTCGACGAAGGCGTGCTCGACCTCGACACCGACGTCAACGAGTACCTGCGCGAGTGGTCCGTGCCCGCGACACCCGGCCTGCCGCCGGTGACCCCGCGCCTGCTGCTGAGCCATCGGACCGGCCTCACCAGGGAGCTGCCGCAGGGCTACCGCCCCGGTGAGCTCATGCCGACCGTCGCCGACCTGCTGCACGGCCGGCCGCCTGCCGAAGGCGAACCGATCCGGCGCGAACGCGTGCTCGGCGGCGGGGTGTACTACTCCGGCACCAACTACCTCGTGCTCCAGCAACTGGTGGAGGACGTGACCGGCAAGCCGCTGGCCGAGTCCGTGCGTGAACTGGTGCTGGCGCCGTTGCGCCTCGAGAGCAGCGGCTTCGAGCGTGACCTGCCTCAGCGAACCGCGCTGCCCGTCGCGCGCGGCCACGACCGCGAGGGTGTGCCCCTCGACTGCGGCTGGCTGGACCGGCCCGACGCCGGCTCCGCCGGGTTCTGGACCACCGGCACCGATCTCGCCACCCTCGTCGGCGAGATCCGGCGCGGCTACCTCGGCCGCCCCGGTGCCCTGCTGTCCCGGCCACTGGCCACCGAGATGCTCACCGCGCCCGAGCGCAGTTCGTTCGGCCTCGGCGTGGTCACCGAACAGGTCGGCGGGGACCTCCAGTTCGGCCACGGCGGTTCGCCGGTGGGCTACTACGCCGGGATCGCCTGCCGCGTCCGGCAGGGCACCGGGCTGGCCCTGCTCGCCGATTCCGACCTCGGCAAGCAGCTGTTCTACCGGGTGATGGCCCGCATGAACTGGGATTTCCCCTACGACGCTCCCCGGGACGAACTCGCCGCGAGATAAGGGAAACACGCCCGCCGGGCCAGCGCACCGGCGGGCGTTTCCCGGCCGGCTCAGCCGGTCGCGACCCTGGCGGCCGGGATCAGCGGGATGGCGTCCCTGGCGACCACCCGGACCAGCTCGTGGAAGTGGTAGCGGACGGCCTGCCCGTCCGGCGAGCAGTTCACTTCGAGCAGCCGGGCGTCGAGCAGGTTCTCCACGAGGTCGTGCGCGGAAGCCACCGGCACGCCCAGCGCGCTGGCGGCGGTGTCGACGGAGAATCCGGGCGCGTCGATGCCACCGAGCACGCGGAACGCCGAGCGGCTCTCCTCGTCGACGCCGAGCAGGGTGCGCTCGATGGCGCCACGGACTTCCAGATCCGCCTGGCGGAGTTCGTCCAGCCTGCGGTCCGGGAGCCGGAGCCGCTCGGCGAGCACGGCGAGGCGCCAGTGCGGTTTGGCCACCAGCCGCCCGCCCGCGATCCGCACGGCGAGCGGCAGCCCACCGCAGTAGCGCACGATGTCCCGCGCGACGCCGGCTTCGGCCTCGACCCGGGCGGCACCGATGACCTTCTCCAGGAACCGCACGGCCGGTTCGGTGTCCAGCACGCCGAGGTCCACCACCGGCACGCCCTCGATGGCGGCGAGCCGGGTGCGGCTGGTCACCAGGGCCCCGCAGCGCGGGGTGTCCGGCAGCAACGGGCGGATCTGCTGCTCGTCGGCCACGTTGTCGAGCACGACGAGCACCCGTCTGTCCACCAGCACCGCCCGGTAGCGCCGCACGCGCTCGTCCAGGCCGTCCGGTACGCCGGACACCCCGCCCTCCAGCGCGGCCAGCAGGTCACCGAGCAGCTCGAACGAGCTGCGTTCACCCGCTTCGACGTACACCTGCCCGTCCGGGTACTCCTCCCGCAGCCGGTGCGCGGCGTGCATCGCCAGCGCGGACTTGCCGACCCCGGCCATTCCGGCGACCACGCAGCCGACCCGCCTGCCCAGCTGGGTGTCGGCGGGCCGCAGCAGGTCGAGGATCCGGCCGAGTTCGGTTTCGCGGCCGGTGAAGTCGGCCAGATCCGGGGGCAGCCAGGCGCCCAGCCGTGGCTGGGCCTCGGCGGGTGTCTCGGGGACCGGGTGCGCCAGCAGGATGTGCTGGTGCAGGTCACGCAGTTCGGGACCGGGGCCGATGCCGAGCTCCTCGGCCAGCAGGTGCCGGTAGCTCTGGTAGGACGCCAGCGCGTCCGCCTGCCGCCCGCTGCCGGCCAGTGCCTGCATCAGCTGCCCGCGCAGCCGTTCCCGCAACGGGTGCGCGGTGACCAGCCCGGCCAGTTCCGGCACCAGCTCGGCCGGGCGGCCGAGTGCGAGGTCGGCCTCGATGCGGTCCTCCAGCACCGACATCCGCGCCTCCTCCAGCGCCGGTCGCCGGGCGGCGCTGAGCGGTTCGGTCACCCCGGTCAGGCACGGCATCCGCCACCTCGCGAGCGCCTCGCGCAGGCTCGCCGCGGCCTCGGTCCAGCGCCCGCTCTCCGCCTCTTCCCGGCCGCGGGCGGCCAACCGCTCGAACTCGGCCAGGTCGAGGCGCCCGGGTTCGATCTGCAGCAGGTAGCCGGGCAGCTGCCTGCTGATCGGCACGCCCGGCCCGAGCCGCTGCCGCAGCCTCGAGACGTAGGTCTGGATCTGCGCCGCGGCGGTCGCCGGCGGCTGGTCCCCCCACAGCATTTCGGCGATGTGCCCGTCGGAGACCACGCGGTTGCGCGCGAGCAGCAGCACCGCGAGCACGGTCCGCATCTTGCACGCGCTGAGCTCGACCACGCGGTTCGCGTCGTCACGCACTTCGACGGGCCCCAGCAGCTGAAACCTCATACGGGTCGGTTCTCCTGTTCGGCTGGCCCCCGCGAAAGTGTGCAACGACGACGGGCGCCGAACCGGGAATCTTGTACAAGCTTGTACAGCGATCTGGCGCGCTCAGCGCGCGACCGCGCGCGCTTCGCCCAGTGCGGCCAGCTCGGCCCAGAGTCCCGGCGCGTCCGCGTTCACCGTCAGCAGCCGTCCCGGTGGCGCGATCCCCTCGGAGGCCGACAGTTCGCGCCCGGTGACCAGCGCGACGGCGGTTTCCGCGGGATCGACCAGGCCCTGTGCCAGCGCGACCCGCAGGCCCGCGGTCGCGGCCGCCCCCGCGGCTTCCGCGCCGATCCCGGCGAAGGAGGCCAGCTCCCCCATGGCGGTGACCATCTCGTCGTCGGTGACCGCGACGAACGCTCCCCCGCCGGCCCGCACCTCGGCCACCGCACGCTCCCCGATCGACGGTTCGGGCACGTCGATGCCGTCGGCGATGGTGCCGAGCACCGGGGGCGGCGGCCCGCCCCGGCCCGACCAGGCGTGCACCAGCGGGCAGCAGCCTGCCGCCTGCACCCCGATCAGCCGCGGCGGTGCCGGGATCACGCCGCAGGCGGCCAGTTCGCGGAACCCGATGGCCAGCCCGACCAGGGTCGGCCCGTCCCCGACCGGCACCAGCACCACCTCCGGTGCGGCACCGAGCTGCTCCCAGATCTCGAAGGCGACGGTCTTCTTGCCCTCCAGCGTCAGCGGGTTCACCCCGGTGTTGCGGTCCAGCCAGCCGAACCGCGCGACCGCTTCGCGTGAGAGGTCGAAGGCGGCGCGGTAACCCTCCCGGACCCGCACCACGTCGGCGCCGAACACACGCATCAGCTCGACCTTCGCCGCGCCGCAGCCGATCGGCACGAAGATCACCGCCCGCAACGCCGCCGCGGCGGCGCCGATCGCGGTGGCCAGCGCCGCGTTGCCGGTCGAGGAGGTGGTGATCGTCTTCGCGCCCGCGCGCAACCCGGCTTCGATCACCAGCGCGGTGGCCCGGTCCTTGTTGGACGCGCTCGGGCCCCAGGTCTCGTCCTTGAGCCACAGCCGGGGCAGGCCGAGCCTGGCCCGCAACCCGGCCGGGCCGAGCAGCGGGGTGCCACCGACCGGCAGCGCGTACCGGATCGGGCCGTCGCCGAGCGGCAGCAGCCGCCGGTACCGCCACATGGTCCACGGGCCGCTGCCCGGTTCCGGCAGCGACTCCGGCCCGTAGGAATACCCGGCGGGCTCGGTCACCGGCACCACTGGAGGATCGCCATCGCCGAGTGCAGCTTGTTCTCCGCCTGGTCGAAGGCGATGCTCATCGGCCCGTCGAGCACGTCGGCGGTGACCTCCTCGCCACGCCGCGCCGGGAGGTCGTGCAGGAAGACCGCCTTGGGGCTGTGCTCCCACAGTTCGCCGGTCACCTGGAACGGGGCGAACCGCACGCGCCAGTCCGGATCGGTCTTGATCGTGCCGGTGGTCTCCCACCGCGTGGTGTAGACGGCGTCGAGGTTGAGCGGCAGCCCGACCATGTGGTGGCGCTCGATCACGGTGGCGCCGCTGCGCGCGGCCAGCGCGGTCGCGCGGGCGCTGACGTCCTCGGACAGGCCGTAGCCCGGCGGCGTCCGCAGCTCCAGGTAGGTGCCCGGGTACCTGGTCAGCGACAGGGCCAGCGAGGCCGCGGTGTTGTTGCCCTCGCCGACGTAGAGCACGCGGAGGTCGTCGATCCGCTTGAACTGGCGCTGCAGCGTGGTCAGGTCGGCCAGCGCCTGGGTCGGGTGCTCCTCGTGGCTCATCGCGTTGATCACCGACATCCGGTCCTGCTGGGCCCACGCCCGCATCTCGGCACCGCGTTCGGCGGTCCTGGCCACCAGGACGTCCAGCATCCTGGAGAACACCCGCCCGGTGTCCTCGCTGGTCTCGCCGGTGTTCGTCTGCAACTCGCCGGGCCCGAAGGAGACCAGCTGCGCGCCGAGCCGCAGCGCGCCGGTGGAGAACGCCGCCCTGGTGCGGGTCGAGGTCTTGCGGAAGTAGATCCCGGCGACCACGCCCGGCAGCCGCCCGCGCGGATCGGCTTCGCGCTCGCCGAACTCGACCGCGCTGTCCACTATGGACATCAGGTCGTCGTCGGTGAGGTCGTCGGTGGAGATGAGGTGACGTGCGACCACAGGTGTCTCCCAGAGTCAGGACGGCGGGCGGGTTTCCACTACCGAGCTGTTCCACAGCACCAGCAGGTCGTGCCGTTCGCCGGCGGGCAGCAGATCGGCCAGGTCCCACCGCGCGCCGGGATCGGCGAGCATCGCCTCGAAGGCCGCCCGGTACATCTCGGCGAGGCGGTGCGCCTCGGCGGGCCGGAGCGCCCCGGTGTTGGTGCGCAGCGAAAGCCCGCTCGCGTTGCCGATCACGTTGAGCGGGAACTCGTTGCTGCCCGCCACGCTCTCCTCCGGCGCGATCCGGCCCGGCTCGTCCACGACGACCCGGCCGAAGTCCTGGTAGCTGAAGTAGACGTCGACGAGCCTGCGCTCACCGCCCACCTCGCGCCCGACGGCGGCCATCGGGAAGAACCGGTGTGGCCAGGTGGCGAGTTCGGCGGCGGCGACCTCGGCGATCAGGCCGGTCCACGGCTCGGCCCGGCGTTCGATGACGATCGGCAGGACGTTCAGGTGCATGCCGTGCACGCGGTCCGCGCCGTCGAGGCCGGGGCGCACGTGGAAGGTGAGTCCACTGTGGAAGGAAGGCGCGATGGTGAGCGCGCCCAGCACGGCGAAGTGCGCGGCGAGCACCACGCTTTTCACCGGGACCCGTGCCTCGGCCGCCAGCGCTTCCAGTCCCGGGGTGAGGTCGGCGATGGACAGATCCACGCGGTACGGCCGCGCGGCCGCGCCCGCTCCCCACGCGGCAGGCAGTTCCAGCTTCGGCACGCCGGCGAGCCGCTGCCAGAACTCCCGGTGCTCGTCGGAGGCCAGCGCCCGCAGTTCGGCGGCGACCACGTCGGCGTACCGCGCGGGTGCCGGGGCACGCGCCGGTGGCTCCTGGCCCCGGCAGAAGAGGTCGTACAGCTCCAGGAGTTCCTTCGCCAGCAGCCGCGAACTCCAGCCGTCCATGACGGCGTGGTGCTGGCTGATCGTGAGCTGCCATCCGCGCTCGCCGAACCGGTGCGCGAAGACGCGGAACAGCGGCGCCCGCTCCAGGTCGAACGGCGTGTTCCGTTCGTGGTCCAGGAACTCCCGCAGCGCGCGTTCCTGCGCTGCTTCGTCCAGCTCGGACAGATCGGTGTACCCGACCGGCGGTTCGGCCGAGGCGTGCACCAGTTGCACCGGCACCGAGCAGGCGTCCAGTTCGATCGAGGTGCGCAGGGTTTCGTGCCTGCTGATGAGCACTTCGTAGGTCCGGCGCAACGCGTCCGGCACCAGGGGCCGGTCCACGATCCGCGACGAGCCGACGATGTGGTACCGGGGCGTGTCCGCACCGGCCAGCGCCTCCACCACCATCCCGGCTTGTCCTTGGGTCAGCGGGTAGGCGTCGGTGATCCCGGCCGGGATCCGGGCCCGATCGTCCTCGCTCAGCAGCGCGAACGGGGCCACCGGCCGCGCCCGCTCGCCGATCCCGATCCGCTCGGCCAGCTCGGCCACGGAACGCCCGCTCAGCACGTCCCGGAGGTCGAAGCCCAGTCCGGCCGCCCGGAGCGCGCCGATCAGCGCGATGGCGCTCATCGAGTCGCCGCCGAGGTCGTAGAACCCCTCGTGCACCCCGACTTCGCCGAGGCCGAGCACCCGGCAGAACAGTTCCGCCAACTGTCGCTCGACGGCGTTGCGGGGGGCCACGTGGTCGGTTCGGGCCGCTGTGCCGTGCTCCGGGCGCGGCAGGAGGCGCCGGTCCGCCGGGAGTTCGTCGAGCACCATGAACGTGGTCGGCCGCAGGTGCGCGGGCAGGCGCTCGTCGACGTGCTGCCACAGCGCGTCCGGCTTGAGGTCGTGGTCGTCGAGCACGGCGTAACCGACGACGTGCTCGTCCTCGGCCAGCACGGCCGCGCGGGACACCCCGTCGGCTTCGGCCAGCACCTGTTCGACGGAAACGAGGTACCGGTCCCGGTGCTCGGCGGTGAGGTACCGCGTCCCGGCGTCACCGTCGGGGTCCGCGGCCATCGCTTCGAGGACCGCGCGGTAGACCCCGGCCAGTTCGTCCAGGTTGGCCTGGACGAAGTACCGCGGATCGCCGGTGAGGACGACGTACCCGCCGCGCGAGGCCACGGTCAGCGCGTTCTCCGTCCGGCTGTCGGTGCGCAAGCCGGTGTCGGTGGCGACCAGGTCGTCGTCGACCTGCCGGAAGTCCTGGTAGTTGAAGTGCACGCGCACCAGTGGCCCCCCGCCGGCCAGGCGCTGGATCTCCGGTCGCGGGAACCGCCGGTGTGCCCAGAGCTCGACCTCCCTCGCGAACACCCGCGCGACCAGTTCGCGCCACGTGGCGGCGCCGGGTTCGTGCGCGAAGGGCAGGGTGTTCAGGTACATCCCCAAGACCTCGTCCGCACCGGGGAGTTCGGGCCTGGCATCGCAGACCAGTCCGGTGTGGAACGGTTCCCCGTCGCCGAACAGGCTCAGCACCGCCAGGTGTGCCGCGAGCAGGACGCTCTTCAGCGAGGCGTCGGCCGCGGTGGCCAGCGCCCGGAGCCCGGTTTCCAGGTCCGAGGTCCGGCAGGCGGCGTAGTTCGCCCGTGCCACCGCGTCACCACCGGCGCCCCAGCCGAACGGCAGCGGCACCGGCCGGTACCGCTCGGTGATCGAGGTCCAGTAGGCCCGGTCCTCCGCCGAACGCAGCGATTCCAGTTCGGCCGCGATGAAATCGGCGTACCGCACCGCGGGCCGGGCGGGTGACGGTGGTTCGCGGTCCGCCCGGATCGCCCGGTAGGCGCGCACCAGTTCCATCAGCAGCGAGTGGTAGCTCCAGCCCTCCAGGATCGGGTGGCATTCGGTGATGGTCAGCCACCAGCCGTCGTCACCGGTCTCGTGCACCACGAAGCGCAGCAGTCCCGGCACGGCGAGGTCGAACAGCGACGCCCGCTCGGCGGCCACCGTCGCCCGCAGCACCTCGTCCCGTTCCGGCTCGCCGAGTCCGCGCACGTCGCCGAACGAGAAGGCGAGCGACGCCGTATCGTGGACCAGTTGCATCGGCACGGAGTAGGTGTCCAGGTGCAGCGAGGTCCGCAGCACTTCGTGCCGCCGCACCAGGAAGTCCGCCGCCGCGCGCAACGCGCTCCGGTCGACCGGGCGGTCGTCGCGGATCCGATGCGAGGTGACGTTGTGGTAGTAGTTCACCTCGTCGTCGGCGAGCATCTCCAGCACCATGCCGGTCTGCGCCTGCGACATCGGGTAGGCGTCGGTGACGCCCGGCGGCAGCAGCGCCCGGTCCGCGTCGGTCAGCAGCGCGAACGGCGCGACGAGCACGGTTTCCGGAGCGGGGCCGAGCCCGGCCGCGTGCGCGGCGAGCCTGGCCACCGTCCGGTGGTCGAAGATGTCCCGCACGGTGAGCCGAAAGCCGGCCGCGTGCAGGGCACCGGCCACCGCGACCGCCCGGATCGAGTCGCCGCCGAGGTCGAAGAAGCCGTCGTCGGCACCGACCGGCGAGACGCCGAGCACCGACGACCAGACCTCGGCGATCCGCAGTTCGGCGGGCGTGCCCGGTGCGCGGTAGGCGCGGCTCGCCACCGCCGTGGCGTCCGGCTCCGGCAGTGCGCGGTGGTCGAGCTTCCCGTTCGGGGTCAGCGGAAGCCGCTCGAGCGCGACGAACCGCGCGGGCAGCATGTACTCCGGCAACCGGTCGGCGAGGTGGCGGCGCAGCTCGGCGGGTGGCACCTCGCCGCCGACGTGGTAACCGACCAGTGCGCCGTCCTTGACCACCACCACCGCTTCGGCCACCCCGGGGTGGTCCACCAGCGCGGCGGCGATCTCGCCGGGTTCGATCCGGTAGCCGCGCACCTTCACCTGGTCGTCGGCCCGGCCGAGGAACTCCAGGCCCCGGGCGCGGCGGCGCGCCAGGTCACCGCTGCGGTACATCCGTGCACCGGGCGGGCCGAACGGATCGGGCACGAAGCGCGCGGCGGTGAGATCGGCGCGGCCGAGATAGCCGCGCGCCAGGCCGGGACCCGCGACGTGGATCTCCCCGGCGGCACCCCACGGCACCGGCCGCCCGGCCGCGTCGAGCAGGTACACGTCCAAATCGGACAGCGCGGTGCCGATCGGGCTGCCGGCGAGGTCGACGGCGGTCATCCGGTGCACCGTGGTGTGCACGGTGGTTTCGGTGATGCCGTACATGTTCAGCAGCGCGGGCCGGTCGTGGCCGAACCGGTCCGCCCACGGCCGCAGGTCCGCCACCTCGAGCTTCTCCCCGCCGAACACCACCGACCGCAGGCTGAGCGCTTCGGTGCCGGTGGCCGCCGCGGCCAGGGTCCGGAAGGCCGACGGCGTCTGGGAGAGCACGGTGACCCGCTGTTCCACCAGCAGCGCCAGCAGGTCCCGGGGCGAGCGCGTCACCTCCGGCGGGACCACCACGAGCGTGCCGCCGTGCAGCAGGGCACCCCACATCTCGAACACCGAGAAGTCGAAGGCGTACGAGTGCGCCATGGTCCACACGTCCGCCGGACCGGGAGCCAGCTCCGGCTCCAGCGCGGTCATCAGCCGGGCCGCGTTGGCGTGCGACAGGCACACGCCGTTCGGCCTGCCGGTGGAGCCGGAGGTGTAGATCACGTACATCAGCTGGTCCGGATCGACCGGCACACCCGGGTTGCCGTCGGGGAAGGCGCCGTACCCCTCGCCGAGCACCAGTGTCCGTCCACTGTGGAATCCGAGGTCGCCGGTGCCCGGCCCGGTGAGCACGAGATCGAGCCCGGCGGCGATCATCGCCAGCCGGCGCTCGGGGTTGGCCGGGTCGAGCGGTACGTAGGCGGCGCCCGCCTTGAGCACACCGAGCAGCGCCGGCACCAGCTCGGGCCCGCGCGGCAGGCAGACCCCCACCAGAGTCTCCGGCCCCACGCCCACGGAGAGGAGGTGGTGGGCGACGCGGTTCGCGCGGGCGTCGAGTTCGGCGTAGGTCAGGGTCTCCTCCCCCGCCACCACGGCGACGGCGTCCGGGGTGCGGCAGGCCCGGTCCTCGAAGACCTCGTGCGGGCACCGGGTGACCTGGTGCCCGGGGATCGCCCTGCCCACCGGCAGTTCGCCGGCGTCGAGCAGGTCCAGCGCACCGATCGGCGACCACTCGTCCCTGGTGGCGTGGTCGAGCAACCGGACGAGGTGCCTGCCGAACCGGCGCGCGGTGCGCTCGTCGAACAGCGCGGTCGCGTAGTTCAGCAGCAGCCCGAGCGAGCCGTCCGAGCCGTCGTAGACGCGCAGGGTCAGGTCGAACTTCGCGATCGGCTGGCCGCTGCCGAACGGCTCCACGCGCAGCTCGCCCAGCCCCAGTTCCGGCTCGCGGTCGCCGTGCCCGGTGACCGCCGTCTGGAACAGCGGGGTCCTGGCCAGGTCGCGCTCCGGCCGCAGCTCGTCGACCAGCCGCGCGAACGGCACCGCCTGGTGATCGTGCGCGTCCAGCACCGCCGCTCGCACGGAATCCAGCAGCTCCCCGAACGCCCGCTCCCCCGCGCAATCCGACCGGATGACCAGGCTGTTGATGCCGTACCCGATCATCCGCCGCAGTTCGGGCAGCACCCGGCCGGACAGCACCGTGCCGACCGCGATGTCCGCGGCCCCCGTGTGCCGGGCCAGCAGCACCTGGAACGCGGTCAGCGCCACCATGAACGGGGTGGCCCGGTGCCGCAGCGCCAGCCGCCGGATCCGCTCGCCGAGCTCGCCGGGCAACGGCACCTCGACGTCGGCGCCCGCGAACTCCCGCACCGCGGCACGCGGCCGGTCCGTGCCCAGTTCCACCGGCTCCAGCCCGGCCAGCCGCTCGCGCCAGTGCTCGAGATCGCGGTCACCGGTGGCGCCGCTCGCCTGTCCGCGCTGCCAGTTCGCGAAGTCCGCGTACTGGACCTCGGGCGGCTGGACCGGCGAAGTCTCATACGCCGCCCGGAGTTCCCGCCAGAACTGCTCGACCGACCAGGCGTCCGCGGCGATGTGGTGGAAGGTCACCGCGAGCACGTGGTCGTCGGCGCCGAGCCTGATCAGCTTCGCCCGCACCGGCCACTCACGCGCCAGGTCGAAGCCGCGCGCCGCCTCCGCCGCCACCAGTTCCCCGGCCTCGGCAGCATCCACTGTGGACAGCACCGGCGCGCCCGGCGGGTCGATCACCTGCACCGGCTCGGTGCCGTCGAGCACGTACCGCGTCCGCAGGATCTCGTGCCGGGCGACGATGCCCTCCAGCGCCGCGCCCAGCCCGGCCTCGTCGAGTCGACCACGCAGCCGGACGGCCATCGGCAGCAGGTACTCGGCGCTGTCCGGGGCCAGCCGGTTGAGGAACCACAGCTGCGCCTGCCCGTAGGACAACGGCAGCGGCCGGCTCCGGTCGGCCGGGGTGATCGTCGCCGCCCGGTCGGTCCGCCTGGTCAACCGGCGCAGCAGTTCGGCGCCCAGCTCGCCGGTGGTCATGCGGTGCCGTTCGCGGTGCCGTTCGCGGGGCCGGGCAGGAAGCCGTCGAACCGGGCTCCCCGCCCCTGCCGCACGGCCTCGTCGTGCACCCGCGCGGCCAGCGCCAGGTCCAGCGCGCCCAGCCCGAACGGCGAGAAAACCACTACCTCGGCCGGGTCCCGGTCCAGGGTGACCGTTCCGCGGAGCAGTGCGCCGATCGGCGCGTCGATGAAGTCGCGGTGGCCGACTTGCTGCTCGGCGAGGTGCAGTGACGTGCGCTCGCGGCAGACGTGGTCGGCGTCGTCGACGACGTTGCGGGCACCGAGGATCGCGTCGGCGGTCAGGTCGCGCAGGGAGACGTGCAGCACCACGGCTCCGGGCCGGCAGCGGCTCAGGTCCAGGTGCGGGGTGCTCGCCGTGGTCGCGATCGAGGTCAGCGGGTGCGCGGCCATCGCGTCGCCGATCGTTTCCGCGGTCCGCACCTTGATCCAGGGCAAAACCGCCGCACAGCGCTCGGCGAACCGGGCGGCCCGCGCGGGGTCGGTGTCGAACAGGGTCAGTTCGGCCAGGCCGGGGAAAACCGTGGTGAGGAAGCGGAAAACCTCGAAGTTGATCACGCCGCAGCCGATCAGGGCCGCCCCGGCCGGGGGCTCGAGCGCCAGTGCCTCCGCGGCCACCGCGGCGCTCGCCGCGGTCCGCTTCGCCGAGATCCGGGCGCCCTCGATCAACGCGACCGGGTGCCCGTCGTCCATCGAGTTGAGCAAGATGGCCGCGCTGGCGCGCTCCAGCCCGGACGCCGGATTGCCGGGGAACGAAGCGATCCACTTCATCCCGGCGACCGGCCGCGCCCCGCCGAGGAAGGCGGGCAGCCCGATCACCCGGTTGACGTCGTCGCCGGGGAACCGCAGGAACACCGAATGCGGCACGGCCGACGCGCCGGTGTCGTGCAGCCGGTACGCCTCGCGGACCAGATCGAGAACTCGTTCGTCGTCGCCGCCGAGGAGATGCTCGACCTCCGCGTGTCCGATGACCAGCACGCGCCCACTCCCTCCGCCGCGGGCAGCGGGTTCCCCGCGGATACGCAGGTCAGCGTCATCGAGCACGCCATAGCGCCGCTATACGCGCCAGACTGCGACCGGCACCGCCGGGATATAGGGGCCCGGCACAGCATGGCGCGCATGCCCTTCTCGGAGCTGCCGGACCGCCGCGTGCACGAAATCATCGCCGAACAGGCCGCGCGGCGTCCCGACGCGGTCACGCTGTCCTGCGGCGACACGCACTGGACCTACTCGGAACTCGACGGCCGGGCCAACCGCGCGGCGGCGGCTCTGCTGCACCACGGTCTCGCCGCCGAGGACGCCGTCGCCGTGGCGACCGAGCGCACCCCGCCGTGGGCCGCGGCGGTCCTCGGTGTGTTCAAGGCGGGCGGCGCCTACCTGCCGGTCGAACCGGGCCTGCCGGCCGACCGGATCGCGGCCATGCTGACCGGGGCCGGCGTGCGGCTCGTGGTGGCCGACGGAACGGGCACCGGCTCGGTGCGCGAAGCCGCGGAACGCGCGGGCGCGCGAGTGCTCGACGTCGGCGACATCACCGGCGACCGCTGGCGCGGCGACGATCCCGGCATCACCGTCACCGCGGACCAGCTGGCCTACGTGTTCTTCACCTCCGGTTCGACGGGAACACCGAAGGGCGCGCAGTGCGAGCACGCCGGAATGCTCAACCACATGCTCGCCAAGATCTCCGATCTGGGGATGACCGGGACGGACGCGCTCGCCCAGCACGCGCCGCAGTCCTTCGACGTGGTGCTCTGGCAACTGTTCGCCGCGCTGCTGCTCGGCGGGCGGACGGTCCTGGTGCCCACGGAGGTGGTGCGGGACCCGGAGCGGTTCGTCGATGTGCTGGTGCGGCAGGGGGTCTCGGTGCTGCAGCTGGTGCCGTCCTACCTCGAGATCCTGCTCGGTTACCTCGAAGCCCGGCCGCGCTCGCTCGGCCCGCTGCGCATTCTTTCGGCGACCGGCGAGGCGCTGAGCAAACCGCTGCTGGCCCGGTGGTTCGCCGCGTTCCCGGACATCCCGGTGCTCAACACCTACGGCCTCACCGAGCTGTCCGACGACGTCCTGCACGTGGTGCTGCGCTCGCTGCCCGAGGGCGATCTGGTCCCGATCGGCCACCCGATCCCGAACACGCGGGTGCACCTGGTCGACAGCGAGCTGCGCGAGGTGCCGCCGGGCGAAGCGGGTCAGCTGGCCTTCTCCGGGGTCTGCGTCGGCCGCGGTTACGTCAACGACCCCGAGCTGAACCGGAAAGTGTTGCGCGACAACCCTTTCGGCCCCGGCAAGCTGTACCTGACCGGTGACTTCGGCCGGCTGCCGCCCAGCGGCGAGATCGAGTTCATCGGCCGCCGCGACGACCAGGTCAAGATCCGCGGCATGCGCCTGGAACTGGGCGAGATCGAGACGCATCTGCGTGCCCTGCCCGGGGTGCTCAGCGCGTCCGT
Organism: Amycolatopsis magusensis; assembly: GCF_017875555.1. GTDB lineage: Bacteria > Actinomycetota > Actinomycetes > Mycobacteriales > Pseudonocardiaceae > Amycolatopsis > Amycolatopsis magusensis. The sequence continues at coordinate 5,663,444 of NZ_JAGGMS010000001.1, read as the reverse complement.
GGTCACCGTGACCGCGCCGGACCAGCCCGGCTGCCTCACCGGCTTCGTGGTCGGCCGGACCCGGCTCGACCACGCGCACCTGCGGCACCGCCTGAGCCGCGTCCTGCCCGACTACATGGTGCCCGACCGCCTGCACCAGCTCGACGCACTCCCCCTCACCCCGAACGGCAAGATCGACAAGCGGGCGCTGGCCACGCTCGCCACCACCCTGCGCAAGCCGGTCGTCTGGACCCGCTGAGCCTCACCCCCGGATCGGCAGCCACAGCTCCACCTGGTCGTAGCGGCGGTAGAACTCGACGAACGGTCTCGCCTCGTCCGGCTCCGCGCCTGCCACGAGTTCGTCGAACCCGGGCGATTCGGCCGCAAAGCCCGGGCAGCTCCGGCGTGCAGACCGTGTACGTGCCCACGCGTACATCTTGCGCCCGCGCAGGCCGACCACTCCTCGGGACCAGCCGCATCCGCCGCCACCGTGGCCCGTCCGATGAGGGCCGGAAACCCGAGGTGGCGGAGAGAAGTTCCCCGCGACCGGCCTGGATAGTCAAGCGGGCCAACGGCAAGCCCGTGCACTGGTGCCCGGTTGTCAGGCGACCCGGCTGTCATCCCAGCAGGCGGTTGCGGATTCCTTCGAGGTTGCGTGCGCTGACTCCAGCGTTGAGGAGGTAGGTCTCGGCGTCGAATTCCTCAAGGACAGCGAGGATGGCGGCCCGGACGGTCGTGCCCCGTTTCGCCAGGATCGATTCGATCATCGGTCCCTGGTCAGGTTCGCCCATGGCACTGAACAGCGGCTTGAGCGCGTGGGTGGACAGCTCGTAGTCCTCAGCAATGAATTCGGGCTCGACGCCGGCCAGTGACAACAGCAGCAGCGCGATGATGCCGGTGCGGTCACGCCCTGCTCCGCAATGGAACAGGACACCTCCGGGTCCGGCTTCGGCGAGGACGGTCAGCGCGACCGCGCATCGCTGCGCCTTGTCTTGGAGAAAGGGCCGGTAGTAGAGCGGGCTGCCGTTGAGCTGTTCGTGGTTGACCCGCTGCCAGAACTCCATGTCGTGGATGTCGTCGAGGGGGACCTCGAGGCGGGCGATGCCTGGCGGCGTGAGGACGTCTGCCGCACTGGCCGCGAACTGCGCCGACCCTGCGAGTTGCGTGGGAGAACTGTCGGGAGTTCGCCGGATCTCGTCATCATTGCGCAGGTCCACGATGGTTCGAACCCCGGCAGCACGCGCTGCCCGCCAACCCGCCTGGGTGACGAAGCGCAAATCCGCTGACCGGATGAAGGCCCCGAATCGCGTCGTCCTGTGGTCCCGGGTCGGAAGGCCACCCAGGTCCCGGGTGTTGAAAAAGCCGTCCCAATCCAGGTTCCTGTCGCCATGCACAGTCGAACTTGCTCCTTTTCCATGGGGAAGGTCACCGCTGCCTTCCTGGTGGGTTATGACCAAGCTGCCACCGGCATGGCGGGCCATGAGGTCAGTGGCAATTTCGTTTCGAATGATGGCCGGGCGGCCAGGCGATCACAGGACGAGTGTGAGCTTGCCACCGGGCCGGCGGGACTGGCTGAGCTTGGCGGCCTCGTGGATCTGGTCGAGGGTGTAGGTGCGGGCGACCGATACGGCCAGGACGCCTTCGCCGGCCAGCCGGGCGAACTCGTCCAGCCGGTCGTAGCGCATCTCGATCTGGGTGACCCGGGCACCCAGCTCGGCCGCGGCGGCGAAGTCGGAGACGGTGAGGACGCGGTCGGGGTCCCCGGTCAGCTCGATGAGGGCCGGCAGTGCGCCACCGGCCGGACTGGCCTGGTCGGGGCGGTCGATCCGGCCGCCGGTCGGGGCCGTGTCCAGAGCACGGTCGACGCGGCCTCCGGCCAGAGCGGCGACGCGTTCGGCCATGCCGTCGCGGTAGCCGGTCACCTGGGCACCGATCTCTTCCAGGGCGGCGGCCCGCGTCGGCCCGGCGGTGGCGATCACCCGGATACCCCGGTGCAGCGCGAAGCGCACCGCGGCCTCGCCGACAGTGGAGCCCGCGCCGTGGACGAGCAGCAACTCACCCGGCTGGACACCGAGGTCGTCTAGCGCGTGCCACGCCGTCTCGGCCGCCATCGGCAGCGCGGCGACCTGCTCGGCGGTGACGTCCTCGGGAAGACGCGCCCAGACCGCCATCAGCGCGTACTCGGCGGCCCCGGCCGTCGGACCGTCGAAGGTCGCCGGGCCGAACACGCCGTCGCCGATCTCGACACCGGTGACGCCCTCACCGAGCGCGTCGACGGTGCCCGCGACCTCGAAGCCGAGCCCACGCGGCAGCGGCGGCAACCGGTCGGCGAGGAGGCCGTCGACCACCGCCCAGTCGCCCGGGTTCAGGCCGCACGCCCGCACGGCGATCCGGATCTGACCGGGTCCCGGCTCCGGTGCCGGGACGTCACGGAGCACGATCACGTCCGGGGAACCGAATCGGTCGAACTGGAGAGCCTTCACGACGACCTCCTGCATGATGACAGCATCTGTTGTCATCGACCCTAGCAGCGCGACGACAGCCCCTGCTGTCATCCTGGTGGCCATGCCGAGATGGGAGTCCGACGCACAGGGCCGCCTCGAGCGCGCGGCGCTCGAGCTGTTCGAGACGCAGGGATTCGAGCGCACCACGGTCGCGCAGATCGCGCGTACCGCCGGTCTGACCGAGCGCTCCTTCTACCGCTACTTCCCCGACAAGCGGGAAGTCCTCTTCGCCGGTCACGAGCTCGAGGCTCACCTCGTCGCCCAGGTCGAGGCGGCCGCCCCGGACCTCACGCCGTTCGAGGCGCTGCTGACCGCGCTGGGAACCGCCGACGAGGTCTTCCGCTCACGCGAGTTCCTGCTACGCCGAGTCAGGGTGATCTCCGCCAGCCCAGCACTGGCCGAACGCGACCTGATCAAGCTCGCCGACATCGCCGGCGCACTGACGCAGGCGCTCGAGCGCCGCGGCGTCGACTCCGGACAGGCACGCCTCATCATCGACGTGGCGATCGCGATCTCCCGGCGCGCCACGTCCCGCTGGCTGGCCGACCCGGACGCGACCTTCCCCGACCTCATCACCCAGGCCGCCGCCGAACTACGCGAAGCAGTCACGCCACGAGCCAGCCCACGCAGCAGCATCGGCTGAGCACCCCTCAACGGCAACTGATCGCGCGGCATCTCGTCGAGGCGCACGGCGGCACCGTGACCGCCGAATCGGCATGAGGTGCGGCGTTCACCATCCGCATCCCCTCGGCTGCCTGAGCCTTGACGATGTGAGGAGGGACTGGGGGTCGCCAGGCGATCCCGGTACCGGGTCTTCGACTCAGCAGGCAGGTTTCAGCCTGCGTTGACGATCCTTCCCCGGAATAGGGAACCATGTTGCCATTTGATGGTTCCGGCCGGGCCGCCCGGTCGTCACCATGGGAGGAATTTATGCGCAAAGGCGCGAAGGTGCTTGCCGTCGCGGGTATCGCGGCCTCGCTGTTCAGCCTGCCGAGCACGGCTTTCGCCGGGGAAGCGACTGCCGGTGTGCAGGGCGGGTGCGTGACCAACACCAACAACACCACGTTCGCGGAAGCGCAGTGCTGGGACACCGGCGGCCGCAGCTACCGCGTGGTGGCCACCTACTGCCGGGTTGCGTGCACCACCGAAACCGGCGCGTGGGTCCGGGAGCCGGCGGTTTCCGTGGTGGAGGTGCCCAGTGGCGGCTCCCTGCTCAACGTGCGACCGGAACTGAGCACGCCGACCGCCGCTTAGCAGCACGGCGTGCCGCCGGGCCCGGGTTCGCAGGGTCCGGCGGCACGTCAGCACGCTCTGGCGGCCGCCTGTTCGACCCGGCCCCCTGGTCGACTGGCCTCACGATGACATCCCCGCGTACTGGTCGCTCGACTTCGTCACCGGCCGGTGCCCTTCGAGCGGGAACCGGCTCAATCGACCCGTTCGGCCGTGCGGGCGCGGCACTCGTACCGGGCAGCGTGCCCGCCGACCTCGAACGCACGGTTCGGCGAGGCGCTCCGGCAGTACACAAAGGACCGTGACACCGAGTCGCCGGGAGCGGGACGCGTCGATAACGATCCGCGAGGTAGGGCTACCCCGCCGGGTCGCCCAGTACATAATGGGCGCCCGCCAGGCGCCCTCGTCGAGGGCGGTGTGGGTACTGGCCACGCGACGAGGGGCAGGCGACAGTGGCGACGGGTGCGCAGGTGCGGCGAGCGTCGATCTCGCCGGTGGTTCAGGCACGGCTGGCGTTGTGGGCGTTCCTGGTGCTCAACGTGGCGATCATCGAGATCCTGTTCCTGACCTCCGGCAAGGGCAAGAACGACATCCTCACCATTGCCAAGTTCTTCGGCCTGCACGCCGCCCTGCTCCTGAGCTGCCAGCTGCTGCTGGTGGCCAGGCTGCCGTGGCTCGACCGGCGGATCGGCATGGACCGGTTGACCGTGTGGCACCGGTGGATCGGGTTCGCCCTGTTCTGGACCGTGCTCACCCACGCGACGATCGTCGTGCTCGGCTTCGCGACGCTGGACGGGGTCTCGATGCCGAAGACCTTCCTGGCGCTGGCCGGTGTCCCGGCTTCACTGCTGGGCATGCTCGCCGCCGCGATCGTCGTGCTGATCGCGGCGATCTCGATCCGGTACGTGCGGCGCAAGCTGCGGTACGAGGTCTGGCACGGGCTGCACCTGCTGTTGTACGCCGCCCTGTCGCTGGCGTTCGTCCACCAGTTGCTGGAGACGACGACGTTCAAGTCGTCCACGTTCGCGACGGTCTACTGGTGGGCGCTGTGGTTGCTGGCCTTCGGCTCCCTCGTCACCGGGCGGATCGCGCTGCCGATCTGGCGCAACGCCTACCACCGGTTCCAGGTGGCCGCGGTCGTGCCGGAAGCACACAACGTCGTGTCCGTGCACGTCACCGGCCGCCACCTGGACAAACTGGCCGCGCGGGCCGGCCAGTTCTCGATCTGGCGGTTCCCCGGCCACCGGCACTGGTGGCTGGCCAACCCGTTCTCGCTCTCGGCGGCCCCCAACGGCCGGTCGCTGCGCCTGACCGCCAAAGCGGTCGGCAGCGGCAGTGCCGGACTGCGGCACCTGAAGCCGGGGACCCGGGTGTTCATGGAAGGCCCGTACGGCTCGTTCACCGCACGGCACCGAACGCGGCACGGCATCCTGCTGATCGCCGGCGGCGTGGGCATCACCCCGATCCGCGCACTGCTGGAGGAGGACCCGACCGGCAACGTCGTGGTGCTCTACCGGGTCCGCGACGAGAGCGAAGCCGTGCTGCTGCGCGAGATCCAGCAACTGGTCGGGATCCGCCGTGGACAGTTGCACCTGCTCACCGGCCGGACCGGGCAAGGTGCGCCGCCGTTCGCCCCGGAAGCTTTGCGTCACCTGGTCCCCGACATCACCCAGCGCGACGTCTACGTCTGCGGCCCGCCCGCGATGACCGCCGCCGTGACGGACGCGCTGCGGAAACTGGGGGTCCCGAACAGCCAGGTCCACGCCGAGAAGTTCAGCATGGCCTGACCTGTCGCGCACGAAGCCGCTGTGAATAGGGCGTTATACGCAATCTCGGGCCATTTCCCGATGGACAGCCACGATTGTCGATGAAGGTCAACGATGGTCGGTGCGCAGTAAGATGGCCGACGGGGAACCGTGAGCGCACGACCGAGGAGGCGTCATCCGCCGGGAACAGGCCGCCGTGGCAGCAGGGGTGCCTGCCCCGCTGGCCACCGAAGCCGGATATCTGCTGGCCAGGGCGGGTGGCCGCGCCATCAGTGACCTCAACCGCGCACTCCAGGCGCACGGGTTGCGCAGCCGTCACTACACGGTGCTGCTGGTCGCCGCGGAGAACGGCACGCTGTCCCAGCGCGACCTCGGCGAGTTGCTCGGTATCGACCCCAGCGCTGTCGTCACCATCGTCGACGACCTCGAAAGGGACGGCCTGGTCCTCCGGGAACCGCATCCCGACGACCGGCGCAGCCGCCGGATCGTGGCGACCGGGAAGGGCCGGACGCGGCTCGCCGAACTGACCCCACTCGCCCGCGCCGTGGACGACGATCTCCTGGGTGGCCTCGACGCAGGCGAACGGCAGACCTTGCTGGACCTGGTGCAGCGGGTCGCCCACGGTTGAGGGCGAGGCTCATGAGTCCGGCGCCAGCGCGCCCGCGCGGAACTTCCTCGGCGAGATCCCGAATCGGCCCGGAACCCCGGCGCCAGGCAACCGGGTCATCGTCCTCACGGCCGGGTGAGGGTGATCAGAGGTCGAGGACCAGCCGGGGCGAGCACGACCGGGACACGCAGATCATCATGGCGTCGCCGACCTCCTGCTCCTCGCCGGTGAGGACGGAGTCGCGGTGGTCCGGTTTCCCGGCCAGCACCGCTGTCTCACAGGTGCCGCACGTGCCTTCCTGGCACGAGGACAGCACGACCACGCCCGCTTCCTCGACCACGTCGAGTATCGACCGCCCGGCCGGGACTTCCAGCACGGTGCCGCTCTGGGCCAGTTCGACCTCGAACGCCTCGCGAGGGCCGTCGTCCGCACCGGCCTTCGGCGCGAAACGCTCCACATGCAACGCATCAGCAGACCAGTCGGTGCAGTGCTGTTCGACCGCTGCCAGGAGAGCCTCCGGGCCGCAGCAGTAGATGGCGGTGCCGTCTTCCGGGCTCGCGAGCAGCGCGGGCAGGTCGAGCAGACCCCGCTCATCCTGGGGGTGGATCTCGACGTGCCCGGGGTAGCGGGCTTCGAGCTCTTCCCGGAACGCCATCGAGGATCGGGTGCGCCCGCCGTAGACGAGTTGCCAGTCCTGTCCGGACGCCGCGACCCGGTCGAGCATCGGCAGGATCGGGGTGATGCCGATGCCGCCGGCGATGAACAGGTAGCGCTTGGCCTCCGTCAGCGGGAAGTGGTTGCGGGGGCCGCGAACGCGGACCTCCTGCCCTTCGGCCAGAAGGTCGTGGACGTGCCGGGACCCGCCGCGACCGGTCTCCTCCCAGAGCACAGCCACCTGGAGCACGGACCGGTCCTGCGGATCACCGCACAGCGAGTACTGCCTGGTCAGCCCATCGGTGAGCACCAGATCGAGGTGCGCGCCCGGCTCCCACGGGGGCAGTGGCCGGCCGTCCGGGTGGCGCAGGGTCAGCCGGACGACGCCGTCGGCGATCGTTTCCTTGCGTTCGAGCACGAGCGCGTACTCGGTGTGGGGTTCGATCTTCATCGCGATGTCTCTTCGTGGATGGTGTCGTGCCCGTGGGGGTGGTTCAGAAGCCAGTCCCACAGCTCGATCGGGTCCTCGAACTCCCGGTCGGCGGCGCAGAAGCACACCGCGCGGAGCCGGTCGGTGCCCAGCACCCAGTGGATGCGGTACACGCGGTTCCCGGACAACATGGGACGGCTCATGAGGTGCCCGCGTGAGTCCGGCCGGCACCGGCCATGCGCTGGAGCATCCGGCGCGCGGCGAGACCGCCGGTGTCGATGTTCACCGACAATTCCTGGTACCCCTCGGGTTCGGTGGCGATGACCCGTTCCAGGACGTCGAGCGCTTCCACGTCCTGCAGCACGACGGTGCGGTTGTTCTCGGCGAGGAACTTCGACACCTCCTCGTCGTCGAGGGCGAAGTCCCTTGCCACCGCCCAGAAATCGTGTGTGGAGTGCTCGGTCTCCGGGGTGATCGCGTAGACCACCTCGACGTGGAAGGCGTCCGGATCGGTTCCGTCAGGGCGTACCACGGAACCGACCGGAGCGATGCGGCTGTGCAGTTTGTACAGGCACGGTGGCGTGTACTCGATGTCCTGCCAGCGCGAGATCCTGCCCTGCAACCCGGTCGACTCGGCGTAGAACGGCGGGCATTCCGCGTCGTCCATGTGCCGGGAGACGTAGACGATCCCGGCCTCCTCGTCGACCTCCGTGGTGATCGGGGTGGCGGCGACCTCCGGGGTGCCGATGTACCTGCCGTGCAGGTAGGTCTCGTGCGACAGATCGAGCAGGTTGTCGACCAGGAGCGAGAAACGGGCCTTCAACGGCTCCATCCCGGCCACCGTGGTGTAGCCCGGCGAGTCGAGATAGGGCGCGCGCGGGATACGGGAGCTGTCGGCCTTGGCCGGGTCGCCGATGAACACCCACACGAACGAATCCTGTTCCACCAGCGGATAGGACCGCAGCCGTGCCGTACGCGGGATCCGGCTCTGCCCCGGCACGGAGACGCACTTGCCGTCCGTGCCGTAGGTGAACCCGTGGTAACCGCAGACGACCTGGTCGTCCACCAGCCGGGACGGCGCCTGCGAAAGCGGGAAACGCCGGTGCACGCACCGGTCCGCGACGGCGGTCACCTGACCACCGCGGGTGCGCCAGAACAGGATCGGCTCACCGCACACGGTCCGGGAGAACAGCTCCTGGCCGATCTCGGCACCGTAGGCGGCGACGTACCACTGGTCGCGCGGAATGCTCGTCATGCTCGTTATCCCCTCGTGCCGGTGTGAAACCAGGCTGGCGGAGACGGCCCAGCTCACCGAACAGCGTTTCCGGAAAACGGAAGACTTCCGCGCGCGGCGAGTCCTGCCGACGTCACAGAGGGGGGCACAGCGCACGGGAGATGGCCCGCGCACTCGTCCGCACCAGCGGGGCCAGGGCCAGCGGCGAGGTGCTGCCGTGGTGGACGACCAGCGACACCGCGGCGACGACCTGGCCCTGCCCGTCCTGGACGGGCGCGGCCACCGACAGGGCGTCCAGGGTGACCTGGCGGTCACTGATCGCGAAACCCGTGGCCCGCACGTCGGCGAGCATGCGACGCAACCGCGCCGGATCGGTGACAGTCTTGCCGGTGTAGCGCTCGATCGGCTTCGCCAGGACTTCCTCCTGGACCTCGGCCGGCGCGTGGGCGAGCAGGACGAGCCCGACGCCGGTCGCGGTCGACGCGAACCTCCCGCCCACCCTGGTCAGTACCGGAACGGCGCCGGAACCGGCGATCCGCTCGACGAAGACGACCTCGGTGCCCTCCCGGACGGCGAGTTGGACGTTCTCCTTGGTGATCTGGGAAAGGTCCTCCAGGAACGGCAAGGCTTGTTCCCGAAGCCCTTGCCCGCGGGGCGCGAGAGCACCGAGTTCCCACAGCCGCAACCCGATCCGGAACATCCCGTCTTCGCCACGCTCGACGGCTCCCCACGCGCACAGCTCGTGCATCAGCCGGTGCACCGTCGACAGCGGCATGTCCGCCCGCCGGGCGATCTCACTCAAGGTCAGCGCTCGCCGCTGGGCGCTGAACGCCTCCAGCAACTGGAAGGCGCGCCCGATGACGGCGCCGGTAGGGCCGGTGGGCCCGCCTCTGCGCATCGCCGCTCACCCGTCCTCCACGTCACGGATCCACGGTGATCCGAGCGTGGGGATTGTTGACCACAATGATTGTGGATGTCAATGATTGTCCGGTCATGCCGCTGGTGCGGTGACCAGCAGGCGGTCGAGCAGGTCCCGCAGGGTGACCAGGCCGATCAACTCGCCGCCGGACTCGACCAGGAGTGGTCATTCCGCGCTGGAGGCGGCGGACGGCGCGGACGCGGTGCTGCACCTGACAGAGTGGTCGGATCAGCCTTGATCAACCCAGGTAGTGGTCAAGCCAGAGTGTCGCTCAGGCTGGCTTCTGCGAGAGTTTCCTGGGCCAAAATGTCGATGGCGCGCAGAAAGGCATCCTCGCTGACGACGGGAACGCCGAAAGCGCGGGCCCTCTTCGCTTTGCCGGACAAGGAGTCGGGGTCGGCTGCGGCGACCACTCGCGTCTTCTTGCCGACGTCAGCGGTGACTTGGATGCCGACGGCGGCGGCCAGAGCGATCAGCTCGTCGCGCTCGTGGCGCATCTTCCCGGTGAGCACCACCTTGTCGCCGGCCTCTAGCGTCAAACCACCGAGTACGAGGGGCCGGGAGATCTCGGGATCCGGCGCACTGGCGCACTCTTCCTCCAACACGCGGTCGACGAGCGTGCGCTCGAGGCCGAGCAGCGTGGCGACGGTGTGCAGTTCGCGACGTTCGTCTGCGGTGACGACCTCGTCGGCCCAAGCCGCACGGGCGAGGAGCCGCAGGTAGTCGACGTGCGCGGTGAGAACTTCGTCCCGATGGAGACCGAGGTCGTAGGCGAGGTCGAGCAACGCGTCGCCCTCGGTGGCGGAGATCTGCCGGTCGAGCAGGGCGTCGTCGAGCATCGCGAAGTACGCGTCGAACTCGGGCACGCCGTCGCGGGGGATGCGCTCGACGAGGCGAGCGAGGAAGTGGGGTTCGACGTGCCCGGCCGGCTGGCGGTGCACTGGTGCGACCCGGCCGGACGGCAGGCTGGGCCATGCCCACGCGGCGGCTCGCAAGTGCGCTTCGGTGATCGCCAACTTCTCCGGCGCGTGGTTCAGGATGAAACCGAGCAACTCCGCAGCGGCCAGAGCGTCGTCGTGGGCGGTGTGCCAGCTTCGAGCCGGCAGGCCGGCGGCAGCGCAGCAGTCGATCAGCGAACGCCGCGAACCCAGCCCCAGCACACGCGCGGCCTGCATGGTGCAGACACCGGAGCGGGGGTCGTAAGGGGTCGAAATCTCCAGTCGGTCGAACTCCGCGCGCAGGTGCATCGCGTCGAACGGCCAGTTGTGGGCCACGACGATGCGCCCTCTCAGCCGTTCGACGATGTCACCGGCGACGAGGCCGAACCGCGGCGCGCGGCGTACGTCGGCAGCTCGGATGCGGTGGATGGCCTGCGGGCCGAGGTCTCGATCGGGGTTGACCAGGGTCGACCACTCATCGGTGACCACGCCGTCCGGATCGACGTGGATGACCGCGACTTCGGCGATGCGGTGGTGCCAACCGGTGTGGATCCCGGTGGTTTCGGTGTCGACGACGGCATAGCCGCCCTGAGTGGTCACAGCGGCAACCGCGTCTTGCCCGCGGTTTGAACAGCGAGCAGCCACTCCGGGGGCAGCGGTTCGGTGGCACCGTGGACGGCGCGCACGTATTCGCGGCGGTTCTTCACCATTTCGGTGTCCGACCACACCTCCACCAACCATCGCAGCACTCGCGCGGTGGTGAGGACCTCGGACACCACCGGTACTCCCACTGCCGGGCTGATCCGTGCCGTTCCGCGCAGGGCGGAAAAGCTCTCCACCGTGGTGTCTTCGGGCAATTCATGCGCCCATTCCAGCGCGGTGATCGACTTCTTCGCCTCCTTGGCCGTCGCCACCGTCGACTCGTAGCGTCGCCGCCGGCTGACCGTTTCGGTGAACGCCACCACTGGCGAGAACAGGTGAGCAGTCCACCACGCACCCTCACCGACGAGGTCAGCCGCGGCGCTCCAGCGCTCCAGCAGATGGTTCATCGCCGCCGGATCGCCGGCAGCGATCGCCCGGCGCTCGATCAGCGACAGCAGAAGGCGTGCGTTCTCCACCGAACCGAAGGCTTCTTCACACGGCATCACCCATGCGCCTGTCGGTGCACCGAGAGGGCTCACCTGCCACACCGCCAAGCAGTCCGGACCCCCGTTACCCGACCCCACACCCAATACCGCACTACCCGGAGCCCGCAACTGCGCAAGGCCGTCCCCGAGCACTTCTTCCACCACTGCGCTGGTCACCTGCTGCCTCCTCGCTCGACAACAGCAAGTCGCTGATCACCGCGAAGCGTTACAACGACCCGCTGTGCCGCGATGGACCTCAGTCATTTCAGTTGGGACAACACACGCTCCTCGCCGAATGAATTGATTCCGGGAATGTCAGCGGATCGCGCTTTTCCTTCAGGAACGCAGATCACTGCTCGACGCGGGAGCACTGCCCGGACTGGCAGCGTCCGTGGACACACGAGTGGGTGCAGGCACCATTTTTCGGCACCGATTGTCCGATCGATGCCGCTCCTGGAAAATTTCGGCACGGGTGACGTCGCCAAGATATTTCGACGTGCTCGCGGCCAGCTCGACAGCCGCCGTTACACGCCGAGGAGGCCTTCACGCGATCGTGTAAGGCTCCACCGTGCGCTCGACACAGACGGGTGAAATCCGGTTAGTCTCACTCCCGCTCTCGTGCAGCAACCCACGGTCGTATCGATCGTTTCCCTTGCCCCACAGCGCAGCCTGGCCGACCGTTCACGTCGATTGAACAGAAAGTGACAGTAGTGGATTTCGATGCACTGATCGCCGAACTGCGGAACCTCCGGGAACTCGTCACTGGAATCACCGACACGGTGATCGCCGCGGTCGACGGGATCCCTATCGTCGCCGACGCGGCGGCGATCATCGACCCGGCCAAGATCTCCGCGCTGGCCGCCGCCGACCTGGGGATCGCCCGTCAGGCGGTCGAACTGACCGGCAAGGGCACGCTCGCCCAGACCGTGGTTTTCGGCAGCGATGGGTACATGGCCGTCTACGCCATCGACCGGACGGCGCTCATGGTGGTTTTCGGGGACAAGGACCTCAACGTCGGACGACTGCTCTTCGAATGCCGCCCCGTCATCGAGCGGATCAGCTCGATCCTGGCCGCGTAGCCGACGGCCCGCCGGAGCGGCCCGGTCCACGATCAAACCGAGAAACTGGAGTGTTCATGAACATCGAAACAGCGCTGAAGGAATGCATGTCGATCAACGGCGCCCTCGGGGTCGCGCTGGTCGACTACGAAAGCGGGATGTCGCTCGGCACCAGCGGCGGGGGTGACTGGCTCGATCTCGAGGTGGCCGCGGCCGGGAACACCGAGGTGGTCAAGTCCAAGCTCCGGGTCATGTCCTCGCTCGCGCTGAACGACAGCATCGAGGACATCCTCATCACGCTGCGCCGCCAGTACCACCTCATCCGCCTGCAGGACACCCTGGGCAACCGGAACACCCTCTTCCTGTACCTGGTGCTGGACCGGGGGCAGGCGAACCTGGCGCTGGCCAGGCACCACCTCAGGCGCATCGAGTCCGATCTGCACGTCTAGGCGCTGTCCGGTAAGTCTGGTCGATGGGCTTCGTGATCCGGGTGGTTCCTGGCGGTGCGGGCGATTCGGCCTCGTACTGGCCGTACTCGGCCGAACTCGCCCGTGCCGCCAGGGGCCGCCTGGGCGCGGAGAGCGCGACTTTGACTTACCGGACAGCGTCTAGCAGGCGGAGCACCGGCCGGGGGCGCACGAAGGAGGTTGTCATGACCCGAGGCGGGTCCAGCAACGAGGCACTCGCCATCGGCTCGTCGTTCATGAGCGTCCTCGGGCCGCTCTTCCCGGCACAGCTGAAACTCAGCGGGGAAGAACTGGACTTCGTGTTCGTGCTGCCGGACAGCCCGCCGCCCGGTCGAGGGCCGCGGGACCATCCGCTGGTCGAGATCCGGGAACGGATCCGCAAGCAGTTCGGCTCCGCCCCGGCCGGTCCGGTGCCCCGCTTCGTCGTCGACTCCGGTGGCGGCCGGTGCGCCCGGCTGCGGGTGGAACTCACCGGCACCGCGGTCAGGGCGATCATCGTCCCGCCGGAGGAGGTGACGGCGCAGTCGCTGCCCGCGCCGTTCCTCGGCCGGTGGCAGGACCGCATCCCCACCACCGTCCAGCTGGCACTGGACGAGATCACCCGCGTACTCGCCCGGTGCCACCACCGGGCGGGCGGTGCCGAACCCCTGATCGAGCTGGACCTGCACTACAGACCGGAGCGGGACTTCGCGGCGCTGGTCGCCGGCGCCCACGAACCGGTCAGGAGGTTCATCGCGCCGGTCCGCCCGGTGCTCAGGATGCGCTGGCCCGGCGCGACACCGCTGCAACGCGAAGTCTTCGCCGACGACGTGGGACCGCTGACCACCACCGGCAAGTGGCCCCGGCGCAGACTGACCGCCCGGGTGCTGGGCCTCGAACTCGAACTGCCGGCCTGGCCCGCACGACGCCTCGGCAGTCCGGTCGAAGTCGCGGCGCCACTCCCCCACGGCTGACCGCCCGCCTACGTCGCTCCGACGGCCCGCTAGCGACCCTCGTGGGGCGGCGACGCGCCGTCGGTCCAGCGTTTGCGCAGCCAGAGGCTGACGTAGACCAGCGCGACGAGCACGGGTACTTCGATCAGCGGGCCGACGACTCCGGCCAGTGCCTGCCCGGAGGTCACCCCGAAGACGCCGATCGCGACGGCGATGGCGAGTTCGAAGTTGTTGCCCGCCGCGGTGAAGGCGAGGGTGGTGGTGCGTTCGTAGTTGAGCCCGGCGGCTTTGCCGAGCGCATAGGAGCCCGCCCACATGACGGCGAAGTACACCAGCAGCGGCAGTGCGATGCGCACGACGTCGAGGGGCCGCGACGTGATGGTTTCGCCTTGCAGCGCGAAGAGCACGACGATGGTGAACAGCAAGCCGTACAACGCGATCGGGCCGATGCGCGGCAGGAACTTGCCCTCGTACCACGTGCGGCCGCGAGCCTTTTCGCCGAAACGGCGGGTCAGGTAACCGGCCAGCAGTGGGATGCCGAGGAAGACCACGACGTTGAGCACGATCTCCCAGAACGAGAACGCGACGGCTTCACTCCCCAGGCCGAGCCAGCCGGGCAGCAGGTCGAGGTAGAACCAGCCGAGCACGCCGAACATGAGCACCTGGAACACCGAGTTCAGTGCGACCAGCACCGCGGCGGCTTCGCGGTCGCCGCGCGCGAGATCGTTCCAGATGATCACCATGGCGATGCAGCGCGCGAGGCCGACGATGATCAGCCCGGTGCGGTACTCGGGCAGGTCGGGCAGCAGCAGCCAGGCCAGCGCGAACATCAACGCGGGGCCGATGACCCAGTTCAGCACCAGCGAAAGCACCAGGGTGCGCCGGTCGCGGGTGACGGTGTCGAGGCGGTCGTAGCGCACCTTGGCCAGGACCGGGTACATCATCAGCAGCAGCCCGAGCGCGATCGGCACGGAGACGCTGCCGATCTTCACCGCCTCCAGCACGCCTTGCAGGCCGGGCACCACGGTGCCGAGCAGCAGCCCGGCACCCATCGCGGCGATGATCCACACCGGCAGGAGGCGGTCCAGAAAGGACAGCTTGCGCAGCACGTCCGGTTCGGCGGTCCGGGTCACGGGCAGGCCCTCTTGCTCTCGACGTTGGCTTCGGCGGTGTCGGCGAGCGCGGTGAACGCCGCGCCCAGAGTGCGCAGCACCGACGGCTGCAGCGTGTAGTAGGTGTAGCGGCCACACGGCTCGGTGGTGACCAGCCCGGCCTCCCGCAACAGCCGGAGGTGGTTGGACACGTTGGTCTGGCTCGCGCCGGTCTCCTCCACCAGATGCGTGGTGCACAGCGTTTCGCGGGCGAGCAGGCCGATGATCCGGGCGCGCAGCGGGTCCGCGACCAGGCGCAGCAACTCCACCGGTAATACATCAGCAGGCACTGACATCATGCGAAGATGATATCAGGTTACACTGATCCCACTGTGGTGACCCGAGGAAGAGGAGAACCATGCCCGAAGTCCTGTTCGTCTGCGTGCACAACGCCGGCCGGTCCCAGATGGCCGCCGCGCTGCTGCAGCACTACTCCCTGGGCCGGATCCGGGTGCGCTCAGCCGGATCCGAACCGGCGGAGAAGGTCAACCCCGCCGCGGCCCAGGCGCTCGCCGAATGGGGTCTGGACATCACCGCGGAGGTCCCCTCCAAACTGTCCACCGCCGACGTCGAAGCCTCCGACGTGGTGATCACCATGGGCTGCGGCGACACCTGCCCGGTCTTCCCCGGCAAGCGCTACCTGGACTGGCAGCTCGACGACCCCGCCGGGCAGGGCATCGACGCCGTGCGCCCGATCCGCGACGACATCGACCGCCGTGTCCGCGGACTCGTGGCGGAGCTGCTGGACTCCTGACCGGCCGCGGTGTGCCGATGGGCCGAGCGGGTAATCACCGGGCATGGATGCGCTGACCGTGTGCCCCGGCGAGGGGAACAGCCTGGCCCTGTCCGACCTCCCCGAACCCGAGCCGGGGCCCGGCGAGCTGCTGGTCGAGGGCTTGGAAGTCGGGGTGTGCGGCACGGACAAGGAAATCGCCGGCGGCGAGTACGGCTGGGCACCACCCGGGCGGGAGCAGCTGGTGATCGGGCACGAATCCCTCGGCCGGGTGCGCCAAGCACCTCAGGACAGCGGCTTCTCCGAAGGTGACCTGGTGGCCGCCGTCGTCCGGCGCCCGGATCCGGTGCCCTGCGGCGCCTGCGCACGCGGTGAGTTCGACATGTGCCGCAACGGCCGCTACACCGAACGAGGGATCAAAGAACTCGACGGCTTCGCCAGCCGGTTGTGGTGCGTGGAGGCCGACTACGCCGTCCGGCTCGATCCCGGGCTGCGCGAGGTCGGCGTGCTGACCGAACCCACCACGGTGGTCGCCAAGGCCTGGGAGCAGATCCGCCTGGTCGGGGAACGCAGCTGGTTCGAGCCGCGGCGGGTACTGGTGACCGGCGCGGGACCGATCGGGCTGCTCGCGGCGTTGCTCGGCACGCAGCAGGGCCTCGAGGTCCACGTGCTCGACCAGGTCACCACCGGGGCCAAACCCGATGCGGTGAAGGCCCTGGGCGCCGAATACCACCACGGGTCCGCGAAAGACGTCGCGGCGCGGCTCAACCCGGAGGTGGTCATCGAAGCCACCGGCGCCCCGTCGGTGGTGTTCGACGCGATGTCCGGCACCGCCGCCTACGGCATCGTCTGCCTCACCGGCGTCTCCCCCGCCGGACGCAGCCTCTCGGTGGACGCCGGCGCCCTCAACCGCGACCTCGTTCTCGAGAACGACGTGGTCATCGGCTCGGTCAACGCCAACCTGCGCCACTACCAGCAGGCCGCCCGCGCACTGGCCGAGGCCGACACCGGCTGGCTCCGGAACCTGATCACCAGGCGGGTCCCCCTCGACCGGTTCGCCGAGGCCTTCACCACCGAACCGGACGACATCAAGGTCACCATCACCCTGGACTGAGCTACACGTGCGGCAGGACGTCGGTCTTCCAGGTCTCGAAGAAGCCGTCCTGCTCGGGGCCGATCTGCTGGACGTACACCTCGTCGAACCCGGCGTCGACGAAGGCACGCACCTTCTCCAGGTGCGCCTGCGGATCCGGGCCGCAGGCGAACTGACCGCGCACCATGTCCTCGGTCACCAGCTCGGCCGCGTCGGTGAAGTCGTCCGGGTTGGGCAACGTCGAAGGGAGCTTGCCCGGGAGCAGCTCGTTGCGCCACAGGCGGTGTGCCGTGCGGACACCCTCCTCTTCGGACGGTGCCCAGCAGACCTTCATCCCGCCCTGCACCGGCCGGTCGCCGCCGCCTTCCCGGCGGTACAGCGCCACCGCGTCGGCGTCCGGGGCCACTGTGCAGAAGCCGTCTCCCACCCGCGCGGCGAGTTTGGTGGCGGCCGGGCCGAAGGCCGAGACGTAGATCGGCACCGGCTGCTCGGGGCGGGTGTAGATGCGGGCGTTCTCGACCGTGTAGTGCTTGCCCCGGTGGCTGGTCAGCTTGCCCGTGTGCAGCTCGCGGATCACCTCGATCGCCTCTTCGAGCATCTCCAGCCGGACGGGAGGCGTGGGCCAAGGCTCACCGGTGACGTGCTCGTTGAGCGCCTCACCGGTGCCCACACCCAAGGTGAAGCCGCCGCGGCACTGGACCGCCGCGGTCGCGGCCGCCTGCGCGACCACCGCGGGGTGCAGCCGCACCAGCGGGCAGGTGACGGCCGTGGTGATCGGCAGCGACGTCACCTGGCTCAGCGCGCCGATCACCGACCAGACGAACGGGCTCTGGCCCTGCTCGTCCAGCCAGGGGTGGAAGTGGTCGGAGATCCACAACCGCTCGAACCCGGCCGCTTCGGCCCGCTGGGCCTGCTCGACCAGCTCCCGCGGACCGAACTCCTCACACGACAGGAAGTACCCGATGCTCACCATGCCCACGGGCTTCCCGCACCGGCACCGGCCAAACCGGCACAGGCGCCCGGCGCTCCCCGACCGGGTGACAGAGCTCCTCAGGCGGGGCTGTCCACCCACCAGCGCTTGACAGCAGCGGCACCCAGCAAGCCCACCGCACAGATTCCGAGGACCGCGCCGAGCACGTCGGTGACGTAGTGCTCGGTGAGCGCCACCCGGGCAGCCATGGTGAGCAGGAGGGCGCCACCCTGGACAGCCACCACCACGAGGAGCCACTTTCGCACGAAGACCGCCGCGATCAGCACCGCGACCACGGCGAACGCCCCCGCGACCGAGGCGTGACCGCTGGGGTAGCTGAAGCCTTCCGGCTGCCCCGGCGGACCGGGGCGGCGGAAGACGAACTGGAGAGCGGCCAGCAGGCCGCAGCACAGCAACAACGCGAGGCACCACAGCAGATCAGCGCCACGCCGCGGTCGACGCCACCAGGCACGCAACGCCACGGCGACGAGAACGGCGGCACAGGACAACACGGTGACGGTACTCAGCACCAGTGCTGCCTGGTGCAGCGGACTTCCCGGCAGGACGACCACGTGGTCGATCACCCAGCGGTCGGCCGGCGAGAGTCCGTTGCGCACCAGCACACCGAGCAGGATGAACACCAGCGCGCACCCCCCGCCGACAAAGCCGATCACCGCGCGGAATCGCCGAATATCGAAGTGAACACTTCGCCGCATACCTGATCCTCAGCTCGTCGACCCGCGCTGCGCGGGGCTGGCGTCATCCTGGGCCAGTGACGCGCGGAGGACCACCATCGGCGGTCAAGACCAGGGAGTTGACCGGGGCTTCCCCTAAGGGCGAAGCACCATCGACGCGGCGGCGAAACCTTTCGAAAAGACTAAGGAATCGACAGGCAAGAAGAACGCTGCGCGAAGTCCCGGCGGTGGATAATTTTCGAACTTGATCCAGGTGCACCTCCAGGAGGTCTTCATGCGGTCGTCCCGTGGTGTCGGACTCGTGCTCGGCTCGGTACTCGCACTGCTCAGCGTGACACCGGCGTCAGCTTCGGCGTCGACCTGGACGCTGCGCGGCGACGGCCAGCGGATCTGCCTCAAGCCCGACACGGGCCACCCCGGTGCCTACTTCTTCGCCCAGGTGGATGGCAGCTGGTCGGCCACCATCACCACGGGCATCCGCAACCTGCCGCCCGGTTCCTTCAGCACGGGCGCCAGTTCCCTGCCTCCCGGTTCGCACGACGGTTCCTACGTCAACGGGTTCGTCGGTGTGCACATCGCACCGGCACCGGCGGGCAAGTACTTCCCCGAGGTGTGGGCCTCCGACGGTTCGGCGTCCCAGGCCGTCCGCGTCGAGATCGACTTCGCCGCGGGCTGCTAACGGGTCAGCGCCCGCCCGCCGAGGACGAGCGCGAGCAACCCCAGTCCCACGGCGGCGACGCCACCGACCACGCCGTTGCCGGTGCCGGGCCCACCATCCGCGGTGGCCAGGTTCAGCACGCCGCCGGTCAGGGCGACCAGGCCCGACGCCGAGGCCACCCAAGCCGTCTTCCGGGCGGCTCGGGCCAGTGCCAGTCCGCCGAGGATCGTCCCGGCCAGCCCCAGCAACGCGGCCGAGGTGGCCCAGAACCGCCCGGCGGTCAGGGTGTAGGCGTCGACGGCGGGCTCGGTCAGTCCGAAGAGGACGGCTGACTGGATGAACATGGGTTGCTCCTTCTCGACTGGATGTCGGCCGAGCATGTCCGCCGGACCCCTCGCCGGTCATCCAGCGGGCGAAGGCAGTTCGCACTGCCGCGCACGTCGCAGCCACCGCGGGAGTACCGCGTCCGCGGTAGTTCGCTGATCCTTCGTGCGCAGGACTCGCCCGGGCGCGCATCCGGCTACGGTGCACCCATGCGCAGGCGACCGGACGGGCTCGGACACGGGGTGATCGCCGTCGCGGTGGCGGCGACCCTGCTCGCCGCCGCCTTGTTCGGGCAACATCCCGCCACAGGCCTGGCCCCGCTGGGCTACGCGCTGGTGGTGCTCAGCGGGCTCACGCTGGCCGCCTCACGCCGGGCGCCGGTTCCCGTGCTGGCCGTGACCGCGTTGTGCGCGCTGGGGTACCAGGCCGTCGGTGTCGACGTGCCCGCGCTCGCCTACCTGGTCGCGGTGTACGCCGCCGTCCGGGCTGGCCACCGCGTCGCCACGGTGGCCGGCGCGGTGTTCATGCTGCTGGCCCTTCCGCTCGCGATCCTGGCCGCACCCGGTGAGCTGGCCGTGGGCGAAGCGTTCACGCACTCCCGTGACGTCCTCCAGCTGGCGTGGCTGGTCGCCGCCGGCGCGGCGGGTGAAGCACTGCGGCAGGCCGAACGCCGAGCGGAAGAGGCCGAGCGCACCCGCGCGGAAGCCGCCCGCCGCAGCGCCGACGAGGAACGGCTGCACATCGCCCGGGAACTGCACGACTCGCTCACCCACCAGATCTCCGTCATCAAGCTGCAAGCCGAGGTCGCCGTCCACCTGGCAGGCAAACGCGGTGAACCGGTGCCCGACGCGTTGCTGGCGATCCGGGACGCGGGCCGGGAAGCGGCACGAGAACTGCGGGCGACCCTGGAAGCGTTGCGCGACGACGACAGGAACCTGCCGCACGGGCTCGACGACATCCACGAGCTGGTGCAGCGCGCCACAGCGGCCGGACTGGACGCGACACTGACCATCGAAGGCGAGCGCGGCGGCGTGCCTGCCGCGACCGAGCGGACCGGCTACCGGATCGTCCAGGAAGCCCTGACCAACATCGCCCGGCACGCCGGCGCCACGACCGCGTCGGTCCGCGTCGACCACCAGCCCGGCACGCTCGTCATCCGCGTCGACGACAACGGCACCGCCACCCCGGGCACCGAGCCGGTACCGGGCGTCGGACTGGTCGGCATGCGCGAACGCGTCACCGCGCTCGGCGGACGGCTGCGGGCCGCACCCCGCAGCGAAGGCGGCTTCACCGTCCACGCCGAACTCCCCGTGGACCGCACGTGATCCGGGTCCTGCTGGCCGACGACCAGCCACTCATCCGCAGCGGCTTCCGCGCCCTGCTCGACATCGAGGACGACATCGAGGTGGTGGCCGAGGCCGCCGACGGCAGCCAGGCCGTGGCGCTGGCCAAGCAGCACCTGCCCGACATCGCGCTCGTCGACATCCAGATGCCGGTCGTCGACGGCATCGAAGCCACCCGCCGCGTCGCGAGCGACCCGGCGCTGACCGGCGTGCGCGTGGTCATCCTGACCAACTACGGCTTGGACGAATACGTCTTCGACGCGCTGCGCGCCGGCGCCACGGGCTTCCTCGTCAAGGACATCCAGCCCGAGGACTTCCTGCACGCCGTCCGCGTGGCCGCCCGGGGCGACGCGCTGCTCGCACCGTCGATCACCCGCAAACTGATCGACCGGTACGTCACGCAGCCGCCCCGCGCCCCCATCGGGCTGGAACACCTGACCAACCGCGAACGCGAGGCCGTCGCGCTGGTCGCGCAGGGCTTGACCACCGACCAGATCGCCGCCCGCATGGTGATCAGCCCGCTGACCGCGAAAACCCACATCAACCGGGCCATGACCAAACTGCACGCCCGCGACCGCGCGCAACTCGTCATCCTCGCCTACGAATCCGGCTTGGTGGCCCCGGGTTCGTTCGGCAACTGACACCGGCGCACTTCGGCCGGCCCAGCGGGGACTGTCCGTGTGGCGGTTCCCTTGACTCCGGCCACTTCACTATTCTGGTTGAGAAAGCGCTTTCCGGGCCAGCGCGAAGGGGTTCGCCCATGCTCCGCACGATGATCCTGCTCTTCACCTGCCTCGCGCTGGTGTCCCCGGCGGCCGTCCGAGCCGACCGTGACGGCCCAGGCCCAGGTCGAGGCCCGGGCGTGACGCTGCTGCGGGATACCCAGCTCGATCCGGCGGCACTGTACTTCGTGTCCTACGACGGGCTGGTGAACAACCAGTCCTACCAGTCGGAAGCGATCCTCACCCACGCCGGCTACCAGTACACCGCCTGGTACACCGAGAACCGCAACGCCGTCGTCGCCCGGCGCCAGTTGCCTGCCGGGGCGTGGGAGAAGGCGGTCCTCCCGCCCGCGCTGACCGTCAACGACTCGCACAACGTCATCTCGCTCGGCATCTCCCCCGCCGACGGGCGCCTGCACGTCGCCATGGACGTCCACGACACCCCGGTGTTCTACGCCAGATCCGAAGCGGGCCTGGTGTCGGCGCCCGCGTCGCGGGCCTGGTCCCCCGCCCGGTTCGGCCCGGTGCAGCGCACGCTGGACGGGGTGGACCTCGGCGGGATCAGCTACCCGCAGTTCGTCGTCACGCCGGAAAAGCGGCTGCAGCTGAGCTACCGCACCGGCCGCTCCGGCAACGGCACCAACGAACTCGCCGAGTACGACGGCACGACCTGGCGCAAGCTCGGCAAGTGGTCGTCGGCCACCGGCTCGTGGACCGCGCCGAACGGCGTCAGCAGCACGACCCGCAACATGTACCTGCACGGCCTGACCTACGGCCGAGGTGGGCGGCTGCACGCCACGTTCACCTGGCGTGAAAGCAATTCCGGCGTGCTGTGCAATCCTGGCGGGCTGACCAACCACGACACCGGCTACGTCTACAGCGACGACCGCGGGCGCACCTGGCGCCGCGACACCGGCCAGCTCGCCGGCACCACCGGCGGCTCGCCCGTCGCGGTGTCGCCGGACCTCGTGGTCGACCCGCTCGACCCCAACCACGGCTTGATGAACCAGGAAAGCCAGGCCGTCGACAGCGCAGGCGCACCACACGCGGTGATCAGCTACGTTCCGGGCCGGTTCACCCAGTGCGTCACCAGCTACGCCGCCGACCGCACCCGCTGGGCCCGCGCGTTCCACGTGTTCCGCACCCCGGACGGGTCGTGGACCAAGCGCGAAGTCCCCATCCAGCCCCACGCCACCGGGCGCACCCGCATCGTCTTCGACCGCGACGACAACCTCTACCTGATCATGCCGTTCGCCCGGATCGTCACCGCCTCCAAGGCCAGCAACTGGACGGACTGGACCCTGGTCTTCGACCGCCCCGGCATGAACGTCTTCGGCGAGGTCAACGTCGACCACACCCGCGTGGCCACCGAAGGCGTGCTTTCCGTGCTCTACCAGCAACGCTCGACCGGGACCACCCCGTCCCCCATCCGCGTCGCGGACTTCCAGCTGGGTCAGCAGTACACACAGCCCTCGTAAATTCGTTGCCCCGGTCAGGAGGCGTCTTTAGCCTGCGCGGCATGAGTGATCTGTTCGACGCAGCGGCGATGTACGACGAGGATTACCTGCATTTCTTCGTCGCTCCCGCGGGCGAGACCGAGTTCGCCGGGCATGGGCCGGTGGTGCCCAACGCGGCGTATTCGGGCGAGGCCGCCGCGGAACTCGTTGGGCGATTGCTGGATCTTCGACCGGGCATGCGGGTACTGGATCTCGCCTGCGGACACGGGGATCTGGCCAACCGCCTGGCCGCGCGTGGCTGCGAGGTCACGGGGCTGGACTCCTCGGCGGTCTTCCTGGACCGGGCCCGCGCCGACGCCGCTGCCGCCGGTGTCAGCGTCGAGTACGTGGCCGGGGACATGCGCCGGATACCGTGGACGGGCCGGTTCGACCGGGTGGTCAACTGGTCCACGGCGTTCGGGTACTTCGACGACGACACCAACCGCGCCGTCCTGCGCGGGATCGGCGGCGCCCTGCGGCCGGGCGGTCGATTGGCCATGGACCTGGACAACCTGCCCTCGTTCCTCGCTTCCTACTCGCCGTCTCGGGTGGTGGCGGCGCGGCACGACGGCGACATGCTCGTCGACCGCTACCGGTTGAACGCGTTGACCGGCCGGTTCGAGGCAGAACGAACGGTCGTACGCAATGGGCGCGCCCGGCGGACGCAGTTCGTCAAACGGTTGTTCGGCTTCCCCGAAATCCGCGACTGGCTGCTCGCCGCGGGATTCACCGCGGTGACCGGGCACGGCGAGGACGGGCAACCACTGACCGC
This sequence comes from Amycolatopsis magusensis, assembly GCF_017875555.1. Classification (GTDB taxonomy): domain Bacteria; phylum Actinomycetota; class Actinomycetes; order Mycobacteriales; family Pseudonocardiaceae; genus Amycolatopsis; species Amycolatopsis magusensis. The sequence goes on along the minus strand of NZ_JAGGMS010000001.1, from coordinate 5,639,642 downwards.
CGAGCACCAGCGGATGATCGTCGTGGCCGAACTGCCCGGCGATCGTCCGTGATGAGCACCGGCATGGAGGAAGTCGAGGTCGTCGTCGCCCACCAGGAGCGGGCGACGCTGCGTGTCGGCGACGTGTTCCTGAAGATCGACGGCGATCAGGCGCGTACCGACGTCGAGGTCGAGGCGATGGCCCTGGCGCCGGTTCCGACTCCGGAAGTGCTGTGGCGCAAGCCGCCCGTGCTGGCGCTCGCCGCACTCCGAGGCACGGCCCTCGGCCGCCTGGGCGAGGCGTCGACCGCGCCGCCGGAGGCGTGGGCCGCGGCGGGTGCCGCCGTACGGAAACTGCACGACGCACCACCGCCGCCCTGGCCCGGCAAGAGCCCCGGCGAAGTCGCGTCACACCTCGACGGCGAATGCGAATGGCTCATCAGCAACGGCGTCCTGCCCGCCGACCTGGTCACGCGCAACCGGGAAGTCGCCGACACCGCGCTCCGAGCGTGGACACCGGCGTTCACCCACGGCGACCTGCAGCTCACCCACGTGTTCGTCGACGGTGACGAGGTCACCGGCGTGCTCGACTGGTCCGAAGCAGCCCCGGGCGATGCCCTGTACGACCTCGCCACCTTGACGCTCGGACACGAAGAACGCCTCGACGACGTCATCTCCGGCTACGGCACCGACGTCGACCTGGAGGTGATCCGCGCGTGGTGGTCGCTGCGAAGTCTGCGAGGAGTTCGCTGGCTGACCGGACACGGCTTCGACCCGTCGCCCGAAATCGCCGTATTGAAAGCGCGGCTGTGATCGCCCATGCCTGGAACGTATGGCCACGGGTATTGGCCAGCGGTGAGATGGCGCTGCTTGGCTTGGTCTGCCGGAAGAACGCTTTCCGGCCAGGTTGAGTGAAGGAGCAGGAATGCCGACGCGTAGACAGATGCTGACCGCCGGCGCGGGTGCGGTTGCCGCGACCGCGCTGACCGCCGGAACCGCCGGCGCCGCACCGCCCGCGCGGGGACGCTTCGCCGGTGAGGTCGTGCTCATCACCGGCGCCACCTCCGGGATCGGGGAGGCGACCGCGCGGGCGTTCGCGAGAGAAGGGGCCAAGGTGTTCTTCTGCGGGCGCAGGGAACAACTCGGCAACCAGGTCGCCACCAGCATCCGCGCGGCCGGGGGCGACGCGACCTACCGGCGGGCCGACGTGCGGGACGAGTCGCAGGTACGGGACCTCGTCGACGCGTGCGTGCGGCGGTACGGGCGGCTCGACATCGCCGTCAACAACGCCGGGATCGAGAGCCCGCGCGCGGCCAGGCTGCACGAGCAGACGCTCGCCGACATGGCGGCCGTCTGGCAGACGAACGTGGCCGGGGTGTTCCTCGCGATGAAGTACGAGCTGCCCCGGATGCTCGCGCAGGGCGGTGGCGTCATCGTGAACACGGCGTCGCTGTCGGCGGAGGTCGGGTTCACCACCATCGCGCCCTACAACGCCAGCAAGCACTCCGTCGCCTCGCTCACGAAGGTCGCGGGGCTCGAGTACGCGGCCGACAACATCCGGGTGAACGCGTTCGCACCCGGTGCGGTCGACACGCCGATGCTGCGCAGAGCGGCCGAAGCGTTCGGCCTGACGTACGAGCAGATCGCCCAGGACTACCCGATCAAGCGCATCGTGCGGGCCGAGGAGATGGCCGCCGTCGTCATGTTCCTCGCCTCGGCCGACTCCAGTGCCCTCGTCGGCCAGGACCTCGACGCCACGGGCGGTTACCTGGCCGGCTGAACAAGCGCAGCCGCGCCTGCGAGCTGTACGCGCCGAGGGCGCGAGGTTCCGCCACGCGCAATTCCTGAATCCCGTCCGCGGTCGCGCGATGTGGCTCTACCCCATCCACGACCAGCCGCAGAGCCTGCTGTTCCCCTACCGCACCGGCGACCTCCCCGGCGCGCTGCGGTACCCGCGGTCGAACAGCAGACTCGACCGCGACGGATCTCGACATCGCCCACGGCCCGGCTGCTCAGCCCGCTGATTACGGTTGCCGCCGGTCGGGCAATCAGGATCACGTGGTGATCCGAGGAAGGGACGACGTGATGAGCGGTACGCCTCTGGGCGAGTTCCTGCGGGCCCGGCGCGAAGCGGTGCAGCCGCGGGACGTCGGGTTGCCCGAGCACGGCCGGCGCCGGGTCAAGGGCCTCCGCCGGGAGGAGGTCGCGATCCTGGCCGGGGTGAGCAGCGACTACTACATGCGCCTGGAGCAGGGCCGCGAGTCCAGTCCTTCGCCGCAGGTCGTGGACGCGGTGGCGCGGGCGCTGCGGCTCGACGACGCGGCCACGGCACACCTGTGGCTGCTGGTCCAGCCACCCGAAGCGAGGGTGGCGCGCCGCACGGAGGGCTTGCCGGTGAGTCCGCAACTGCTGCAGCTCATGGACGGGTGGACGGGCTCGCCCGCGTTCGTGCTCGGCCCGGCGCTGGACATCCTGGCGTGCAACACGATGGCCGCCGCGCTGCACGAAGGCTTCGCGACGGCGGAGAACCTGGCCCGCATGGTGTTCCTGGACCCTGCCGGGCGCGAGTTCTACCAGGAGTGGGAGCGCGCGGCGCACTCGTGCGTGGCCGAACTCCGCGCCGCCTACGGGCACGATCCCGACAGCCCGCGCATCGCCGAGGTGGTCGCCGAACTGTCCGAGGGCAGCCCGGAATTCGCCGAGCTGTGGGCCCGGCACGAGGTGAAACCCAAGACCCAGGAGGGCAAGCACCTGCGCCACTCGCACGTCGGCGACCTGCACATCCTCTTCTCCGCCTTCACCGTCAACGGGGCACCGCACCAGCAACTCGTCGTCTACCAGGCCGAACCGGCGTCGCCGACGGCGGAGGCGTTCGACCGGCTGCGCGACCGCGCCGTTCCTGGGTGTGTCACTCCCAGGAAACCCGCGACCTTCATCCGGCCCGCTCACCTCGGCAAACTCGAATCCGTCAGCAAGGAGGACCCGGAAGGAGCGAAACAGTCATGACCACTTGGTTCATTACCGGAGCATCCCGCGGCCTGGGCGCCGAAATCGCTCGCGCCGCGCTCCACGGCGGTGATGACCTGGTCGTCGCGGTGCGGAACCCGGACCGCGTGCCGGAGGACCTGAAGACGGCACCCAACGCGCTGGTCGTCGAACTCGACGTCACCGACGCCGAAGCCATCCCCGCCGCCGTCGAGGCGGCCACCGACCGGTTCGGCGGGATCGACGTGCTGGTCAACAACGCGGGCCGGGGCCTGCTCGGGGCGCTGGAGGAGGTCACCGACGCCGAGGCACGGTCGCTGTTCGACCTCAACGTCTTCGGCCTGATCTCCATGACCCGCGCGGTGCTGCCCGTCATGCGCCGCCAGCGTTCGGGCAAGCTCGTCCACATCGGTTCCCGGTCGGGTTTCGAGGGCGAGCCGGGCGTGAGCATGTACAGCGCGTCGAAGTTCGCCGTGGCCGGGATCAGCGAGGCCCTCTCCGCGGAGATGAAGCCGTTCGGCATCCAGTCCATGGTGGTGGAGCCGGGCGTGCTGCGCACCGATTTCCTCGACGCCAGCTCACTTTCGCTCGCGGCGCAGCGCATCGCCGACTACGACGGCACTCCCGCGCACGAGACCCTCGACTGGGTCGATACGGCCAACCACACACAGCTCGGCGACCCGGTCAAGGCCGCCGCCCTGATCCACGAGGTCACCGGCGGGGACGAGCTGCCCACCCACCTGTACCTCGGCCCCGACACCCTCGAACGGCTGGAGGTCAAGCTGGCGCGGATCGAGCAGGACGTGGCGCCGTGGCGTGAGAAGTCCGCCGCCACCGCCCACCGAGACGCCGTCACCGTCTGACCTGCTCGAAGGAGGAATGATTCATGTCCACTCTGCTCACCGGCACGCCCCTGGCCGGCCGCGTGGCCGTGGTGTCCGGCGCCTCCAGCGGCATCGGCGCCGCCACCGCCACGCGACTGGCGGGACTCGGCGCGAAGGTCGCCGTGCTGGCCCGGCGCAAGGACAAACTCGACACGCTGGTGGCCGCCGTCAACGATGACGGCGGCACCGCCGTCGCCATCCCGGTCGACGTCACCAGCCGGGACGCGGTACACGCCGCCGCGCGGGAGGTCGAGGACCGGCTCGGCGCGGCCGACCTGGTCTTCAACAACGCCGGCGTCCAGCTCATCTCCCCCATCACCGACCTGCGCCAGGACGAGTGGCAGCGGCAGATCGACCTGAACGTCACCGGGGTGATGAACGTGATCGGCGCTTTCGTGCCGCACCTGACCGCCGCCGCTTCGGCGGGGAAGCCGGCCGACCTGATCAGCACCTCGTCGATCGCGGCCACCCGGATCCTGGAGAAGTTCTCCGTCTACTCCGGCACGAAGGCCTACCTCAGCCACCTCACCCGGCTGCTGCGGGTGGAACTCGGGCCGAAGAACGTGCGCGTGGCCACCATCGAGCCCGGCATGGTCGACACCGAACTACCGGACCACGTCACCGATCCCGACGCCGGCCGGCTCATGGCCGACCTCATCTCCCAGATCGACGTGCTGCAGTCCGCCGACGTCGCCGAAACCGTCGCTTTCATGGCCGCCGTGCCGCGACACGTCAACCTCACCGAAGTCACCATCCTCCCCACCGCCCAACCCATCTAGTCCAGCTCGCCCCCCGCACCCGAACCCCACGTTCGCGCAGCCGAGTCCCACACTCACGCACCCGAACCCCACGTTCAGGCAGGCGAGTCCTACGTTCGGGTAGCCGAACCCCACGTTCAGGCAGGCGAACCCCACGTTCGCGCAGGCGAGTCCCGCGTTCGCGAAGCCGAGTTCCACACTCAGGCAGCCGAACTCCACACTCGGGTGGCCGAGTTCCACACTCGCGAGCCGCGGATGAGCGGGCAGCCTCCGGCGCACGCGCAGTGAACATCGCCCGAGGCGAAACGCGGACGTAGAACTCACGGTCCCGAATGCAGAACTCGACTGCGCGAATGCGGCTTTCGCCTGCCTGAACGTGGGGTTGGGGTGCCTGAGCGTGGGGTTCGGGTGCGGGAGTGTGGCACTCGGCTGCCTGAGTGTGGGGTTCGGGCGCTTGCACGGAGGCCTCGGCTGCTCGAGTGTGGAGTTCGGCTACCCGAACGTGAGACTCGCCTGCCTGAATGTGGAACTCGGCTGCCTGAACGTGGGGTTCGGGTGCGGGAGCGTGGGGTTCGGGGGCTGGTTAGTTGATGTGTAGGTGGGCGACGTAGCCGTACCACTTGGTGAGGTGTTCGCCTTTGGGGAAGTGGTGCCGGTAGCGGTAGCCGTCGCCTGGCTCGTATTCGAAGTAGCCCGCGTTGTTCCCGCTTTTGAAGCTGGTCACGCGGTCCAGGCCGAGCGACAGGTCACCCGCGTCGGCGTAGCAGCGGCGGGTGCCGAGGCCGTTGGCTGCCGTCTGGCCGAAGACCAGGAAGTCGGCGGTGCCGAACGTGCAGTCGAAGAGGTTGACTTCGAAGGTCGCCCAGGCCGGGGTGGTCGTGGCCATCGTGATGCCCAGGGTCGCCATCAGCACCACGGCCATCGATCGCATTCGCTTCAACGTGTGTTCCTTCCAGTAGCAGCCTGAAGGAACGCTAGGGGCCCGGGCACCCCGGGATCATCACCCCGCAGTGGGCATTCGGGTCTAGCTCGCGCGGGGGACAACTCACCAGCCGATGGAGCCGTCGCTGAGGAAGCGGTCCACGTTCTCGGCGAAGTCGGCCGAGTCGTTGACGCGCGGGAACGGCTCCTGCGGGACGGCGGCGCCGAGGAACTCGCACAGCGGTTCCCAGCCGTCGCTCACCTGGTACACCAGCAGTTTGTCCTCCGGGACCGTGGCCATGACGTCCTTGTTGTGCTGGACGAACCAGGCGATCGTCTCGTCCTTGCCGTGGTCGCCGAAGCCGTGCTCGGCCATGGCCGTCATCATGTCGGTGGTCACCGCGCCGTCGCTCGCGGCCAGTCGCGCGGCGACCTCTTCCATCACCGGGTTGAAGATCGTCGCGGCGGCGCTGTGGTACCAGCTTTCCGGGTCACGGACGCTGAGCAGCACCTTGGCGTCGGGGAACAGCTCCATCATTTCGCGCCACAGCAGGCAACTCGGGAAGTCCAAGGTGGCGCGGTAGCCCGCCACAGCGGTGCGCAGCGCCTCGCGGTCACCGCGCAGGGCGTCGGCCCACACCGTGGTGGAACCCAGGTTGCCGAGCACCTCCTTCATGTGGTGGCACGGCGCGTACCCCAAGGTTTCCAGCCCACTGTGCAACGACATGGTCCCGGTCCGGCCGAAACCGGCACCGATGACTTCCACCACTGGTCTGCTCCTCCGCTCGGCTTCCCCCGCCGCTCCCAGTGTCCAGCACACCGCCCGATCGCACCCACCCGGACGCCGGCCGGTCAGTCCGCCTGGGCCGCCGGGATTCCTCGGAGCTGGTGCAGCCGAAGTCCCAGCTGCAGTTCCAGATCGTTGTCGTGGCGCCAATCGACGCCGAGCACGCTGCCGACGCGGTCCAGTCGCTTGAGCAGCGTGTTGACGTGGACGTGCAACGCCCGCGCGGTCGCCGCGACGTTGGTGTGCTGGGCGTAGTACGCGCTGAGGGTCTCGACGAGATTGCTGCCGCGCCGCTGGTCGTAGTCGAGGAGCGGGCCGATCGAGCCGGTGATGAACCGGTCGAGTTCCCGGACCCGTTCGGGGTCGAAAACCATGGCGTAGAGAGCGTATCTGCCTGTGGTGGCGCCCAGGTCGGTGTGCCCGATCGCGCGGATCACCGCGCTGCAGCGGCTGGCGAGCGAGAAGGCCCGTGCCCAGTCCTGGTCGGCCGCCCGTTCTCCGACGACCACGACGGCGCCACCGAGTGCCCGGCGCAGCCGGTGGTGCACCTCCGCGACGGTCTGGTCGTCGTCGGCGCTGTGGAGGATCATCGTGGCCCGGCCCAGGTGTTCCCCGGCCAGTCCCGACCGGTCCCGGGCGATGCCCTGCAGGTGACGCGACAGATCGGTGGACGACAGCGTCGGCGAGTCCGCGACGAGGACGAGGTTCAGGCGGTCGGCGTCGATGTTGCGGGCGCTGGTGCGGGCGCGCTGGGCCGGGCTGATCCCGGGGCTGCCGACCATCAACTCGGTCAGGAGCTCCCCGCTGAGCCGTTCACCGGCATCGGCGACGGCCCGCTCCTTGAGGATGAGCAACCCCAGGATGTGGGTGGCCCGCTCGACGGTCCGCAGGTCCATGTCGTCCGGCGCACCGCGATCGGCGACCGCTTCCCGGCTCCACGCCAGCGCGCCGAGGTAGCTGTCCCCCGCTTGGATCGACGCGACACTGCGGGCGACGCCGGCCGCGTCGACCGAGGTCGTGCAGCGGCCCGAGCGGTGGGCGTTCTCGACGGCCTCGGCCAGCCCGGAATCCGAGGGGGCCCGGCACGGGTTCGACGCCGAGTCCCGGCGGGCGAGGGTGGCACCGGTCCCGTCGAGGATCGTGACGCTCCCACCCAGCTGGTCGGCGAGGAGCTGCGCGACATCCCCCGGCGTCCCGCCCTCCAGCACGACACCGGTCAGGGCTTCGTGGATCGCCTGCGCGCGTTCCATGACCGCCATGTGCTCTTCGATCTTCCGGTACGCGATCCGCAGTTCCTGCAAGGAGTTCCGGCTCGCCTCGTAGAGACGCGCATTGTCGAGGGCGACCGCGGCGTGATCGGCGAAAGCGCTCAGCAGCGCGATTTCCTCGGCCTGGAAGGACCGCTCGGAACGGTCCGCCACGAACAAGGCGCCCACCGCTTCACCCCGGATGACCAGTGGCACCCCGAGCAGGGCGACGAGTGCCTCGGTCGCGGCCAGGCGGTCGAAGTTCGGGTCGTGGTCGAACAGGGTCGCGGCGCCGTAGTTGCGCACCCAGTGCGGGCTCCGGGAGGCCAGCACCTTGCCGCCGAGTCCCACGGTGGCCGGGATGCCCGCCGCGAGGAAGGACGCGGAAATCGTGCCTTCCGAGGCTCTGGCCGACAGCCTGCCGTCCGCGCCGACCAGCGAGAGGTAGGTGAAATCCGTGCCGATCAGGTCGTGGGCGTGGTGGACGATCGACTGCAGGACCTCGTCGAGCTCGCCCAGCGCGGTGAGCGACTTGGCGGTCGCGTACAACGACGCCAGCTCACGTTGCCTGCGCGCGAGCGAGTACGACTCCGCCTCGGCCACCGTGCCTCCTCGAAAGAGGGTGGAAGAAAATTCCACCGGATCACCGCCAGATGTGGGTGATCCACACCTCATCCGCAGCGTAACCGCGCCATACTATGACCGCCATCACTCGCCGGCATCGACGAAGGCGGCACGTATGGCCACCCCGCTCGCGCACCCCGAAGGACAGTCCGGCTCCCCGGACGCCGATCTGCCCGCCACCCGACGACGATCGTTCCGCAAGCTGCTGGCCGCGGGGCTCATCGGCAGTTCGATCGAGTGGTACGACTTCTTCCTCTACGGCACCGCGGCCGCACTGGTCTTCCCCAAGGTGTTCTTCCCGGAGTCCTCGGCGCTGACGGGCACGCTGCTCGCCTTCAGCACGTTCTGGGCCGGGTTCGTGGCGCGCCCGATCGGCGGGGTGCTCGCCGGGCACTTCGGGGACAAGTACGGGCGCAAGCCGGTCGTGGTCGCCTGCCTGGCGCTGATGGGGGCCGCGACCTTCCTGATCGGCTGCCTCCCGAGCGCGGGATCGGTCGGCGCGCTGGCCCCGATCCTGCTGGTCACGCTGCGCTTCCTGCAGGGCCTCGCGGCGGGCGGTCAGTGGGGCGGCATCATGCTCCTGCTCACCGAGTCCGCCGGGCCCAAGCGGCGGGGGTTCGCCGGCACCTTCGGGCAGACCAGCGTCCCCGTCGCCGTGATCATCTCGAACCTGATCTTCGTGGCGGCCAGCGGCCTGATGCCGGACGAGGCCTTCCTCAGCTGGGGCTGGCGGATCCCCTTCCTGCTCAGCGTGGTGATGTTCGCCGTGGTGCTCTACATCCAGGCCAAAGTGGAGGACACCCCGGAATTCCGGGAACTGCAGAAGGAAGCGCCGCGGCCGGAGAGTGCGGTCGTCCGGGCTCCGCTGGCGCAGGTCATCCGGAGCAAGTGGGGCACCATCCTCCTCGGCTGCGGGCTACTTTCCGCCACCAACAGCCTGTTCTACGTCAGCATCTCCGGACTTCTGAGCTACGGCACCGGCACGCTCAAGCTCGAGCGCGACGCCCTGCTCGCGGTCGTGCTGGCCAGTTCGGTGGCGATGCTGGTGGTCATCCCCTGGTCCGGCCACCTCTCGGACAAGGTGGGCCGCCGTCCGCTGATCCTCATCGGTGGCCTGGGTGTGGCCGCCTGGGCCTTCCCGTACTTCGGGCTCGTCGACACCGCGTCACTGCCGCTGATCTTCGTCGCCGTGGTGGTCGGGTTCGTCTTCCAGACGCTGACCTACGGCCCGATCGCGAGCTTCCTCGGAGAACTGTTCGCGCCGAACGTCCGCTATTCGGGCGCGTCGCTGGCTTACCAGCTGTCCGCGATCATCGTCAGCGGTGGCACGCCGTTCCTGATGACGGCGCTCATCGCGAACACCGGGAGCACCGTGCCGGTCGCCGCCTACATCATGGCCATGGGGCTGATCACCTTCGTCAGCGCGTGGTTCCTGCCCGAGACGAACCCCGCCGAGGTCCGCAAGGATCCGCACGCCGTCCCGGGCGCGCAGCTCTACTCCTGACGATTCCAGAGAGGCGAACGGCGTGCGCAGAACACTTTCTCGACTTCCCGTGCTGGTGACCCTGGTGCTGGCAGGCGCCATCGCGGGCACCGGCCCCGCGACCGCGCACCCTGCGGTGGAATGCGCCGGGCTGGACCAACTGAAGATTCCGGCTTCGGTGATGAGCCTGCCGACCACCGGCGGCCGCGTCACTTCGACCTCGGTCAAGACCAGCGTCCTCAGCGGCGTGACGATCACGTACTGCCAGGTCGACGCCTCGATCTCGCCCGTCGACCCGGCCGCGCCCGAGATCAAAATGCGCCTCGCCCTGCCGCACGGCTGGAACCGCCAGGCGATGATGTTCGGTGGCGGCGGCTACAACGGCACCATCCCCGACCTGACGGCGAACGTGCCGTTCGGTCCTGCCGACCAGCCGGTGCCGCTGGCCCGGCGGTACGCGATGTTCGCCGGCGACTCCGGCCACCAGCAGAATCCGGCGGTGCCACCGTCGCTGGACGGCTCGTTCGGCGCGAACGACGAAGCCCTGCACAACTTCGCCGCCGGTGACGCACTCAAGAAGACGCGTGACGCGAGCCTGTTCCTCATCCGGCACGCCTACCGGGCAAAGCCAGCCGAGGTCTACTTCGCGGGCGGCTCGACGGGTGGCCGCGAAGCCCTCGTCGTCGCTCAACGGTGGCCGGAAGCCTTCGACGGCGTGATCTCCGCCTATCCGGCCTGGAACAACCTCAGTGAGGCCCTGTACCTCGGGTACCTGACGCAAATTTTGGCCCAGCCCGGCGCTTTTCCCGGAGTGGAGAAGCAGAAGCTCCTCTACGACAGCGTGATCAACGCCTGTGACGGCCTGGACGGCGTCCGGGACAACGTCATCTCGAACGAGCGCGGCTGTCACTTCGATCCGCGGACGCTTCGCTGCCCCGGCGGGGCCGACACGGGACCTGGGTGTCTGTCGGATGCTCAGGTCACGGCCGTGACCGCCATGTCCACCTCGTTCGAATGGCCATACCGGATCGCCAGTGGCGAGACCGGCTACCCCGGCTTCCCGTTCCTCTCGGGGGCGGACATGAGGACCCCGTTCCTCGGCTTCGGCACCACCCCGCCTGCCGATCCCATGCCGGTGACCAGCGGCTACGGGATGCAGTACTGGAACCAATGGGTCAAGCACTTCCTGACCCGCGACCCCGGCCACAGCGCCTTCGCCGTGGATCCTCGCGATCCCGGGAAGTGGCGCGAACGGATCAGCTACCTCTCCACGATCCAGGACCGCAACAACGTGGACCTCCGCCCGTTCGCCCGCGCCGGTGGCAAGCTCATCCTGCTCCACGGCGCCGCGGACGAGCTGGTCTCGCACCGCTCGACGAGCGACTACTACCAGCGGGTGCAACAGAAACTGGGCGCACACTCGACCGGCACGTTCCTGCGGTACTACCTCGTGCCCGGCGCGAACCACGCGAACGTCGGCGCGCCCGCGTTCGCCGCGGGCTGGGACTCGCTGTCCGCGCTCGAAAGCTGGGTCCGAAAAGGACAGGCACCCGTCCGGCCGATCGTGACCGACGCGAGCCGCGACCGCACTCTTCCCCTGTGCGAGTTCCCGTACTGGCCCAAATATCGCGCAGGCGACCCAGGGACCGCCTCGAGCTTCGCCTGCACACGCTGACTCCCCCGCGATCGAAAGGAAGTGCCCCGCGGATGCACGGGTTGATGCAAGACCGTCCACTGTCCCTGCCCCACGTCTTCCGGCGGGTGGAGCGCTACTTCGGGCACAAGACCGTGGTGTCCGGCCGGGTCGACGGCGAGACGGCCATGACCTGGGCCGAGGTGTGCGCGCGGGTGCGGCGCCTGGCCGCCGCGCTCGACGAACTCGGCGTACCGGCGGGCGCCCGGGTGGGCACCTTCGCGTGGAACAGCCACCGCCACACCGAGTTGTACCTGGCGGTGCCCTGCACCGGGCGGGTACTGCACACGATCAACCACCGGCTCTTCGGCGAGCAGATCACCTACATCGTCAACGACGCCGAGGACGACGTGCTGTTCGTCGACCGCTCGATCCTGCCCGCCGTCTGGCCCCTGATCGACACGTTCACCACCGTGCGCGCGGTGGTGGTGATGGACGACGGCGGTGACACCGAAATCCCCGACGACGATCGCATCGTCGACTACGAGGACCTTCTCTGGTCCACTAAGGACAGTGGACGGGAGTTCACCGTCGCCGACGAGGACACCGCCGCCGCGCTGTGCTACACCTCGGGCACCACCGGCAACCCCAAAGGCGTGCTGTACAGCCACCGTTCCGTGGTCCTGCACGCCGGTCTGCTGCTGATGGTCGACACCTTCGGCCTCAGCGAACGCGACGTGGTCATGCCGATCGTGCCGATGTTCCACGTCAACGCCTGGGGCCTGCCCTACAGCGCCATGCTGTGCGGCGCCGACCTCGTGCTCCCCGGGCCCGCGATGAGCCCACCGGAACTGGCGGACCTGCTGGCCCGCCACAAGGTCACCTTCGGCGCCGCGGTCGCCACCGTCTGGCGCGGCCTGCTGCCGTTGCTCGACCAGCACGACCTCTCATCCGTACGCCAGATCGTGAGTGGCGGTGGCGCGGTCGACGAGGCGCTCAGCCGCGCCTACCGCGACACCATCGGCGTGCCGCTGACCAACGCCTGGGGCATGACCGAGACCAGCCCGGTGGTCACCACCTCCCGCATCGGCACCGCGCACGACCACTACACCCACGAGGAAAAACGCGCGCTGCTGGGCACACCCGGCCCGGCCATCCCGCTCACCGAAGTCCGCATCGTCGGCGATGACGGGCAGGAAGCACCGTGGGACGGCCGCACGCCCGGTGAACTGCAGGCCAGCGGGCCCACCATCGCCGCCGGCTACTTCGGCCCGGACGGCGGCACAGCCGCGTTCACCGAGGACGGGTGGCTGCGCACCGGTGACGTGGCCACCATCGACGGTCACGGGTACGTGCGGATCGTGGATCGCACCAAGGACCTGGTGAAATCGGGCGGTGAATGGATTTCCTCGGTCGAACTGGAAAACGCGATCATGGATCACCCCGATGTCGCCGAAGCCGCGGTGATCGGGGTCGCCGACGCCAAATGGGGTGAGCGGCCGGTGGCCTGCGTGGTCGCCCACCCCGGGACCACGCCCACCGCCGAATCCGTGCGCGAGCACCTCCGCGATCGCGTGGCCTCGTGGTGGCTGCCGGACCAGGTGTTCTTCCTCGACGAAATACCCAAGACAGCCACCGGGAAATTTTCCAAACAACAACTCCGTTCCCTTTACCGCACGGGCGCCCACCCGGCGGAACACGCCAAGTAGCACGATCCGCGACCTTCCCCCTTCTCCTCGATTGCGTTCTTCGGTTTGCGCTCAAGGGTTGTTGGCCCCCAGCTGGATGGACTACGTTGACGTCGACTTCCAGTTGATCATCCACAACGAGATCAATTCCGTTGTAGCGCAAGGAGAATCAAGTGATCCGAAGAGACAGGCCCCTTCGGCGCGCGGGCCGCGGCCTGTACGCCGCCCTGGCCGCGGTCGTGCTGCTCCTGGCGGGGTCGGCGGCCAGTGCCACCCCGGTCGCCGCCCCGGCCGCCGACCAGGCGTCGTCCGGAAACCTGCCGGGGTTCAGCCACGGAACCGTTGCCGTGCAAGGCACCACGCTGCACTACGTCCGCGGCGGGTCCGGGCCGCCGCTGGTGCTGCTGCACGGCTGGCCGCAGACCTGGTGGGAGTGGGCGAAGGTGATGCCCTCGCTCGCCGAGCACCACACCGTGATCGCGTTCGACCTGCCCGGCGCGGGTGAATCGAGCATCCCGACCGGCGGCTACGACAAGGCCACCACCGCGAAGCGCATCCGTGAGGGTGTCCGCAAACTGGGCTACACCCAGGTTTCCCTGCTCGGCCACGACACCGGCGCGCTCGTCGCCTACCCCTACGCCAGGGACTTCCCGGCCGAGGTCGTCCGGATGGCCGTGCTCGAGACCCCGCTGTCCGGCTTCGGCCTCGAGGACATGAACGGGATCAGCTTCCACCTCGGCCTGAACCAGACCGCCGCGCCGGTCCCGGAGAAGCTGATCGACAACGACGACGTGTCGACCTACCTGGGCTGGCTGTTCAGCGGCGCCCGCTATCCCGAGCGCATCGACCAGGCCGCCTTCTTCCAGGCCTACGCGAGCCCGGCTCGCCGGACCGCGGGTTACGAGTACTACCGGGCCTTCGCCGCCGACGCCACGAACAACCAGGCCAACGCGCACCTGCGCCTGCAGATGCCGGTGCTGGCGATGGGCGCGGAAGGCGCCTTCGGCCCGCTGGTGGCCACCTCGTTCAGCCAGGTCGGCGACGACGTCCGCGGGGTCGTCGCGCCGGACAGCGGGCACTGGATCGCCGAGGAGAACACGGCGTTCCTGAGCGCCTGCGCCAAGTTGTTCTTCGGACCGGCGGGAGTACCCGCGCCCAGCGCCGCACTGGCGAACTGCGTCGCCTGACACCCCAACCCGGTCCGCCAACGGACCAGCCTTCCGGCGAATGCTATGAGTGGGGCATTACTTGCGTTCAACGCAAGTAATGCCCCACTCATAGCGTTTTCTGGCGTCGGTTGCCCGTCGGGCGCGGAGTCTGCCGCGTCAAACACCCAGCGCACCGACGAGCAGCGCGGCGACGGCGTCGCGGTGGCCGGGGCTGTCCTGCCACCGCAGGCGTCGCCCGGCCTCGACCACGACGCCGAACCCGGCGTGCACCAGCACCCTGGCCTGGCGGGAGTCGAGTTCCGGCCGGGCCGCTCGCAGTAGCTGCTCCCAGACGGCGATGTGCTCGCGTTGCGCGGTGACCAGGGGCCGCCGCAGGTTCGACGGCAGGCCGACCAGTTCGGCGTTCGCGACGCTGGTGAGTGCGGTGTGCTCGAAGCTGTAAGCCACGTAGGTCGCGGTCAGCGCGGCCACGGCGTCATGCGGATCGGTGACCCCGCCCAGGTTCTGTTCCACCGCCTGCGCCAGCAGTCCCGCGGCTTGGAGGCAGGCCGCGGCCAGGATGTCGGCCTTGCCCGGGAAGTAGCGGTAGAGGGCGGACGGGACCAGCCCGACGGCCTCGGCGATCTTGGCGTTCGTGACGTTGGCGAAACCGTCCTTTTCGAACAGCGCGATCGCGGCTTCCAGGATCTCCGAACGTCGCGTGCGGGCCACGGGCCGGCTGGGCAGTTCGACCAGGTGCGCGCCGCCGGTCGCCGCCGCGGGGTCGGTCGCGACCACCCGCGTGGCGGACGCCACCAGCAGTTCCTCGAGCCGCCGCTGCGCGATCGAGACGCGGTGCATCGTGATGGACCCGATCACGCCGAGAGCCGCCGCGGCCCGCAGGTGTTCCTCGGGCAGCGGGTATTCGGTTCGCGCCACCTCGGTCACCCGCTCGACGATGTGCCCGAACTTCGCCGCGAGCACGTGCCGGTCCTCCTTCTCGAGGAACCGGGCCTCCCACCGGTACAGCCCACCCGACGCGCGGTGGGTGACCGTGAGCTGGGTGGCGGCGGTGAGCACCTCCGCCAGGGTCCCCTCGGGCGGCACACCGTCGATCGCGGCGACGAGCCGGTCCACCATGACGTTCGCGCACTCGGCGAACAACGCGTACTTGTTCGGGAAGTGCCGGTATAGGGCCGCCGCGGTGATGCCCACCCCGGCGGCGATCTCCTCCATGGACGCCGCGTGGTAGCCGCGGTCGCTGAACACCCGGCCCGCCGCCTCGACGATGAGCTGCTTGCGGTTGCGTGGTCGAACGGCCGCCGGGGATCCGGCGGTCACCGCGGCACCCCGGCGAACGGGCGCGAGTACGAGGCCATACGCGTCAGTCAACCACGGAACGCCCCGGTACCGGCAGCGGCGGGCCTCGCGTGACTCTCCATTAACTTTTTCTTCCCGAACCAAGGTCTGACCCGGCATAATGACGCCGCTCGACGTTCAGCTCACCGAGGAGTGGCCCCATGTCGAACGATGCGGTTCCCGCCTGGTCCTTCCGCCACCACTGGATGGCGCACACCGCGACGCACGCGATGATGCGGCCGGACAAGCCCGCGCTGCGCTACCTCGGTAACACCACCACCTGGGCGCAGCTCTCGCGGCGGTCCCGGCAGCTCGCCGCCGCGCTCGCGGGCCGGGGTGTCACCGAGGGCGACCGCGTGGCGCTGCTGACCCTGAACCACCCGTGGTTCGTCGAGAGCGTGTTCGCGGCGAACAGCCTGGGCGCCATGGCCGTCCCGCTCAGTTTCCGGCTCGCGCCGCTGGAGCTCGACTACATCCTGGCCGACTGCACCCCGTCGGCGGTCGTCGTCGACGCGCGGCTACTGCCCCTGCTCAAGGCCGCCCCGGCCGCCGCGTCGATCGGCACGGTGATCGTCATCGGCGAGCCGGAGGCGGCCGACCAGCTCGCGTACGAGGAGTTCCTGGCGGTCCACGAGCCGATCGAGCTGCCCGACGTCAGCGAGGAGTCGATCGCGCTGATCATGTACACCTCGGGCACCACCGGCCGCCCGAAAGGGGTGCTGCTGTCCCACCGCAACCTGCAGTTGCAGGCGCTCACCTGCATCCGGGCGATGAAGATGTCCGACGACTCCGACGTCGGTTTCCTGACCGCGCCCTTCTTCCACATCGCCGGGCTCGGGTCGATCGTGGCGAACATCCTGATCGGCGGCACGGTGGTGATCCACCCGCTCGGCGCGTTCGACCCGAAGGCCGTGCTCGACGCGTACGAACGCGAGGGGGCGACCGTGGTGTTCAACGTGCCGCAGCAGTGGGACCTGCTCTGCGCCCAGCCGGACATCGACCGGCGTGACCTGAAGCTGCGGGTCATCAGCTGGGGAGCCGCGCCCGCGAGCGACTCGACCCTGCGGGCCATGGCCGAGAAGTTCCCCGGCGCGCTGAACGTGGCCGTGTTCGGCCAGACCGAGACCTCGCCGATCACCTGCGTGCTCAGCGGCGAGGACTCGCTGCGCAAGCTCGGTTCCGTCGGCAAGCCGATCCCGACCCTCCAGTACCGCGTCGTGGACGACGCCATGAACGACGTCGCGATCGGCGAGGTGGGCGAGATCGTCTACCGGGGCCCCACCGTGACGCAGGGGTACTGGAAGAAGCCGCAGGAGACCGAGGAGGCGTTCGCCGGTGGCTGGTTCCACTCCGGCGACCTGGTCCGGCAGGACGAGGAAGGGTTCGTCTGGGTGGTCGACCGCAAGAAGGACATGATCATCAGCGGCGGTGAGAACATCTACTGCGCCGAGGTCGAGAACGCCGTGGCCGCGCACCCGGCGGTGCGGGAGGTCGCCGTGCTCGGCCGGGCCGATGAGCGCTGGGGCCAGGTGCCGGTCGCGTTCGTCTCCCTCTATGGCCCCCTCGCGCTGCCGGAGCTGACCGCCTTCCTCGACGGGCGGCTTGCCTCGTTCAAGCGGCCCAAGGACCTCGTGGTCGTCGCCGAGTTGCCCCGCAACGCGGGCGGGAAGGTGGTCAAGGGCGAACTGCGGGCGATGGACGAGAAGCTGGCGCGGTGAATCGCCGGGGGCGGCAGGAGCACCGCCGCGGCGCCCATCCCACCGCCGCCGACCCGGATCGCCGTCGCGGACCGATTCAGCTTCGAGAGGCCCTTGCCGACGGGCGGCTCGCGTCGCTATGTTAACGACGAGTCTCACATCGGATCAGGCCGCGACAGCTTGCGAAACCACACTCCTACCTATCGAGGAAGCTAGGTAAGTAAATGAGCAGTCTCAGCAGGAGGAACGTACTGTCGCTCGGCGTCGCGCTGGGCCTGGTGGGGGCGGCGGGGGTTGTCCCCGGCTTGGCTTCGGCGAGCGCCGCGGCCGCCGGGACCGACCCGTGGTGGGCGTGGGACGACGAGATCGACGGCATCATGGCCGGGATTCTCGACAACGGCGGGGTTCCGGCGGTCAACACCGCGATCAAGCCGTGGGTGAACAACAACCACGCGCTGCCGAGCGGCCTGCCGGGCAACCTCTCCGCCTACCTCGCGAAGACCAACAAGCTCCCCGCCTGGGCCGATCGGGACAAGCTGCGCCTGGCCGCCGACTTCAACCGGCGCAAGGACACCTACCTGTTCATGCTGTACGGCCTCGGCAGCGGCATCATGAGCACGGTCATCCCGCGCGAGGCCAAGTCGGTCTACTGGTCCGCAGGCGGGGCCGACATGAAGGACCGCGCGGCCAAGACGTTCACCTTCGGCTACGACCTGAGCGATCTGAACGCCTTCGAACCGAGCGGGCAGTTCGTGGTCACCGCCAACAAGACGCGCCTGGTGCACGCCGCGGTGCGGCATCTGCTGCCGCAGTCGCCGCACTGGTCGGCGGTGGCGGACGAGCCGGACCGGATCCCGATCAGCAACGGCGACATCCTGGTCACCTTCCACAGCCTCGGCACCTTCGTGCACAAGAAGATGAAGGACTGGCGCGTCCCGATGACGGCCGCGGAGGAGACCGCCTTCCTGCACTCGTGGCAGGTCGCCATCCACCTGCTCGGGGTGCGGCAGGAATTCATCCCGCAGACGTGGGCCGCCGCGTACGCGCAGTCGGAGCAGGTGCTCACGCCGATCCTCGCGCCGACGTTCGAAGGCAGGGAACTCGCCGAGGACCTGCTCGGCCTGACCGCGCAGATCGACCTGGGCGTCACCAGGGGTTTCCTCAACGAGTTCGTCCGCTACGTCCTCAGCGACGCGATCGGCGATTGGCTGGACCTGCGCCGCGACTACGCCGCGGCGGCCCTAATCCGCACCGGATGGCCGGCCTACATCGCTTTCCGCGAAGGCCTGATCCCGGTGATGCCGGTCGGTTTCTACTTGTTCGACCAGTTGATCCGCTCGATCGCGATGCTGTTCCTCAACAACGCCGGCTCACCGACGACCACGCCCATCACCATCCCGACCGGGAACCGGCCGGGCGCCTGATCACCGTGGCGCCGGCAGGGCGAGACGAAAAGGAGGCTCACGCCAGCGGCCCGCAAAACGCGGCGTCCTGACTCACCGGGAGGAGTTTGTCGTCCGGAACCCACCCGGCCGTACCCCGTTCGAAGGCGGACACGTAGGTCCAGATCTGATTGTCGGCACCCGCGGTCCAGCAGTAGTAATCCAGCTTGTCACCGTGGTGGATGAGGGCGAGGTCGGCACACGAGTACGCCGAACCGCTTTGCGGGCCCAGGTTCCTGATCGCCTTCGGCCAAGCCCCCGAGGAGCCCTGGGTGTCCTTGTTCGGCGGGCGGGAACTACCGCACGGGTAGTGCTGGATCCCGGCTTCGCCCGCCGGTTCCGCACCGGCGGGCACGGCCGCGACCACCCCGCTGAACACCGTGAGCACAGCGGCCCCGCTCGCCACCAGGCTTTTGACTCCACGCATGATTCTCCTCCATTCGAATTGCATTGCCACGACACGCGAAATGGGCGGCAGAACAACATCACGGAAGGACTCCGCAAGGAAACAGCGATTTCCGGCACACGAAGTGCCCGTTACTTGATCGCCCCCTCGGCGATCGACACGACACCCTCCCCGGTGTTTCGTCGCGATACTCCGCCCGCGTTCCCGCGAAACCCAAGCTACCGCTGTCGCGAGATCAAGTAAACGATTTCTTATCCGACTTTCGTCGGGAGCGGTGAACGGTTTCGCACCCGGTTGGTGGCTGGCCTCGGAGGTCCGAGGGGGCAACGTGGTGGGATGCCCCGACGATCGACCACCGCGCTGGTCACCCTTTCGCTCGCCTTCGGCAGCCTGCTGCTCGTGCCCGCCACCGCGCAGGCGAGCGCGCCCACCTACCGGTGTCAAACCGCCACGCTGCACACGATCCTGGCCAACCAGCCGGTGATCGGCTCCCCGTGCACGGGCCCGGTCGGCCCGCAGCCACCCGGCTCGGTGCTCGACGAGTCGATGAACCGGCTCTACAGCTGCTACTACCTGGAGGGAAACGCCACCCCCACCGGCATGTACGTCTTCGGGAGCAGCTGCGAAGAGGTATAGGACCCGGGCTCACCGGTGGTGGTGGGTTCCCGGCGTGTGGCCGAAAGCCCGGCGGAAGACGTCGATGAACGCGCTGGTGGACGACCAGCCGCAGGTGTGCGCCACGGTGGTGACCGGTGTGCGGTCGGCCAGCAGGACGAGGGCGTGGTAGAGCCGCAGCTGGGTGCGCCACTGCGGGAAGCTCATGCCCAGCTCGGCTTTGCACAGCCGCGTCAGGGTGCGGTCGCTCGCGCCGACCTGGGCGCCGAGGGTGGCGAGGGTGCGGTTGTCTGCCGGATCGGCGTGCAGGATCGCGCACAGCGCCTTGAGCCGCGGATCGGCCGGCGCCGGCAGGTGGACGGGTTGTTGCGGCGCGGCACGGAGCTGGTCGAGCAGGACCGCCCGCAATCGTTGCCGCTCAGGGGAATCCTCGTGTGGTGCGCCCGTGTAGGCGAGGACCAGTTCCCGCAGCAACGGGGCGACGGTGAGCACGCTCGGCTCGGTCAGGCCCAGCGGGTTGTCCGTCGCGGGCAGGCCCACCAGGTGCAGTTCGAGCTCGCCGTGCGCGTGGTGGGCGTGGACGGTCCCGGCCGGTACCCAGATGGCGCGGGTGGCCGGCGCGATCCACGAGCCGCGGTCGGTCGTGATGGCCAGCACGCCCTTCGCGGCGTAGACGATCTGGTGGTCGTCGTGCCGGTGCGCGCCGATGCCGGAACCGGCGAGCAGTGTCTGCGCCCGGGTCGGCGCGCGCGGAAGGTGGCGGATTTCCGTCATCAGGCGTCAGTTTATCGGAAGCGCGACACGGCCCGGACCGGCGAGCATGGCGGGGTGTGGCGGAACAAATCGATCATCCTGCTCTCGGCCGGGCACGCCTGCGTCGACGTCTACCAGGGCGCGGTGGCCTCGCTCGTGCCGTTCTTCATCGCCGAGCGCGCCTACGGCTATGCCGCGGCTTCGGGCATCGTGCTCGCGGCGTCCCTGCTGTCCTCGGTGGTGCAACCGCTGTTCGGCGCGCTGACCGACCGGTGGGCCATGCCGTGGCTGCTGCCGGTGAGCACGGTCCTGGGCGGGCTCGGCATCGCGCTCAGCGGGATCAGCGGTTCCTACGCGCTGACGCTGGCGTTCGTGGCGGTGTCCGGCATCGGCGTCGCCGCCTACCACCCCGAAGCCGCCCGCGTCGCCCGCGTCGTCAGCCGCGGCAGCCACACCGCCATGGGCTGGTTCTCCCTCGGCGGCAACCTGGGCTTCGCCGCCGCACCCGTCCTCGTCGCCGTCGTGCTCGTCGCCGGTGGGCTGCGACTGTCCCCGCTGCTCGTCGTCCCGGCCCTGGCCGGGAGCGTGCTGTGCCTGCCCGTGCTGCGTGCACTGGCCGCACCCGCACGCTCCGCGATCACCGCGGTGAAACCGCACCGAAGCGACGACGACCGGGCGTCCTTCCTGAGGCTGTCCCTCGCCGTGGTCTTCCGCTCGGTGGTGTTCGTGGGTCTCAGCGCGTTCATCGCGCTCTACGCCCAGCAGCGCACCGAGGGCGGTACCGCGGCGGGCACCGCCGCCCTGTTCCTCCTCTACCTCGGCGGAGCCGTCGGCACCGTCCTCGGCAGCAGGCTCGCCAACCGCTGGGACCGGATCACCGTCGTGCGCTGGTCGTACCTGGGCACCGTCGGCGCCGTCGCCGGCGTGGTGTTCGTTCCCGGCCCGGCCATCTACCTGTTCGTCGCGCTGGCCTCCGCCGGGCTCTACATCCCGTTCTCCCTGCAGATCACGCTCGCCCAGGACTACCTGCCCACCCGGGTCGGCACCGCCAGCGGCGTCACCCTCGGCCTGACCGTCAGCATCGGCGGGATCGCCAGCCCGCTCATCGGCACGGTCGCCGACCACGGTTCGCTGCAGCTCGCGCTCGCCCCGCTGGTCGCCCTGCCCGCGTTGAGCTGGCTCGTCATCCGCACCCTGCCCGAACCCAGCGCCCGGTACGGCTAGCGGAGCACCCGGTGGCGGAGGTGGACCACACCCGATTCGAAGGTGCGGGTGTCGACGAGTTCGAGATCCACCCGTCGCTCGCCCTGGGGGAAGAACGGCCGGCCGCCGCCGAGCAGCACCGGGAAGACCCGGACCAGGTACTCGTCGATCAGGTCCAGCGCGGCCGCCTCGGTGGCGAGGGTCGCGCCGCCGAGGGCGATGGAGCCCTCCCCCGGCTCGGCTCGCAACCGCTCGATCTCCTCGGCCAGGCTGCCGGACGCCAGGCGGGCTTGGCCCTGCACCGACGACAACGTGGACGAGAACACCACCTTGGGCAGCGGATTCCAGAGCCCGGCCCACTCGAGCCTCAGGTCGTCGAAGGTGTCCTGCTCGGCGGTCTCCCAGTACAGCATCGTCTCGTACAGCCGCCGCCCCAGCAGGTGGACGCCGACCTCCTTGATCTCCTCGATGGAATGGCGGAAGACCTCGTCGCTGGGCGTGGTCCAGTTGAAGCCGCCGTCCGGCCCGACGAAGTAGCCGTCCAGTGAAACGCCCATCGAATAGGTCACGCTGCGCATAGGTCCTCCTTGATCACGGGGTCGACACCTACGACCACCGAAGGCCGCGAAACTCATCGCGGATCGCCGGATTTTTTTTCCGGGCTATTTCCGCAGACGGGCTTCGATGCCGTCCAGCAGGAGGTCGAGGCCGAGCCGGAAGGTCTCGTCGGCGGTCAGGTGGACGGCATCGCGCACCACCGTGGCCAGCGCCGGGAGTTCACCGGTGTCGAGCTGCCGCTGCAGGTAGGGCCCGAGCGCGGCCTGCCAGCGCTTCTCGTCCATCCCGGTGGCCCGTTCGGCACGCCGCTCGGCGATTTCGCGGCGCACCGCGCCGATCACGTACGAGTCGACCGCGGTGACCAGCGGCATGGCGAGGTCCACGTCGACGCCGTCCAGCGCGGACAGCACGGCCTCTCCCCTGGCCAGCGCGTGCGGCCCGAGCTGGGGCCGTCCGCCGATCAGGTCGGCAAGCCATTCGTGCCGGAGAACCGCCTGCCGGGTGGTTTCGGCGAGGGAGCGCAGCACCTCACGCCAGTCGTCCCCGACCGGCCGGATTTCGGCGTAGACCGCGTCGAGCATGAGGTCGAGCAGCTCGTCCTTGGTGGCGATGTAGCCGTACAGCCGCATCGGCCCGACCTCCAGCGCCGCCGCGACCTTGCGCAGGGACACCGCCTCCAGGCCGTCCGCGTCGGCCAGCTGGATCGCCGCGCGCACGATCCGCTCCCGGCTCAACGGGGCCGGTACCGGTCGCTCGGGCGGCTCCGGCCGCTCCCACACCAACATGCGCAGACCTTACAACGCCTGTCGCGATACAGTGTATCGACAGATACGCCGTATTGAAGGAGAGCCATGACCATCGCCATCGTCGGAGCCGGCCTCGGCGGCCTGACCCTCGCCCGGATGCTGCACCTGAACGGCATCGACGCCGTCGTCTACGAGCGGGAGCCCGCACGCGATGCGCGCAGCCAGGGCGGCATGCTCGACATCCACTCCGGCCAGCGCGCGCTGCGCGAGGCCGGGCTGATCGACCAGTTCTACGAAATCGCCCGCGGGGAAGGCCAGGACATGCGCCTTCTCGAACCGGACGGAACTCTGCTGCTCCAAGAGAACACGCCCGACGACGCCCCACTCGCGCGACCCGAGGTCGACCGCGCCGATCTGCGTGACCTGCTGCTGGACTCGCTCCCCGAGGACGCGGTGCGCTGGGGCCGCGCGTTCGAGTCCGCCGGCGAAGGCGTGCTGCGTTTTACCGACGGCAGCAGTACGGCCTACGACCTGCTGGTCGGCGCGGACGGCGCGAACTCGCGGGTCCGTGCGCTGCTCACCGACGCCCGGCCGGCGCACATCGGCCAGAACTCCGTGGAGATCGGCATTCCCGACATCGACCGCACGTACCCCGACCTCGCGGCGATGGTCGGGCGCGGCAACTACTGGGTGCTCGGCGACGGGAAATCACTGGCGGCACAACGCAACGGCGACGGCCGCGTGCGCATCGGCCTCAACTTCTACCGCACCGGCGAGGACTTCTTCGCCACCAGCGGGATCCCGTTCGACGACCCGGCCGCCGCCCGGGCGCGGCTGATCGAACTGTTCGACGGCTGGGACGCCCGGTTCACCGCGCTGATCGCGGCCTGCGACGACACGGTCGCGCCACGGGCGCTCACCACGCTCCCGATCGGCCTGACCTGGCCGTCGGCCCCGGACGTCACGCTGGTCGGCGACGCCGCGCACCTGATGCCGCCGGTGGGGGAAGGCGCCAACATGGCCCTGCTCGACGGTGCCGTGCTCGGCCTGGCGCTGGCCGCGCACCCCGACGACTTTCCCGCCGCGGTCAAAGAATACGAACAGGAGATGTTCGAACGCACCAGCGCCGCCGCCCGGGACTCCGCGGAGATCCAGGAACTACTGGAAGCACCCGACGCCAGCCGGCGCATGCTCGCGTTCTTCCAGCCGAACTGAAAGCCGGTGATCACGGCTCACGCAGGCGGTGGACCAGGGCGTCCAGCGCCAGCGAGTAGCCACGCCAGCCCGCGCCTGCCAGGTACACGGCCGCGTGGGCGGCGAAGACGTCGGTCCGGTCCTTGCCGTCGTGCGCGTGCCACTGCGAGATGTGCACGACGGCGAACGGGCGGCCGGTGTCGAACAGCGCGTCGAGCCACGCGTAGCCGTAGGAAGCCAGGCCCGCGGGGTTCACCACGTACCCGTCGATGGCGGGTTGCCGGTCCTGGACCCATTCGGTGAGCGCGCCTTCGTGGTTCGACTGGAAGTGCAGCGCGGTCACGTCGAGCCTGGCCGCGGTCGCGTCGACGTCGCGGGTGATGTCGTCGAGGGTCGCGACCCCGTACTTGGCCGGGTCGCGTTCACCGAGGCGGTTGAGGTTCGGCCCGTGCAAGATCGCCAGTCGCATCGGTGGCGCCTCCTCGGTAGGTCGGCAGGATCGACCGCGGGATCGGCCCCTTGTTGCGACGGCCCTGCGTGGTCTCTTCCCACGCGTGCGCCAGGATTCCCACGCTCCGGCTGAGCACGAACAGGCCGCGGGCCAGCGGCGGCGGGAACCCCAGCTCGGCGTAGATCACCGCGGTGGCGCCGTCGATGTTCATCGGCACCGGTCTGCCGCGGCCGTGGTTCAGCCGTGCCTCGACGGCACGCGCGGCACGCACGTGCCGTCCCGCGACGACGCCGTCCTCGACGGCACGGTCGACGAGGGCGAGCAGCGGGGCTCGGCGTGGATCGACCGGGTGGAACCGGTGCCCGAACCCCGGCACGTAGCGGTGTTCGCTGATCGCCTGGGCGGTGGCCGCGTCGAGGGACTGCCCCGCGTCCTGCCGACTGACGATCTCGGTGAGCAGCTCGACGCACTGCTGCCCCGCTCCCCCGTGGGCGTCGCCGAGCGCGTTCACCCCGGAGGCCATGGCGTTGTTGATCCCGACCCCGCAGGTGGCGGTCATCCGGGCGATGGCGATGGACGGGGCCTGCGGGCCGTGGTCGACGGAGGCGACCATCGCCGCCTCCAGCAGCTCCGCCTCCCCCGGTGCGGGCGGCCCACCGCGGGTCATCAGCCAGATCGTCGCGACCAGCCCGGTGGAGCCGATGAGGTCCTGGATCGGCGCGCCCCGCAGCTCCAGCACCCCCGGCGCCATCCGGGTGATACCGGTCGCCCACCAGTCGGCGACCTCGGCGTCCGTGGTCATCGGCCGCCCCCGCCCCAGCGGTCGGCGAATTCCCCGGTCTGCGCGTTGTGCTCCCCCAGCAGGGGTGGCGCGCCCGTCGGCCGCAGGGGCGCGCCGTTGACCAGCACCCCGTTCCCGCTGGTGCGCACGACCCGGCCGGGGTCGCCGGGGAACGGCACGTCGGTGAAGAAACCGCGGTGCGCCAGCTGTTCGGACTCGACCGCCTGCGGCACGGTCAGGATGCGCGCCGCGGGGACACCGACAGCGGGCAGGAGTCGCTCCCATTCGACGGCGGTGCGCTTGCGCAGCTCACGGGTCAGTTCGGTGTTCAGCGCGTCCCGGTGTTCTTTGCGTGCTTCGCGGTCGGCGAACCTCGGATCGGTCATCAGGTCGGCCCGGTCGAGCAGCCCGCACAGCTTTTCGAACTGGACCTGCCGGTTGGCGGCGATGTTGAGCAGCCCGTCCGCGGTTTCGAAGGTGCCGGACGGCGCCGCGGTGGCGTTCTGCTGCCCGGTGGGAGCGGGCCGGACGCCACTGATGACGTAGTGCGAGACGGCCCAGCCCATCGCCGAGATCGACGCCTCGAGCATCGACAGGTCGAGGAAGCAGCCCTCGCCGGTCCTCGCCCGGCCGACCAGCGCCGCCGAGATCGACAACGCGGCCATCAACCCGCCGACCGTGTCGCAGACCGGGAACCCGACCCGCAGCGGCGCCGTGTCCTCGGTGCCGGTGATGCTCATCATCCCGGACAGCCCCTGGATGATCTGGTCGTAGGCGGGCGCCTGGCTCATCGGGCCGGTCTGCCCGAAACCGGTGATCGCGCAGTAGACGAGCCCCGGATTGATTTCGCGCAATCGACCCCAGTCGAATCCCAGCCGGGCGAGCACTCCGGCGCGGAAATTCTCGAGAAGAACGTCCGCGCCGCGCACCAAATGCTCGAATTCCGCGCGCTGTGCGTCATTCTTCAAATCCAGCTCGATCGATTTCTTACCCGCGTTCTGCGCGAGGAAGGAGGCGCCGACCCCGGACCGGTTCAGTTCGGCGTCCGGCCCGAGGTGCCGGGCCAGGTCACCGGATCCGGGTACCTCGACCTTGACCACCTCGGCGCCGAAGAGCGTCAGCTGGTAACTGCAGTAGGGGCCGGCCAGCACGTTGGTGAGATCGAGTACCCGGATTCCGTGCAACGGTGGTTTTTCCATGCGCCTGCTCCTTCGGCGAATGACGCGCAGAACTGAAAGGACACCGCACCGGCCGGGGGACCTACATGCGGAACGGGTGGTCGAAACCGCGCTCGGTCAGGTGCCCGGAAACCTCGATCAGCGCGGCGACGAATTCGGTGATGCGGTCGTCGGGGAACCGCACGGTCGGCCCGGACAGCGACAGTGCGGCGATCGCCGTGCCGGAGCGGCCGAAGACGGGCACCGCGACGGCGGACAGCCCCGTCTCTCGTTCACCGTGGCTGTAGGCGTAGCCGCGCTCGGTGGCCTCGTCGATCTGCGCGCGCAGGGCATCGAGGTGGTCCGGGCCGTACGGCGAGCTGCGGGCCACCCGGGAGAGGTGCGCGGAGTCGGAGTTCCGCAGCAGGATCTTCGACGAAGCACCCGCCCACAGCGGCAGTTCGTCACCGACGTGCACCACGTGGCGCAGGGGCTGCGGGCTTTCCTGCTGGGCGACGCACACGCGGTAGATGTCGCGGACGACGTAGAGGTTGACGGTCTCCCGCTGCCGCTGCGCGAGCCCGCGCATCAGTTCCTTGGTCTCCGGCGGGAGTTCCCAGCTGCTGCGGGCGAGGTGCGCCCAGCGCCACAGGCTCGGCCCGGCCAGGTAGCCCTTCGCCGTGGACCACAGCAGGCCGTTCTGCTCCAGGGTCTGCACGAGCCGGATCACCGTGGTCTTGGCGAGCCCGGTCGCCCGCACGATCTCGCCGATGGAGATCGCGGGCGTGGACTCGGTCAGCAGCGCCAGGATGTCGAAGGCGCGCTGCACGCTGCGCACGCCACCGGACTCGCCGACGTCGCCCGCATCAGGGACCTGCTCGGTACCCGCCGATTTGACCACGGTTTCCCCTCTTGCCACGACGATCCACCATCCTCACCGCTTCGCCTCCGCTCCGTCCAGTTTGTTCGATCCGGGACTTGCCAGCGAAAGGGGGCGAGCCGTACGTTACACCCAGTCCGTACAGCGGTCCAGTTGTACCGCTTGATGGTTCACGAGGAGAACTGTGGTGCTGACCGACGTTCTCGACCAAGCCAGAGCCGACTCGATCACCGAAGCACCGGCGTACGTGGCCGGGCAGTGGACCACGGAGGGCTCCCCCGTGGAGCGGGTCGGTCCGTACCTCCGCGAAGCCGTCTCACGCTCCTACCCCGCCTCCGCCGGACAGCTCGCGGCCGCAAGGGAATTCACCCGTACGGGAGCCCGGGCGGTCGTCGCGCTGGCACCGGCCACGAGAGCCGCGGTGCTCGACCGCGCCTCCGCTCTGGCGACCGAGCACCGCGCCGAGGTCGCCCGGCTCATCGCCCGCGAACTGGGGAAGCCGGTGAAGGACGGCCTGGGCGAAATGGACCGCGTGGCGGACACCTTCGCGGTATGTGCCGCCGAGGCCCGGCAACTCGGCGGCGAGACGTTGCCGGTCGCCGGCTGGGCTCGCGGCGTCGGGAACACCGCCTTCACCTACCGGGCGCCCGCCGGGGTGGCGCTGGCCATCACGCCGTTCAACGCACCGGCGAACCTGCTCGCGCACAAGCTCGGCGCCTCGTTCGCGGCGGGGAACACCACGCTGGTCAAGGCGCCGCCACAAGCGCCCGCCACCACCACCGCGATGGTCGCGCTGGTGCTCGAAGCGGGCATGCCACCCGAAGCGGTGCAACTGCTGCACGGCGATGGCGGCGTCGGCGCCGCGTTGTGCGCGGCCCCGGAGGTCAGCGTCATCAGCTTCACCGGCAGTCCCGAGACCGGTGCCGCCGTCGCCCGCGCCGCCGGGGCGAAGCGGCTCGTGCTGGAACTGGGCGGGAACGCGGCCACGATCGTCTGCGCGGACGCGGACCTCCCGCACGCGGCCAGGATCTGCGCCCGCACCGGCTACAGCAACTCCGGGCAGAGTTGCATCTCCGTGCAGCGCGTCTACGTCCAGCGGTCCCGGTTCGAGGAGTTCGTCGAGCTGTTCCGCGCCGAGGTCGCCGGGCTGACCGTCGGCGACCCGCTCGACCCGGCCACCGACGTCGGGTCCATGGTGGACGACGAGGCAGCCGCCCGCGTGGAGAAGTGGATCACGCAGGCCACCACTTCCGGGGCCCGGCTCGTCGCCGGTGGTGAGCGCGACGGCGCGACCCTGCGGCCCGCGGTGGTCGCCGACCCACCCGCCGACGCCACGCTCGTGACCGACGAGGTCTTCGGCGCGCTGGTCGCCGTGCTCCCCTACGACGACCTCACCGACGTCATCGAGACCTGCAACAGCAGCAGGTACGGGCTGCAGGCCGGCCTGTTCACCCAGGACCTCGCCACGGTGTTCCGCGCGTGGCGGGATCTGCAGGTGGGCGGCCTGATCGTGAACGGCTCGTCGAACTACCGGCTCGACCACGTCCCGTTCGGCGGGGTGAAGGACTCCGGCTTCGGACGGGAGGCACCGGCGCAGATGATCGACGACTACACCGTGGTCAAGACCCTGATCCTGCGAGGGCTGTCCATCTGGGGGCAGGGATGAGCGTCACCGCCGCGGAAGCACTGGTCAGCCAACTGGAGTCCTACGAAGTCGAGTACGTCTTCGGCACCTGCGGGCACACCAACATCGCCTTCCTGGACGCACTGGGCCGCAGCGGCATCCGGTTCGTCATCGCCAGGCACGAGCAGGCCGCCGCGCACGCCGCCGACGGGTACGCGCGCATGACGGGGAAACCCGGGGTGCTGCTGGTCCACGTGGGGCCGGGCATGATGAACGCGGTCACCGGCGTCGCGACGGCGGCGCTGGACTCGGTACCGCTGATCACCATCGCCGGGGACATCCCGTCCTACTACCACGGCCGGCACCCGCACCAGGAGGTCAACCTCCACGCTGACGCCGACCAGACCGCCATCTACGCGCCCTTCGTGAAGCGGGCGTGGCGCGCGCACCGGGCGGAGGACATCGCGCGGTTCACCGAGCGGGCGTTCTGGACGGCGACCTCCGGCAGGCCGGGCGCGGTCCTGCTGAACATCCCCATGGACCTGTTCTCGCGCCAGGTTCCGACGGGGTCGGCGTTCCCGCTCGTCAAGCACAGCCCCGCTCCTGCGCTGTCCACAAAGGACGCGGACCGGATGGCGGAACTGCTCGTCGACGCCGAGAAGCCGCTGATCTACCTCGGTGGCGGGCTGCGCGACGAGGCGGGCCGGGCGGCCCTGCTGCGGCTCGCCGAGCACCTGGACATCCCGATCGCGCACTCCCTGATGGCGAAGGGCGTCGTCGACGACCGGCACCCGCTGGTGATGGGCATGACCGGGTTCTGGGGGCTGGAGCTCACCAACAAGTACACCCGGGACGCCGACGTGGTCCTCGCGCTCGCGACCCGGTTCGCCGAGACCGACGCCAGCTCCTGGAACCCCGACTACACCTGGCAGTTCCCGCCCGCGCGGCTCATCCAGATCGACATCGACCCCGCGGAGATCGGCCGCAACTACCCGGTCGAGATCGGGGCGGTCGCGGACGCCGCGCTCGCGGTCGACGCC
This sequence comes from Amycolatopsis magusensis, assembly GCF_017875555.1. Lineage (GTDB taxonomy): Bacteria > Actinomycetota > Actinomycetes > Mycobacteriales > Pseudonocardiaceae > Amycolatopsis > Amycolatopsis magusensis. The sequence continues at coordinate 5,609,599 of NZ_JAGGMS010000001.1, read as the reverse complement.
ATCGCCTCCGCCGTGACCGCACGGAGTCCACAAGGGACGGATCGGCCGACGCTGCGTGAGAAGATCGCGGCCGAAAGGCAGGAGCTGTTCGGCGCGAGCCGGGAACGCGGCCGCAGCGACGACTTTCCGCTCCGGCCGGAGCGCATCCTCGCCGACCTGCGCGACGCGCTGCCCGCCGACGCGGTGCTCGTCACCGACGTCGGCTGGAACAAGAACGGCGTCGCGCAGTGCTACGAGCTGCCGCCGCAAGGCCGGTTCGTCACCCCGGGCGGACTCTCCACCATGGGTTTCGGCCCGGCCGCCGCGGTCGGGGTGCAGCTCGCCGAGCCGGACCGCGTGGTGGTCGCGCTGATCGGTGACGGCGGGCTGAGCGCCCAGCTGCCCGCCGTGCCGATGGCGGTCGAGCAGGGGCTGCCGGTGATCTTCCTGGTGATGAACAACCGGGCGCACGGCACGATCGCCGATCTGCAGGCCGCGAGCTTCGGCGCCAGCTACGGGTGCGAGTTCACCGACGCCGACGGCAACCCCTACTCCCCCGACTTCGCCGCCTACGGCCGGGCGTGCGGCGCCGACGGTTACCTCGTCGGGAAACCGGCGGACCTGGCCGAGGCGCTGCGGACCGCGATCGAAAGCCGCCGGACCTCGGTGCTCGACGTGCCGATGGTGAACGAGCCCGTGCCCACGCCCGGCCATTGGAACATCAAGGACATCTACCGAGGCGCCTTCGACTGAGTCCCCCTGCTGATCTCCCCACTTGAATCCACAACGAGGTGACGATTCATGCACAGATCACGAACCACGATGCCAGTGCTCGTATCCGCCGTGCTCGCCCTCGCGGCGAGCACCGCGTGCAGCGCCCCGGGGAGCACTTCGTCCTCAGGCGGTGACACCAGCGGCCCGCTGAAGATCGCGGTGGTCAACGCGCAGAGCGGGCAACTCAGCTCGCTCGGCCAATGGGAGTGGAAGGGCGCGAAACTCGCCGCCGACGAGTGGAACGCCAAGGGCGGTATCAACGGCCGTCAGATCGAGCTGGGCCTGTTCGACGACCAGGGCGATCCCACGGTGGGCACGAACCTGGCCCGCAAAATCTCCAGCGAGGGTTTCGTGGCGATGATCGGGACCGCGGAGAGCGCGGTGACCGTCGCGATGATCCCGATCCTGCAGCAGTCGAAGATCCCGAACATCACCTCCGGGCAGTCGCCAGCGATCGCGGCCGCGAAGAGCCCGTTCGCCTTCTACAACGGGCCGACGAGCGACACCTACGACGAAACGCTCGCCCAGTACCTCGTGGACCGCAAGGGCGCCAAGAACATCGCGCTCATCTCCAACAACGGTTCGTACGGCAAGGGTGAGAAGGAAGCGTTCACCAAGGCACTGGCCGACCGCGGCATCACCCCGGTGGACGACCAGGTGGTCACCACCGACCAGAAGGACTTCAGCGCCGCGCTGACCGCCGTCCGGCAGAAGGCCCCCGACGCGTTGTTCGTCGGCGCCGAGGAGGTGGCGGCGGGCCTGATCGTCAAGCAGGCCAGGGAGTTGGGCATCACGGCGACGATCGCGGGCGCGGCACCGATGGGCACACCGGTGTACCTGGAGACCGCGGGGGCGGCGAACGCGGAAGGCACCGTGGTCAGCTCGCCGTACCTGAGCAACGAAACCGACGACGCGTCCCGCGCGTTCGCCAAGGCCTACCAGGGCGCCCACGGTGAAGAGGCCGAACTGCACGGCGCGAAGGCATACGACGGCGCCAACATCGTGTTCACCGCGTTGATGAACAGCAACGGGGCCACCGGTCAGGCCCTCGCCGACGCGATCCGCGCGACCAAGTACGACGGGCTGCTCGGGAACTTCGAATTCGACGAAAGCGGTGTCGGCATCCACACCACCTCGATCGGCGTCATCACCGCCGGCCGGCTCGTCGCCGAATCTGCCGGCTGAGGCGATGGAGGTCTTCTTCCAGACCCTGGTCGGCGGGCTCGGGTTCGGCGCGGTCTACGCACTGGTGGCCATGGGCTTCTCGATCGTCTACCGGACGATGGGGCTGGTCAACTTCGCCCACGGCCAGGTGGTGATGATCGGCGCCTACGCGGCGTCGACGTTCTACATGTCCGCGCGCCTGCCGTTTTTCGTCGCGATCCCGGTGGCCATGCTGGTCACCGGCATGATCGGGCTGGTCATCGAGCGGGTGCTGCGGCCCTTGGAGAACAAGGACTTCGACCTCATGCTGATCGGCACGATCGGCTTCGGCATGGTGCTCGAAGCGGTGGCCACGATCATCTGGGGCGCCACCGGGCACGCGGTGCCGTCCCCGGTGGACACCGAACCGCTCGACGTGTTCGGCATCCGCATCCGGACCTACAGCCTGGTCGTGCTGGCCATCGCCGCGCTCGCCACGGTCGCGCTGGTGCTGTTCCTGCAGCGCACCAAGCGGGGTGCGGCCATGCAGGCGGTGGCGATGGACCACGAGGCGGCGACCGCGGTCGGCATCCACGTGGGCCGTAGCAACGCCGTCGCGTTCGCCATCGGCGCCGGGCTCGCCGCGCTGGCGGGGGCGCTGGTCGCGCCGATGCTCTACGTCAACCCGACGCTCGGCGGCTCGCTGGGCATCAAGGGGTTCGCCGCGGCCATCCTCGGCGGCTTCGGCAACATCCAGGGCGCGATCGTCGGCGGCCTGGCGATCGGCGTGCTCGACTCGTACCTGGCCGGGCGGTTCCAGGCGTACTCCGAACTGGTGGTGTTCCTGGTGTTCACCGTGGTCATCATGATCAAGCCGACCGGGTTGTTCGGCGAGCGGACGGTGAACCGCGCATGAGGCTCCGCATCGCCGGTTTCGGCGTGGTCGCCGTGGCCGCCTGGTTCCTCCCGTACCAGCTCGGCCCGTACGGCATCCACGTGATGGACATCGCGATCGTCTTCGCGCTGCTGGCCATCGGCCTCGGCCTGGCGATGGGGCTCGGTGGCCAGATCAACCTCGCGCAGGTCGCGTTCTTCGGGGTGAGCGCCTACGCCGTCGCCATCCTCACCACCGGGGCGGGCTTCGGGTTCTGGACCTCGGCGGTGCTCGCGGTGCTGGCGACCGTGCTGGTCGGGTTGTTCGTGGGCACGCCCGCGCTGCGGATGCAGTCCCACTACCTCGGCATCGTCACGCTCGGGCTGGCGCTGGCGTTCACCAACTGGGTCACCAACAGCACCCTGACCGGCGGCGCCGACGGCATCTCCGGCATCCCGGTCCCGCCGCTGTTCGGCATCGACCTGTCGAACGAGTACCTGTACTACTACTTCGAGTTGATCGTGTTCGGCCTGGCGCTGGGGTTCGCCGGGTTCATCGCCTACACCGGGCTGGGCCGCCGGATGCGGGCGATGCGCGACGACTCGCTCGCGGCCGGTGCCGTCGGCGCTCCGGTGCCGATCCTGCGGATGGCCGCCTTCGTGCTCGCGAGCCTGTACGGCGGTCTCGCCGGGGTGCTCTACGCCGGGCTCATCCGGTACGTGGCGCCGGAAACCTTCAGCATCGCCAACATGTTCCTGCTGCTCGCGATGGTGATCATCGGGGGCAGGCAGAGCATCCTCGGGTGCGTGGTCGGTGCCATCGCCCTGTCTCTGGTGCGGGAGGTGCTGGTCGACTTCTCCGTCTACGCGCAACTCGGCTTCGGCGCCGTCGTGGTGCTGATGGTGGTGTTCGCCCCGACCGGTCTCGCGGGTATCCCGTCACGGCTGTACAAGGTGGTGCGGCGGCGGAAGGCCACCGCCGAACGAACCGCGCTGGGCCCCTTCGCCCCGGCACCGGCGGCGGAACACGGGCCGGGGTCGAGCCTGGAGATTTCCGGGATCAGCAAGCACTTCCGCGGGCTGAAGGCGCTCACCGGGGTGTCCATGTCGGTCAGCCCCGGCGAAATCCGCGGGGTGGTCGGGCCGAACGGGTCCGGCAAGACCACGCTGTTCAACATCGTCAGCGGTATCTACAGCGTGTCTTCGGGGTCGGCGTCGGTCGACGGCCGGGTGGTGACCGGGCGGCGCCCGCACCAGCTCTCCCGGCTGGGCCTGGCGCGGACGTTCCAGAACCTGCGGCTCTTCGACCGGATGACCGTGCGGGACAACATCCTGGTGGCGCTGGACCGGTCGTCGATGGTGGCGGTGTGGCGGTACGTGCTGTGGCCGATCGGCGTCCTGCGTGAGGAACGCGAGTTGCGGGCGCGAGCCGACGAACTGCTGGCCCGGTACGGGCTCACCGACTTCGCGGGCGCGGCGCCCGGATCGTTGCCCTACGGCATCCAGCGCAGGCTGGAGATCGCCAGGGCCATGGCGAGCGGGCCGACGCTGCTGCTGCTCGACGAACCGGCCGCCGGACTCAACGGCCAGGAGGTCGGTCAGCTGAGCGAGATCGTGCGGTCCATCCGGGACAGTGGGGTGACCGTGGTGCTGATCGAGCACAACATGGGGCTGGTCATGTCGCTGTGCGACCGGGTGACGGTCCTGGCCGGCGGCGGGGTGATCGCCGACGGCACCCCGGCGGAGGTGGCGGTGCGCCCGGAGGTGATCGAGGCCTACCTGGGTGACTCGATGAACACCGCCGAGATCGCCGCCGAGGTCGGCTCGGAGGTGGCCCGGTGAACGGCGGACTGGTGGTGTCGGGGTTGTCGGTGCACTACGGCGGGGTGCGGGCGGTCGACTCGGTGAGTTTCACCGTCGGCGCGGGCGAGTGCGTCGGCACCACCGGCGGGAACGGGGCGGGAAAGTCGTCCACGCTCAAGGCGCTGATGGGGCTGGTGCCGAGGACGGCGGAGACCATCCGGTTCGGGGACAGCGACCTCACGAAGGTCAAAGCCCGCGACATCGTGCGGCACGGCATCGGGTACGTACCGGAGGGGCGGCACGTATTCCCCGGCCTGACGGTCGAGAAGAACCTGCTGCTCGGCGCGTACGTGCGGAAGTGGAAGGGGCCGACGCTCACCACCCTCGGCGAGGTGTTCGACCTGTTCCCGGTCCTCGGCGAAATGCGGGACCGGCTCGCGGGCGCGCTGTCGGGCGGTCAGCAGCAGATGCTGGCGGTCGGCCGGGCGCTGATGACGAACCCACGGCTCATCCTGCTCGACGAGCCTTCCATGGGGTTGTCACCGAAGCTGATCGAGGACATCCTGGCGGTGTTGCAGCGGCTGCGTGCCGCCGGGCATGCGTTGTTGCTGGTGGAGCAGAACGCGAAACTCACCTTCGAGGCCACCAAAACCTGCCTGGTGATGGAAAACGGCGAGGTAGCCATGACCGGCGCCTCCCAGGACCTGAGCCGCGACCCCCGAGTACGCCAGATCTACCTGGGCCTCTGAGCGCCCCAAGCCCGGACAACTGTGGAGTTCGGCTTCCTGAACGTGGGGTTCACCCGCACGAACGTGAGGTTCGGCTGCACGAACGTAGAACTCGCCCAGGATGCAGCTCGGGGCGAACCCCACACTCACGCAGCCGAACCCCACACTCGGGACGTCCCCCGGCCCGATGAATGCTATGAGTGGGGCATTACTTGCGTTCAATGCAAGTAATGCCCCACTCATAGCATTCGCCCGGCGAGTGCGGGCTAGCGGCAGAAGGGGGCGGCGCCGGCGGCGGAGCGGATGCCCCCGGCGAGCAGTGCGCGGAAGTGAGCTGAACCGTCCACTGTGGACGTGCCGGTGAAGGCGCTGCCGTCGTGGCCGAGAGTGGTGACCCAGGAGCGGCCACCGTCGTAGTACTGGCACCAGGCCACCGGGTGGTGGTCGCCGTGGCCCGGGTGGCCGCTGCCCCCGCGTACGCCCTGGGCCAGCGAAGACTCCTCGACCTCGGCCAGCACCCGCACCTCGCTCGGGAAGGGGACCAGGTTGTACCACTCGTCGGCGAACTGCCACCGGCCAGGAAGATCCTTGGTGGACACGTCCTTGCGGCTGACGGTCCGTACCGTCCCCGGCTGGTACGGGCCGTGGTCGTAGTAGTTCGCGTTGCCCAGCAGGCCTTCGTACCACGGCCAGTTGTACTCGGTGCCGAACGCGTTGTGGATGCCGACGAACCCGCCACCCCCGCGGATGTACTGCCGCAGCGCGGTCTGCGCGGCGTCGTCGAGCGTGTCCCGCGTGGTGCTCAGGAAGATCACCGCGTGGTAGGGGAAGAGGCGCCCGGCCGACGAGAGCTGCGTGACGTCCTCGGTCCAGTCGACGGCGAATCCGTTCTCCTGACCCAATCGGACCAACCCCTGTTGCGCCACGTTGCCGTCGACCAGCGGCGGGTTGAGGCCGGGTGCGAGAGCCGGGCCGAGGTTCGCGTGCCGGGGACCCGCCGTCCGCGAGTAGACCAGCACGCGGATCCCTTGCGACAGGTCGAAATTGCCCCAGTCGTGGTAGCACTGCGGCCGCACGCCCCGGCACACGCCGTAGTCCGGCTCCCCCAGTTCCCTCGCCCCCGGCCGGTCCCCGTTGTTCGCCGCCGCCGGTCCGCCGACCGCCAGGACGGTGGCCGCCACCGCCACCGCGGCGCTCACGATCGCGGTCACCGTCATCGCTACTCGTCTGTGCACGTCCTGACCTTTCGCCGGGTCCGCGACGCGGACCGAAGAAACCATGCCGGTCTTGTGAAGCACGACGTGCCGAGCTTACGCTGAACCATCTCACAGTCCACATGGTCCACCAGGCGGACCTGACGGAGGTAGCGCGGCATGGCGGAGATCCAGCGCAGGGAGTTCTTCAAAGGCGCGGCCGCCGCCGCGATCGGCGTGGGCGCGCTGTCCGGCGCACCCGCGGCGGCGGACCCGGCGGGCCACCGGCCGCCCATCGCCACCACCCCCGGCGGCCGCGACTTCCCGAAGGTCGGCGGCAACCTGGGCAACCAGAACTACTCCGCGCTCGACGATCTCCACCGCGGCAATGTGCGCAAGCTCGGCGCGGCCTGGGTCAACCGGATCGAAGGCGGCCTCACCACCGGCACGAACCAGAGCACCGCGGTCGCGGTCGACGGCGTGCTCTACATCGAGTCCGCGCCGGGCAACGTGTTCGCCGTGGACGGCCGGACCGGCGTCACCAAGTGGGTCTACCGGCAGACCCGCGGCACGCTGACCCGCCGCGGTGTCGCGGTCGGTGACGGCAAGGTCTTCACACACGCCAACGGCAGCTGGATCGTCGCGCTGGACCGGGAAACCGGCGCGGTCGCGTGGGAGAAGCAGATCACCGAGTACGGCTCGCTGGAGAAGGTGGCCATCGTTCACCACGAAGGACGCCTCTACCTCAGCACCGCCGACGGCGACCGCGGCGCCGGGCTCGCGGTCGACGCGGACACCGGGGAACTCCTGTGGCACTTCTGGGGCATCCCGGGACCGGGCGAGTTCGGCAACGACACCTGGGAAGGCGAATCCTGGGCCGAAGGCGGCGCCACCCCGTGGATTCACCCCGCGATCGACCCCGACCTCGGCCTGGCGTACTGGACCTTCGGCAACGCACGCGGCAGCCGGTCGTCCCAGGACGGTTCGGAACGCGGCGGGATGAACCTGTTCGCCAATTCACTCGTCGCCATCGACCTGGCCACCGGCGAATACCGCTGGCACTTCCAGTCCGTCCACCACGACATCTGGGACATGGACAACGTAATGGCGCCCGTGCTCGCGGACGTGCGGATCCACGGCCGTCCCCGCAAGGTGGTGATCTACGGCAGCAAGACCGGCATGTACTACATCCTCGACCGGGAGAACGGCTCGGCGCCGCTGGGCATCGACGAACGGCCGGTCCCCCAGGAGCCGCGCCAGAAGACCTGGCCGACGCAGCCGTTCCCCCGCCAGGGCCCGTGGACCGAGACGACGGTCGTCGACCAGCCGCTGGGCACCGCGATCCCCGGCGACCCCAACCGCGCGGTCCCCCACTACGCCCGCGGCTCGCTGTTCACCCCGCACTGGGACGTGCCCGTCCTGTCGATCCCCGGGCACGGCGGCGGCGCCGACTGGAGCCACCAGTCGTTCAGCCACCGCACCGGCTGCGTCTACACCGGGTTCGGTTACGTGGCCGCCGCCCACTCGCTCACCGAATCGAGCAACGGCCTGCGCCCGCCCGGCGAGTACCAGACCGGCGGGATCGTCGCCGTCGACGTGCGCACCAACCAGGTGCGGTGGAAGAAGCGGATGCCGTACTCCCTCGCGCACGGCAACGGAATCCTCACCAGCGCGGGCGGGCTGTTGTTCATCGGCCAACCCGACGGCTACCTGCTCTGCCTCGACGCGGACAACGGCCGCGAGCTGTGGCGGTTCCAGTGCGGTGCGGCGATCAGCAGCAGTCCCATCCTGTACGAAGTGGACGGTGAGCAGTACGTGGCGGTCTACGCCGGCGGCACCGGCATCCCGTACGGCAACTCGGCCCCGCGCGGCGACTTCCTCTGGGCGTTCAAGCTCGGCGGCCGGGTCGCTCCCGCACCGGTCCCGCCGCCCCCGGTCGCCCGCAGACCGGTGTCCGGCGCCCCGGTCGACGGCAGCGCGGTGCGGGACACGGTGATCATCGGGCGCACCTACGATCCGGCGACCGGCGCGATCGGCGCCACCGAGTCGACCGCGGTCAACGCCATGGCCCCGACCCACCTGCGGGTCCCGGTGGGCACGGCCGTCACGTTCACCAACCACGCGGGCAACGCGGGCACCCGGGGCGCGACCCAGTTCTTCGAAGGGCTTTTCGACGTGCGCCTCGCTCCGGGTGAGTCGCACACCCACACGTTCACCGCGAAGGGCGAGTACTTCTTCAACGACCCGGCGAGCCCCCGTTCGACCGGCAAGATCGAAGTCGTCTGACGGGATCCGGGGGTGTTCGGCGCCGGGTCGTCGGCGTATAAGTAACTATCTAGTTCGTTCGCACCACATCGTTGCCCTCACCGAGGAGTGCGACATGGCACCGCGTGACGACACCGGCCGCTCCCCCGAAGCCGCCCCGGCACTGAGCATCGCCACCGTGTGCCTGTCCGGCACGCTCGAGGACAAGCTGATCGCCGCGGCCGCGGCCGGGTTCGACGGCGTCGAGATCGTCGAGGCGGACTGCTCGCGGCACCGTGGTCACCGCGCGAGGTGCGGCAGCGCTGTGCCGACCTCGGCCTCACGATCGATCTGTACCAGCCGTTCCACGACTTCGAAGCCGTTCCGCCGGACGTGCTCGCCGCGAACCTGCGGCGCGCGGAACGCAAGTTCGACGTGCTCGAGCAGCTCGGCACCGAAACCCTGCTGCTCTGCTCGTCGCTGTCCCCCGACGCGGTGGACGACGACGATCTCGCGACCGAACAGCTCCACCTGCTGGCGAGCCGGGCCGCCGCCCGCGGTCTCCGCATCGCCTACGAAGCCGTCGCGTGGGCCCGGTTCGTCCGCACCTACGCCCACGCGTGGCGGATCGTGCGCCGCGCCGGCCACCCGGCGCTCGGCCTGTGCCTGGACAGTTTCCACGTGCTCGCCGGGGACGCGGACCTGACCGCGGTCCGGGTCATCCCGGGCACCAAGGTGTTCGCGCTGCAACTGGCCGACGCGCCACGGCTGTCCATGGACACCGCGCAGTGGAGCCACCACCACCGGCTCTTCCCCGGTCAGGGCTCGTTCGCCCTCGCGGAGTTCGCCCGGGCGGTGCTCGCCATCGGGTACCGGGGCCCGCTCGCCCTCGAAGTGTCCAACGACGTGTTCCGCCAGGCCGACCCCCGCCGGTCCGCGACGGACGCCATGCGCTCGCTCGTCGCGCTGCGGGAGTCGCTGGGCGACCGGTTCGTCCCGCCGGACCTGCCCGCAGCACCCGCGCTGGCCGGGCACGTGTTCACCGAACTGGCCGTGGACGACGTGTCGGGCCCGGTCTTCGAGCGCACGCTGACGGCCTTCGGGTTCACGCACGTCGGGCGACACCGCTCGAAGCCGGTGCAATTGTGGCAGCAGGGCGACGCGCGCGTACTCCTCAACGCCACTCCCCGTGTGGCCGCCGCGCCCGGCACCGCGGAACTGTCGGCGCTGGCCGTGGAAAGCGCCGATCCGGCCGCGTCCGCGACACGGGCCGAGCGCCTGCTCGCGCCTGTCCTGTCCCGCCGCAGGCAGCCTCAGGAGGCGGAGCTGTACTCGGTCGCCGCTCCCGACGGGACCACGGTCTTCTTCTGCCGCACCGGCGATCCGGGCAACGACTGGCTCGCCGACTTCGACCCGACCGGTGCCGGGCCCGGTACCGCCGGGCTGCTGGCGGGCATCGACCACGTCTCGCTCACCGAGCCGTTCGACGACTTCGACCAGGCGGCGCTGTTCTACCGGGCGGTGCTCGGCCTGCGGACCCAGCCCGCGATGGAGCTGGCGGCCCCCTTCGGCCTCATCCGCAGCCGGGCCGCGACCGACCCCGGCCACCGGGTGCGCCTGACGCTGAACGCGGCCCTCTTCCGCCGCGGCGAGTGGGCGCCCGCGGTGCCGGAACCCCAGCACATCGCGTTCACCTCGACCGACGTCATCGCGAGCGCACGGGCGCTCCGGGCGATGGGCGCGCCGTTGCTGGACCTCCCGGGCAACTACTACGACGACCTCGACGCCCGCCTCGAGCTGCCACCGGAGTTGAGCGCGCCCCTGCGCGAACTGTCGATCCTGTACGACCGCGACGAGCACGGCGAATACCTCCACGTCTGCACCGAGGTGCTCGGCTCCCGGGTGTTCTTCGAGGTGGTGCAACGGATCGACGGCTACGCGGGCTACGGCGCCGCGGCCACCGCGCCGATCCGCATGGCCGCGCAACGCCGACGCCGCCTGGTCACGAAAACGGTGATCCCCCAGCCCGCCTCGGTGCGCGAGGACTTCTCCGCGCACGACTACTCGGTGGCGCATCTGTCAGCCCTCACCCTGTCCCCGCCCGAACTCATCGAGGCCGCCGCCGAAGCCGGTTACCGTTACGTCGGGCTCCGGCTCGCCAGGGTGACCCCGGACGAACCGCACTACCCGATCGCGACGGATCCCGCACTGCTGAAGCGGACCAAGAGCGCACTGGCCGCCACCGGCATTCGAGTGCTGGACGTGGAACTGGCGAGGATCGGCCCCCACGACGATCCGAAGCGCTTCCTCCGGCTGCTGGAGACCGGCGCCGAGCTGGGTGCCCGGCACGTCATCACCCAGCTCCCCGACACTGACCGCGACCGCAAGATCGAGCACTTCGCGCAGCTCTGCGACCTGGCGGCACCACTGGGTCTGTCGGCGGACCTCGAATTCCCGTCGTGGACCGAAACCCCGGATCTCACCGAAGCGGCCCATGTCCTGCACGCGGCCGGCCGTCCGAACGCCGGGATGCTGATCGACCTGCTGCACTTCGCCCGCTCGCGATCGAGCATCGGCGAACTCGCCCGGCTCCCGCGCGAATGGTTCCACTTCGCCCACGTCTGCGACGCCCCGGCCCGTATACCGTCCACAGTGGAGGGTTTGATCCACACAGCTCGTTACGAGCGCCTGTTCCCCGGTGAGGGCGGTATCGACGTGACCGGCATCCTCGCCGCACTGCCGCCCGGCATCCCCTACGCGCTGGAGATCCCCCGCGCCAGCTTGACGGCCCAGGTGGGCGAGAAGGAAAGCCTCCGCCGGGCGATCACCTCGACCCGGCGGCACCTCGGCACGGCACTGCGCCCGGCGCGCTGACCGTCCGCGACGGTTGACGCCTCGCCACTAGCTAGTGTTACTATCTACCGGTACCTAGTGACACTGTATAGCTCGCCGGGGGCACCGGCAGAAATAAGGCATCCTGATGTCCACACAGCTCGTCCAGGCGATCCAGGTGCGGGACCTGGAGAAGTCCTACGGGGATCTGCAGGTGTTGCGCGGGGTCGAGTTCGACGTGGCGCGAGGCAGCATCTTCGCCCTGCTCGGCTCCAACGGGGCAGGCAAGACCACCGTCGTGCGGATCCTGTCCACTTTGCTCAAAGCGGACGCGGGAACGGCCAGCGTCGGCGGTTTCGACGTCGTCACCCATCCGGCGAACGTGCGGGAGGCGATCAGCCTCACCGGCCAGTTCGCCGCGGTCGACGAAATCCTCAGCGGGCGGGAAAACCTGGTGCTCATCGCCCGGTTGCGGCACCAGGAACGCCCGGGTGAGATCGCCGACGCGCTGCTGGAACGCTTCTCGCTGACCGACGCGGCCGCGCGGCGGGTCTCGACCTACTCCGGCGGGATGCGCCGCCGCCTGGACATCGCCATGAGCCTCATCGGGAATCCGTCCGTGATCTTCCTGGACGAACCGACCACCGGGCTCGATCCCCAGGCCCGCGCCGAGGTGTGGCAGGCGGTCAGGGAACTCGCCGGGCAGGGCACGACGGTGCTGCTCACCACCCAGTACCTGGAGGAGGCCGAGCAGCTCGCCGACCGGATCGCGATCCTCCACGAAGGACGGATCATCGTGGACGGCTCCCTCGCCGAGCTCAAGCAACTGCTCCCGGCCGCCAAGGTCGAATACGTCGAGAAGCAGCCGACCCTCGAGGACGTGTTCTTCTCCATCGTCGGCGACGGCCGCACGGAAAAGTAGGGAAACGACGATGAGCACACATGTTTGGGGCGACACCTCCGTCCTGCTCGGACGGTCACTGCGCCACATCACCCGCAGCCCGGACACCATCATCACCACCGTCGTCACGCCGATCGCCATGATGCTGATGTTCGTCTACGTCTTCGGCGGCGCGATCGCCACGGACTCGGCGTCGTACGTGAACTACATGCTGCCCGGCATCCTGCTGATCACCGTCGCCTCGGGCGTGGCCTACACCGCGCTCCGGCTCTTCACCGACCTGAAGAGCGGGATCTTCGAGCGCTTCCAGTCCCTGCCGATCGCCCGGTCGGGCGTGCTGTGGGCACACGTGGTGACCTCGGTGGTCGCCAACCTGGTCTCGCTCGTGATCGTCGTGGGCGTCGCCCTGCTGATGGGGTTCCGCTCGGGCGCCGGGGTGCTCGCCTGGCTCGCGGTCACCGGCATCCTGCTGCTGTTCACCCTGGCGCTGACGTGGATCGCCGTCGTCGCCGGGCTCGGCGCGAAGTCGGCGGAAGGCGGGAGCGCGTTCTCCTACCCGCTCATCTTCCTGCCGTTCCTCAGTTCGGCGTTCGTCCCCACCGCCACCATGCCCGGCCCGGTGCGTGCCTTCGCCGAGCACCAGCCGGTGACCTCCATCGTCAACGCCATCCGCGACCTGTTCGCGCAGCGACCGGTCGGCACCGGCATCTGGGTCGCCCTCGCCTGGTGCGCCGGCATCCTCGTCGTCGCCTATGTCTTCGCCGTACTCAGCTACCGCCGCAAGATCTCCTAGTCGCCTCGCGACCGTCCCGACTGTCCGGAAAGGACTCCAGCATGACGAACGAAACGGCACAGCGCCTCAACGGTGTGGAGCCGGGGTGGGGGAAGGTCGCCGACGCCTTCCGCGCGAACTTCGACGGGGACCCCGGTGAGCTCGGCGCGGCGTGCAGCGTCTACGTCGGCGGCCGTCCGGTGGTCGACCTGTGGGACGGCCTCGCGGATCGTGAGAGCAACCAGCCGTGGCGTGAGAACACCATCGTCCAGGTCGCCTCCACGACCAAGGGCGCGGCCGCCATCTGCGCGCACCTGCTGGTGCAGCGCGGTGAACTGGACCTCGACGCACCCGTGGTCCGGTACTGGCCGGAATTCGGCGCGGCGGGCAAGGAGGAGATCCTGGTGCGCTGGCTGCTGTCCCACCAGGCCGGGCTGCCGATCGTCGACGGACCCCTGACCTTCGAGGAGGCGTGCGACTGGGACCCGGTCATCCGCGCGCTCGAGGTGCAGAAACCACTGTGGCAACCGGGCACCGAGCACGTCTACCACGCCGTCACCTACGGGTTCCTGGTCGGCGAGGTCGTCCGCCGGATCACCGGGAAGTCACTCGGCGGGTTCTTCGCCGACGAGGTGGCCGGCCCGCTCGGGTTGCGCGCCTGGATCGGGCTGCCCGAGGACCAGGAGCCCCAGTTGTCGCGGTTCGAGGACGCCGCTCCGTTCACCGTGGAGGAACTGACCGCGGGGATGATCAAGATGACCGGGCTCGACGCGGACACGGTCACCGCCTGGGTCGAGTCCATGTGGAGCCCGGGTTCGATCCAGGCCCTCGCGGGCGTGCTCGGCGGCGCCATGGACCCCTCGACCGGCTATTTCCGGACCCGGGCCTGGCGCGCGGCCGAGTTCCCGGCCGCGAACATGATCTCGGACGCACGATCGCTGGCCCGGATGTACGCCGCCACGGTCAGCGACGTCGACGGCGTGCGGCTGCTCACCCCGGCCACCGTCGAAACGATGTCCGCCGTCCAGACCAGCGAGACCCGGATGCACGCGCTGCCGCCGGGCCTGGACGTCCCACCGCACCGCTCCTTCAACATGTCACTCGGGTTCTGGCGAGCCTGCCCACCGGTGCCGATGGCCGGGCCGTCATCGTTCGGTCACCCGGGATCCGGCGGCTCGATCGCCTTCGCCGATCCCGACGCCGAGCTCGGCTTCGGCTACGTCACCAACCTCTGGAACTACCGGCCCGACGACCCGCGGGCGGCGAACCTGGCCGAGGCTGTCCGGGCCTGCCTCGGCTGAGCGGAGCCCGTACCGGGAGGATCGCGGGATGGATGATCTGACGGAGATGCTGAAGGGCACGCTCGAGGGCTGCGTGCTGCACATCATCGGCAGCGAGGAGACCTACGGGTACGCCATCACCCGCCGGCTGAACGAACTCGGTTTCGCCGACGTCGTCGAGGGGACGGTCTACACCATCCTGCTGCGACTGGAGCGCAACGGGTTCGTCCAGGTGACGAAACGACCGTCCGGGGTGGGCCCACCGCGCAAGTTCTACGCGCTGAACGACGCGGGACGCGAAGAACTCGCCACGTTCTGGGCGAAATGGGAATACATCACCGCACGCATCAACAAGCTCAGGGAGGGCGGGGAATGAACTTCTGGGAGACCATCACCGGGAACGATCTCACCAGGGAGTGGAAAGCGTTCGAAGTCCGGGCGCAGGCGTTGCCCGCCGACCACCGGGCGGCGTGGGAACAGATCAAGGCGCACCTTTTCCCCTACGGCGATTTCACCGGCCGGAACCTGATGCCGATCATGGACGGCGCGCTGGGGCTGCTCGAACAGACAGCGGCCGACGGGCAGAGCATCGACGAGGTGCTGGGGGACGACGTCCAGGGCTTCTGCGCGGCACTGGCCGGCGGAGAAGGCGCCCGGACCTATCGCGATCGGTGGCGACGGCAGCTGAACCGGAACGTCGCCAGGAAACTGCACCGGCTGGGAGGCTGACATGGGCATCCAGGACATCATCGAGGGCAAGAAGCAGTGGCGGGCGCACCTCGCGCGGGTCAAGGCGCTCCCGCCGGACTACCAGATCGTCTACAAGGAAAGCCAGAAGTACTTCTTCAAGGTCGGGCCGGTGGACCTCGTCGAGGGAACCCTGCTCTCGGGGATCGTCGACTTCTTCGAAGAGGGCGCCGCGTCCGGTAAGGGAGTACTGGAACTCATCGGCGACGACGTCGCCGCGTTCTGCGACGACCTGATCAAGGATTCACGCACCTACGCGGAGATCTACCAGGAAGCCGAATCCCGGCGGTCATGACTTCGCGCTTTCCGCGACGCGGAAAAGCCGCTGGGCGAAGTCCCGACGGCGGGCACCAGGTTTCGCTGAAGCCCTTCACTGCCCGGAGGCGGCGCGGAACCGCAGGATTCCTTCGACGCCGTCGAGGAACGTTTCGCGGACCACCGTCGGGTCGGACAGGCAGCCCGCGGCCATCGCGCCGTCTCGCAGCATGACGAAGTGACGGCCCGCGGGCTCGGGCGGCGTCTCCCCGGTCTGGGCGAGCAGGTCGGTGATGGTGGTGAGGAACCACTGGCGGTGCGCGAGGACGGCCTGGTGCACGGGGTGCTCCGGGTCCGGATACTCGGCCACGGCGTTGAGGAAGGCGCAGCCGCGGAACCCGGGCGACTGGATGTCCTCGGCGATCGACTGGGCGATGGCTCGCAGGACGTCGGCCGCCGGCTTGCCGCTGCCGAGGGCTTCGGCGGCCCGGTCGCGGACGGCCTGGTCGACCGCCTGCAAGTACGCGACGACCAGCTCATCCTTGCCCGGGAAGTGCCGGTACAAGGTCGCGCGGGTCACCTTCGCCTCCGCGACGATCCGCTCGATCCCCACGGCGTGGAGCCCCTCGGCGTAGAAGAGCCGGGTGGCGGTCCCGAGCAGCCGTGCTCGCGCTTCGGACACCTGCACCTCCGTGTTCTGCGGTCTGGCGGCGACCCTAGCAGAAAGAACGATCGGTCTTGACAGCGGACGAGACCGCTGCCACTGTGACGGCTATACCGATCGTTCTTTCTCCCTAGAGAGGGTTCCCCGTGACCACCGTTGCCGCCTCCCCCGCCACCCTCGCTCCCGCCCTGCGGCGGCTCTACTTCGCCCGCTTCGGTTTCGCGCTCGTCTGGGCCGGCCTGCTGTTCGTGACCGCGTCGAGCCTGGGCCCGGTCAGCGCCACGCTGCTGGTGCTCTACCCCGTGTTCGACGTGGTCGCCGCCGTCCTCGACGCCCGCTCGGCCAAGGCGACCAGGTCGGCGCCGGGCCTGTACGCCAACATCGCGATCAGCGGCGCGGCCGCCCTCGGCCTGGCACTCGCCGCCTCGTCCGGGATCCCGGCGGTGCTGCGCGTGTGGGGTGCCTGGGCCATCGTGTCGGGCCTCATCCAGCTCACCGTCGGCGTGCTCCGCCGCCATCTGGACGGGCACTGGCCGATGATCGTCAGCGGCGCCATCTCCGCCGTCGCCGGGACCTCGTTCATCCTGCAAGCCACCCAGGACGGCGCGTCGCTGACCACCCTCGCCGGGTACGCCACGCTCGGCGGCGTCTTCTTCCTCGTCTCGGCGCTGCGCCTCGGCCGGGCCGGCACGAAGGCCTGACCCTCGCTACCGGTCCCCGCGCAGGTACCTGGTCACCATGGCGACCAGCTCGTCCTCGAACGTCTCGACCGGGAAGTTCCGCGGGGTGGCCATGAACTTGTGCGTGTTCATCTCCACGGTGAACAGGATGAGTTCCGCGGCGGCGCCGAGGTCGCCCACGTGGACGTCGGGGTGCCGGGCGAGGACCTCGCGGACCTGGGCCGTGCGCAGCTCCTGGTGCCGGTCGATCGTGTCGAGCAGGTCCTGGGAGACCGGCGCCTCCTCGATCATCACCCGGAGCAGCCGGGGGTCGTCGCTGTGGTTGTCGATGGCGTCGCGGATGATCGCGCGGACCGCCGCCTCCAGCGTCCCTGGTGAGAGGTCCAGCTCGTCGGCCCCGGTCCAGGCGCCGCGGTCGATGTGCTGGACCAGCAACTCGGCGAGGATGGCGTCCTTGTTCGGGAAGTACTGGTACAGCGAGCCAATGGAGATGCGGGCGCGCTCGGCGATGCGGTTGGTGGTGCCCGCGGCGTAGCCGTGCTCGGCGAAAACGTGAGCAGCCGCGGTGAGGATGCGCTCGCGCGTGAGCTCGGCACGCACCTGCCGGGGCTTGCGACGTGGCTCCAAGCGGCGGTCGGCCGGGGACATGGTGGCCCTCCTCGAAGGCGGCAAAAGCGAGTAGCCAGATACCTGAGCTAATGCTCACAATAGTGTCATGAGCTGCGAGAACGAAACGCCGGGCGCGACGCGGGTGAGCACGGTCCACCGCTTGACGACGGCCGGCGAGATCGAGGCGGCCCTGGGGCAGCCACCGTCGATGATCATGCTGAAGCAGATCAGCGCCCTCGACGAGGGCTGCCGGACCGTCCTGGCGCACTGCCCGCTCGCGGGCTTCGGCTACCGCGACGCCGAGGGCACCAGCCGCACGACGTTCGTCGGCGGCACACCGGGGTTCGTGCGCGTCCACTCGCCGACGCGGATCTCGTTCACCCTGCCCGACGGCGAGGCGCACGGTCCGGTGTCGTTCGTCTTCCTCCTGCCGGGCGTGGGGGAAACGTTGCGGCTCAACGGTTCCGTGGCCAAGCGGAAGGGCGCCGAGACGTTCGTCGACGTCCAGGAGGCGTATGTGCACTGCGCGCAGGCGGTGATCCGCTCACGCCTGTGGCAGCCACCGGTCCCCGCTGGTCCGCCGCCCGCGATCGAGGGCGAGGGCCCGCTGCGCGGACCCGGCGTCGCGGAGTTCCTCGCCGCCGCACCGTTCCTCACTCTGTCCACTTGGGACGACTCAGGCGGCGGTGACACCAGTCCGCGCGGAGACCGCCCGGCCGTCGCGCGGATCCTCGACGGCCGGACGCTCGTCCTCCCCGACCGCAAGGGCAACAAACGCGCGGACAGCCTCCACAACCTGCTCAAGGACGACCGGCTCTCCTTCGCCGCCCTCGTCCCCGGCCGGACCGGGGTGCTCCACGGCCGCGGGCGCGGCACGATCACCGACGACCCGGCGCTGCTGGAGACGATGGCGTTGCGCGGGACTCCCCCGCACGCGGCGCTGCTCATCGACGTCGAACACGCCGAGGTCACCGCGAACGACGCCGTCACGCGCTCCCGGGTGTGGACCACGCACCTCGAGCGCGGCACGGTGCCGGACCTGATGGCGCTGGCCGGGGACCACCTCGCCGCGAACCTGGCCGACGCCGAGGGCGGCCCGCTCACCCGCGTGCTCAAGGTGGTCACGGGCATCCCCGGGATCGGCCGGGTGCTCCGGGTGGCGATCAACCGCGCCTACCGCTCCGGGCTGCGGAAGGAGGGCTACGAGCAGGTCGAGATCGGCTCACCGCGAGCCGGGCGGCCCGTCGCCGTGGAGAACCCGTTGCGGGAGGTGCGGATCGCCGAGGTGCGGCGGGAAACACCCAGCGCGGTCACCCTCGTCCTCGAAGACGCCGAACGCCCGGCTTCCTTCGACTTCCGGCCAGGGCAGTTCTTCACCCTGGTCGCGGACATCGACGGCCGGCCGGTGCGGCGCGCGTACTCCGCGTCGTCGGCGCCCGGGGCACCACGACTGGAGGTCACGGTCAAGCGGGTCGACGGCGGCCGGTTCTCCGCCCACATCCACCGCGAACTGCGCGCCGGGGACCGGCTGTCGCTGCGTGGCCCCTCCGGGTCCTTCCACGCCGACCCGGCCGCGGCGCACGAGGTCGTCCTGGTCGCCGCGGGCAGCGGGATCACCCCGATGATGAGCGTGATCCGCACCCTGCTGGCCGCACCGGCGTCCGCCCGGATCTCCCTGCTCTACAGCAACCGCGGCCCGGATGAGGTCATCTTCGCCGACGAGCTCTCCCGGCTGGAGAAGGAGAATCCCGGGCGGCTGTCGGTCACGCACGTCCTGACGCGGGAGCACGGACGGCTCGACGCCGCAAAGGTGCATGGCTGGCTCTCCGACCTGCGGCCGCCGGAAGACGCCCGGTACTACCTGTGCGGGCCCGAGGCGCTGATGGACACGGTCCGAGGCGTCCTGACCGAGCGAGGGGTGCCGGACGACCGCGTGCACCACGAGCGCTACACCAGCGGGGTGGGCACGGCCACCACCGCGACCACGCCGCAGCAGATGATCGTCGAGGACGGAACGCGCGAGGTCGGCTCCGTGGTGGTCGAGCCCGGCCAGACGCTCCTCGACGCCGGGCTCGCGGCGGGCCTGGAGATGCCGTACTCGTGCACGGTCGGCAACTGCGGGGACTGCCGGGTGAAACTACGCGGCGGGGAGGTCGCGATGACCGAGCCGAACTGCCTGACCCCTCAGCAGAGGGCCGACGGCTACGTCCTGGCCTGCGTGGGCTGCCCCCTGTCCAAGGTCACCCTGGACATCGCCGATCCGTGACGGCGGGCGGGTTGAATCCATCCACGACATGTCGAGATGCGCGTGGTCCGTTCGTCCTTGTGGTGACCGAGCGCGCACCGAGCGAGGAGAGCACCATGCGTTACCTGCTGATGATCTACAACTGTGGCCGTCCCGCACCCGAGGACCCGGGGTTCGCCGACGCGCTGACCAGGGTGAACGCCTTCGCCGACGAGTGCCGCCGCCGGGGCGCGCTGGTGGGCGGGGACGCGCTGCACGGGGACAACACCGCCACCACGGTCAGCGTCCGCGACGGGCGGACGCTGATCACCGACGGGCCGTTCGTGGAGACCCACGAACACCTCGGCGGCTACTACATCCTCGACTGCCGGAACCTCGACGAAGCCTTGGAGCTGGCGGCGCTGTGCCCGATGGCCGAGCAGGGTGCGATCGAGGTCCGGCCGATCGAGTCCATGCCCGCCGTCGACAACACGCCAGCCGGGAACGCGTGACCGAGCCGCCGGAACTCGCGGTCGCACGGGTCTACCGCGAGTCCCGAGCACGCATCCTCGCCGCGCTCGTCCGCCTGCTCGGCGACTTCGAGCTCGCCGAGGACGCGCTGCACGACGCCTGCGCGACGGCGTTGCAGCGCTGGGGCACGGGCGTGCCCGACGACCCGGTGGCCTGGCTGCTGACCACGGCACGCAACAAGGCGGTCGACCGGATCCGCCGCGCGCGACGCGGCCGGGACAAGGAACGGGCCGAGGGCGAACCGGCATCGGGCTGGGTGACGACGATGAGCGATCCCGGGGAACAGCGCTTGCTCAGCGTCGGCGACGAGCGGCTGAGCCTGCTCTTCACCTGCTGCCATCCCGCGTTGGCCGAGCAGGCGCGGGTGGCGCTGACGCTGCAGGCCGTCGTCGGGCTGACCGCCGGGCAGATCGCCCGCGCGTTCCTGGTCAGCGAGACGACCCTGGCGCAGCGGCTGGTCCGGGCGAAGCACAAGATCCGGGACGCGGGCATCAGCCTGGCCGTCCCCGCCGACCACCTGCTGCCCGAACGGCTCGCCGGGGTCCTCACCGTCGTCTACCTGATCTTCACCCAGGGCTACACCGCCGAGCGCGGCAGTTCCGAGCACCACCTGCTGCGAGCGGAGGCGATCCGGCTCGCCCGCCTGATAGCCACGTTGATGCCCGACGAACCCGAAGCCTTCGGGCTGGTGGCGTTGCTACTGCTGCACGACGCCCGCGACGCCGCCAGGTACGACGACGCCGGGGACGTGGTGCTGCTGGAAGACCAGGACCGCGGCCAGTGGGATCGCGCCCAGATCGTCGAAGGGATCGGGCTGCTGGGCCGCGCGCTTCGCCACGGCCGGATGGGCCCGTACCAGTTGCAGGCCACGATCGCCGCCGTGCACGCGCAAGCCCCGTCCGCCGACCGGACCGACTGGGACCGCATCGCGGCGCTCTACGGCGAACTGCTCGCGGTGGCGCCCACTCCCGTGGTCGCGCTGAACCACGCGGTCGCCGTCGCCATGGCCACCGATCCGGCGCGCGGCCTGGCGCTGATCGACCGGATCGACGGGCTCGACCACTACCACCTCAGGCACGCGGCCCGCGCCGACCTGCTGCGGCGCCTCGGGCGCACCGACGAAGCCGCCACGGCGTACCGGCGGGCACACGAGCTCGCCCGCAACCCCGCCGACCGCCGGTTCCTCGCGGGCCGCCTGCTCGCCCTCGACACCCCGGAGACCGGCTGACACTGTCCACTTCGGACTAGGCGGGTGGGCCGCCGGTCACCGGCGGCCCACCTTTCGCCGTGCTCAGGCGGTCAGCGGTTGCCGAGTCGTGCGCCCGAGGAAGGCCAGCATCCGGGTCTGCTCGTCGGCATCGGCGGGCGGGGTGATTTCCGGGCCGAAGAAGCCCGGCCGCCGCACCACGTTGGCCTTCGCCCAGTCGAACGCCACCCGCACCAGCGCCGGGTCGAGCCGCACGGCCAGGCCGAGCGGGTGCCCGATGTCCCAGGTGTGCACCAGGTGATCGGTGAGCAGGAGCGTGACCACCGCCCGCAGCGGCACCTCGCCGAGCCCGGAGATCGAGGTCGTCCGCTCCAGCGCGGCCTCGGTCAGCGCCGCCACCGTGGCTTCCCTGGCCGCTCGCCAGGTCGCCAGCGGGTCGTCCCCGGCCAGGTCCGCCGGGTGCGGTGCGCCCGGCGCCCCCGCCCGCTCGGTGTACTCCTCCCCCGTCGCCCACGCCCGCATCTGGCGCTGTCCCCAGATGACGTGCCCGGCGACGTCACGCACCGTCCACTCCGCGCAGGCCGATGGCTCGTCCCAGCGGCCGGCCGGCACCGCGGCCAGCACGGCGTCGAACTCGTCCTGCGCCAGCCGGTACGCCTGCATCGTGTCCATCAGGTACCTCTTCTCCCGTCGTGGTCCAGTTGCCCTCCAAGGACGTCCGGCGCGCCACGATCTCGACACGGTGGTCAGGAATAGTTCACCGAGAAGTTGTTGGTGCGGAAGTCCAGGCCGCCGCTGGACGAGGTGATCTCGTACCCGAACTGCGCCCGGCTCAGGGTGACGTCGCCGAACCAGCCGCGGGCGCGGATCCAGTTCATCACGGCCAGGATGTCGATCGTGCCGGCGTTGGTGTCCGAGCGGCGGAGGAAGGAGAAGACCTGGGCCGAGCCGTTGGAACCGCGGTAGACGGACCAGTCGTGCCCGCCGACGGAGACGTCCCCCTGGAACGAGCCGATCGGCCCGATGGGACCGGTCTGGTTGACCCACAGCATGATCTCGTAGGCGTGGTCGTCGGCCCAGATGTCGTAGGTGCTGGTGTAGGCGCCGGAGCCGGGCACGGTGACGTTGAAGGTGCTCGACACGCTGCTCAGCGAACTGAGCCGCCGGTTCACCTGCCGGGTGGCGTTCGGATAGGACTTGACCCCGCCGGTATTCGGGTGGTTGGCCCAGACTCCCCAATTGCTGTACGAGTCGGCCCAAATGGTCTGCGGGCCGCCACCTTCGCCCCAGATGTTGTTGTAGAGCGTGTAACCGCCGTTTTCCCAGGTGCCCCAACGGTCCGAGGAACTCCAGGCCGCCGCCAGCGCCGGTGACGGCAGACCGCCCAACGTCAGGGCCACTACGAGTGCGGGGATCGCTGCACGCATGATTTTGAACATGGACGACTCCTTTGTCGCTGCGGCCGGTCGAATTGACTGTCGAAGCGCTTCGACAACCATTTCGACACCCGGCCGACTGATCACCACGGGGTCGATCCACGATAGGGCGCCATTGTTCCGCCGGGCAATGCGCGTCGCCCCATTCCCCTTTTCGACCTGCGCCCGGCCGACCGGCAACCCGTCGTTCGGCGTAGCACCGATGTCCGGCCGGCCGGACATCGCCGGTACGCACCGGGGCTCTCCGCGGCGCCGGAGGAATACCCCGCGCCCCGGCGGGGCATCCCCCTCGCATGGCGATCACCGCGAAGCTGTTCCGCGTGCTGGCTTCGGCCAGGCACGCGCGTGCCTTCCACCCCCGAGGCCTGCTGCTCACCGGTGAGCTGACCCCGTTCGACGGTGGTGAACTGCCACTGCCCGCCGGTACGCGGACGGTCACCGCCCGGTTGTCGAAGGGGGTCGGCACCCCCGGTGACGTGCCCGACGCGCTGGGGCTCGCGCTCCGGTTGCACGGCGAGCCGGTGTGGGACCTCACGCTGACCAGTTCCCGCCCGCGTTTCCTGCCGTGGCCGTCCGGTTCGTGGACCGAGGCGCGGTTCAGCAGCCTGACGCCGTACCGGAACGACGGCGAGGCGATCTGGCTGGGCGCCAGGGCCGATCGGCGGGACAACCCGGGTGGTGCCTCACTGGACTCGGTTCGGCGACTGCTCGAAGACGGCCCGCTGCAGTACATCCTCTACACCGCGCGCGGCACCGGTGCCTGGCGGACGGCGGCGAGGTTGACCTTGGACCGCGTCGCCGCGGACGGGCCGGCGCCCGCCTTCGACCCGATGCGGAACCATCCGGACGGTGTCGAGATGGCTCCGCGGTGGCTCGCCCACCTGCGGGAATCCGCCTATGCGGGCAGCCGGACCGGCCGGGGCGGACCGGGACCGGAGTGACGGTCAGCGGTTCTGGCTCTCCCGGCGGGCCCGCGCCCCACGGCGACGCAGTTCCGCCCGCTCCGCCCAGTTTTCGATCACGTCGTAGCCCGCGATGACGAGCCCGAGCAGGCCCAGGACCCCGAGGATCACCGCGGCCGGGATCAGGTCCAGCACCGAGCACACCACCGCCGCCCCGAACAGGAGGGCGCCGATCCCCAGGTTCCACTTGCCGATACCGCTCATGCCGCCACTCCCCCGTCGAACCGCTTTCCGCCCGAACCTAGCGGATCGGCGGACCGGCGGTGTGGTCCGTTCGACCCACTGACCGCCATTTGATTCAGCGGCTGATGTACTGTTCGACGGGTGCTGACGTGTGAGACACGGGGTGCCGCGCTCGCCCGGCTGGGCCGCGCGCTGGCCGACCCCACCCGCTGCAAGATCCTCATCGCCCTGCTCGACGGCGTGAGCTATCCCGGGAAGCTGGCGCACCAACTGGGTCTCAGCCGGTCCAACGTGTCCAACCACCTGGCCTGCCTGCGTGGCTGCGGCCTGGTCGTGGCCACCTACGAAGGCAGGCAGGTCCGCTACGCGCTGGCCGACGAACACCTCGCCCGCGCGCTCCGCGAACTGGTGCAGGTCGTACTCGCGGTCGACCCCGACGAGCCCTGCCGGACGCCGTGATGAACGACCGCGAACTCCCCTTGCCCGTCAGCACGAGTCACTGCACCGACGGCTGTTGCGCGCCCGAGTCCACTGTGGACGGCATCCGCCGGGCGGTGCTCACGCGCCGGGTCCGGCTGCTGGTCGCCGCGACGATCACCTACAACGTCATCGAGGCGATCGTCGCCATCTCCGCGGGTACGATCGCCTCGTCCACCGCGTTGATCGGCTTCGGCCTGGACTCCGTCATCGAAGTCGCCTCCGCCACCGCGGTCGCCTGGCAGTTCTCCGGAAGCGACCCGGAGGCCCGCGAGCGCACCGCGCTGAAGGTCATCGCGGTGTCCTTCTTCGCCCTCGCGGCCTACGTCACCGTCGAAGCCGTTCGCACGCTGTTCGGCGCCGACCCCGCCGAGCACTCCACCGTCGGCATCGTGCTGGCCGCGGTTTCCCTGGCGGTCATGCCGTTCCTGTCCCACGCCCAACGCCGGGCCGGGCGTGAACTCGGCTCGGCCAGCGCCGTCGCCGACTCCAAGCAGACGCTGCTCTGCACCTATCTCTCCGGCGTGCTGCTCGTCGGCCTGCTCCTCAACAGCCTCTTCGGCTGGTACTGGGCCGATCCGCTCGTCGCGCTGGTCATCGCCGCCGTCGCGGTCAAGGAAGGCCGTGAAGCCTGGCGCGGAAAGCACTGCTGCTGAAGCGGGTCAGGGGCGGAGGTAGGCCCGGATGGTCGTGCCCTGCGCGCTGGTGTGCGTGCGCACCAGGTCGGCCAGATCGTTGATCAGGAGCAGGCCGCGGCCGGAGAAGCCCTCCGCGGGGCGGCGGCCGGCCAGCGGGTCGGTGAGCTGCCCGGTGTCACGGGCTTCGCAGACGATCTCGCCGTTTTCGCGCCAGAGCCGCAGTTCGCACGGCGCACCGGCGTGCTGGAGGCTGTTGGCCGCGAGTTCGGTGGCGATGAGTTCCAGGTCCGGGATGCGGGCCGCGGGCAGGCCGAGTGTCCGGGCCCGGTCCGCGATCCGCCGCCGGGCCGGGGACAGATCCGCGGCGGTGGCCACGAGGTGGACCTCCGCGTCCCCCGTGTGCTGGAACGGTTCGTTGTATCGGGCGACCACGTCGTCCGGGGCGTAGTCCGCGCTCGGGTACCGCTGCTCGCCCTCCCACAGCAGCGGATGGGTCTGCCTGGCGTCGGCGAGCACGCTCGCCTCCAGGCCGGCCACGTCGTACGGGCAGACGATCGTGACGTCGCGCCCGGTGAACGCCGCGTTGATCAACGCTTCGTGCTGGGCGCAGGCCGGGTACTCGGTGGCGGAGCGGCCGGGCCAGATCGGCTCCCCGATGATCCGGACGTGCCGGTCGCGGTGGCGGTCGGCGAAGCGGCGCAGCACCCCGGCGATGATCCGGCCCGGATTGCGCCCGGCCACGGTCATGTCGAGCAGGTGCACCCGCTCGGCCGCGGGGCCGAGCGCGTCGGTGAGCAGCCGCCCCTGAGGGCCGGGCACCGAAATGGCGACCGGCTGACCGGCGTCCAGGCCGTCGGTGACGAACGGGACCAGGCCTTCCAGGTACTCCGCGTCGGAGCGGTAGAACAACGCGGGGTGGACGAACGGTTCCGGCTTCGGGGGCATCGTGGCGGTCACGCGTGGGCCATCCGGACGTCGGTGAGCGCGAGCAGGGTGGTGAGCCGCGTCAGGCCGGGACGTGGCGCGTGCAGCACCAGCCCGGCGGCGCGGCGACGGGCGTGCTCGGCCAGTTGGAGCAGGCTGCGGTGGTCGATGAAGTCCAGGCCTCCCACGTCGAGGACCAGCTCTCCGCCGCGCAGCGGCAGTTCGGCGCGGTCGAGTGCGGTGCTCAGCAGTTCCTCGGTGGACAGGTCCAGCTCCCCCTTCAGGCTGGCGCTGAACGCCGCGCCGGGGGAGGCGTGCAACCGGAAACCGACGGTGCCCTGATTGGTGTTCGGGTGCAGGCAGGCGAGCTGTTCGACCACGTCCTCGCCCAGCTGGCCCACGTCGTAGGCGCACATCGCCGAGAACGGGTGACCGGCCATGTACTGGTCGATGAGGTGCTCGTACCGGGCGAACGCGGTCAGCTGCGCCGGGGTGCGCACCAGCGGGGTGGCTTCGGCGGCGACCCGCAGCCCGGTGAACCCGGCCGCGAGCGCCTCGTCGGTGGCCGTGGCGTAGGTCCGCACCTGGGCGACGGGCTCGACCGGGACGTCCGCCGAATAGACGTCGTCCAGTGAGACGACCTGTGCCGCCCCTCGCGCCAGCGCCTCGTCCATGCCGTCGACCTCGTGCAAGTCGGCGAGGAGGTCCTCGACCGGGGCGGACCCGACGTAGCGCACGCGCTGGCCCAGTTCGAGCCCCTCGGTCAGGAACTCCCCGACCCGGGGACGCAACTGCGCCGGCTCGTCGTACCGCCAGCACAAGTGGCCCTGCGGGCCCAGGTCACGCGCGTGTTCAACCCAGCCTGACGATCGCACCGCACGAGGCTAGCTCGCATGCGCGCCGCGGACAACGAAGACCCCTCGAAGCATCCCCCCGCGGTGGCGCGGATCCGCCCGCTGTGGTGAGCTGAAGGGGGTTTGTGTTCCCCCACCCGGGGTAATGGGCTGAGGCAGGTGACCGAGAACCATGTCGCATCATGAGGGAGAAATGCGCCCCGGAACCTGGCCGGAGTCCCGCCGGTGACCGTGCTGCACCGGGTCGTCTCAGCTTGTGCCGCCGAGGTCACCGTCCTGCGCCGCGCGATCACCTCGTGGGCCCGCGCGCTCGGGCTGGACGACGACAAGGTGCAGGACCTCGCGCTGGCCGTGCACGAGGCGATGGCCAACGTGGTGGACCACGCCTACCGCGGCGACCACGGGCCGATGGAGGTCCGCGCCTGGCCGCACCAGGGCAGCGTGATCGTGGTGGTGTCCGACCACGGCAGCTGGCGGACCCCGACCCCGCACGCCGAGGGCTACACCACCCGGGGACGCGGGCTGAAGCTGATCAAGACCCTCGCCGACGAGGTCGCGGTGCAGGCAGGCGAGCGCGGCACCGCGCTGCGCATGACGTGGTCGCAGGTCGGTCTCCCGTAACTCCGGCCCGGATCCGGTTACCGGCGGGACGGCGGGGTAGCCGGTCCTGGCCGACGCGCCTCACCGCGCCAGGCGTCCTTCCGGCGTCGACGAACGGGACCGCTCACATGACCCAGACGAATCCACGTCCGGTGCTCACGCCGCTCGTGCCCCACCCGCCCCGGCAGAGCGGCCCCAAGGGGAACATGCTGCTGCGGCTGATCAGGACCACCGACCACAAGCAGATCGGCATCCTCTACCTGTCGACCTCGTTCGCGTTCTTCCTCATCGGCGGGCTGATGGCCCTGCTGATGCGCGGCGAGCTGGCGGTCCCCGGCCTGCAGTTCCTCTCCAACGAACAGTACAACCAGCTGTTCACCATGCACGGCACCGTGATGATGCTGCTCTACGCCACCCCCAACGTCTTCGGCTTCGCCAATTTCATCCTTCCCCTGCAGATCGGCTCACCGGACGTGGCGTTCCCGCGGTTGAACGCTTTCTCCTACTGGCTCTACCTCTTCGGCGCGATCATCACCGTCAGCGGTTTCCTCACCCCCGGCGGTGCCGCGGACTTCGGCTGGTTCGCCTACACCCCGCTGTCCACCGCCACCTACTCCCCCGGCGTCGGCGGCGACCTCTGGGTCACCGGACTGATCATCACCGGGCTCGGCACGATCCTGGGCGCGGTCAACATGATCACCACCGTGGTCTGCCTGCGCGCCCCCGGCATGACGATGTGGCGGATGCCGATCTTCACCTGGAACATCCTGTTCACCAGCATCCTCATCCTCGCCGCGTTCCCCGTGTTCACCGCCGCCCTGTTCGGGCTACTCGCCGACCGCCACCTCGGCGCGCACGTGTTCGACCCCGCCACCGGCGGCTCGATCCTGTGGCAGCACCTGTTCTGGTTCTTCGGCCACCCCGAGGTCTACATCGTCGCCCTGCCCTACTTCGGCATCGTCACCGAAATCATCCCCGTCTTCAGCCGCAAACCGCTCTTCGGCTACAAACTCATGGTCTGGGCCACCGTCGCCATCACCGCGCTGTCGTTTTCCGTGTGGGCGCACCACATGTTCGCCACCGGCGCGGTCCTGCTCCCCTTCTTCTCCTTCCTCACCTTCCTGATCGCGGTGCCCACCGGTATCAAGTTCTTCAACTGGATCGGCACCATGTGGCGCGGCCAACTGTCCTTCGAAACACCCATGCTGTGGGCGGTCGGGTTCATGGTCACCTTCCTCTTCGGCGGCCTCACCGGCATCCTGCTCGGCTCACCCGCCATCGACTTCCACGTCCACGACACCTACTTCGTCGTCGCCCACTTCCACTACGTCCTCTTCGGCACCATCGTCTTCGCCACCTTCGCCGGCATCTACTTCTGGTTCCCCAAAATGACCGGCCGCATGCTCGACGAACCCTTAGGCAAACTGCACTTCTGGCTCACCTTTCTCGGCTTCCACGGCACCTTCCTGGTGCACCACTGGCTCGGCAGCGCCGGCATGCCACGCCGTTACGCCGACTAC
This sequence comes from Amycolatopsis magusensis, assembly GCF_017875555.1. Lineage (GTDB taxonomy): Bacteria > Actinomycetota > Actinomycetes > Mycobacteriales > Pseudonocardiaceae > Amycolatopsis > Amycolatopsis magusensis. The sequence continues at coordinate 5,580,566 of NZ_JAGGMS010000001.1, read as the reverse complement.
CTGGCCACCGACCAATTCACCACCCTGCACCTGATCTCCACCGTCGCCTCGTTCGTCCTCGGACTCTCGGTGCTGCCGTTCCTCTACAACGTCATGCGCAGCTATCGCTACGGCGAACCCGCCCAAGCGGACGATCCCTGGGGCTTCGGCAACTCGCTGGAATGGGCCACCACCTCACCACCACCGCGGCACAACTTCCTCGACCTGCCCCGGGTCCGCTCCGAACGACCGGCGTTCGAACTGCACTACCCGCACATGGTCCAGCGCATGCGCGACGAAGGACACCGCACACCGAAGGGCGGCAAACGGGCCGCCGACCCCGGTGAACTCGCCGCCGCCGCGACCCAGCCGGAGGACCAGGGCCCCAGCGAGGACCCGCGCGGCCGATGAGAACCGGTGCCGCCCCGTCGCGCTCGCCTGCGACCACGATCAGGTTCACCGGCCACCCAGGTGGCTGAACCGGGCTTCCCGTGGTCTTGATCAGCGACTTAGCGTCGGGGGAGGTTTCCGATCACAGCAGTGGAGGACAGCGCATGACCGCCTCGGACAGGCACCTCGGCACCGGCCGCCGGAACTTCCTCAAGGGAGCCGCCGCGGCGGCGCTCGGCATCGGCGGGATGGTGGCCACCGGCCTGCCCGCACTGGCCGCCCGGCAGGCGGGCCTGCCGCCGGCCGGCGCCGAGTTCCCGCTCGGCCTGATTGCCGACAAGAGCGGGCTGCGGATCGGGAGCACCGACGTGCGGACCGACCTCCGGGGCGAGGTCGCGTTCCGCGCCGAGACGAACGCCGGCGGCCCGGCCGACTCGGTGCGGTTGAGGATGCTGGGCCTGCGCATGTCCGGTGAACTATCCGGCGACGGCTCCCGGCAGGACGGCGGCGTGATCCTCATCGAGCAGGAGGACGCCGACGTGGCGGTCCAGAGCCTGCTCAAGCTCACGCAGCCGTTCCCGCAGCGCTACGAGCAGACCATGGTGCTGAGCTTCACCATGAAGATCGTGCAGCCGGGCGCCCGGATCGACCAGCCGCTGGTGCTGACCACGAAGGAACCGGCGGTGCTCGTCGGCCAGCTCACCCAGTTCCCGCCGAAGGGCGATTTCTACCAGCTGCAGAACCCGGTCGACCTGGTGCTGCCGGACGACCCGGACACCACCCTCGCCACGATCCACACGTTCCCGGTCCAGGTGGGCAGCCTCGGCTGAGGGCACCGGGCGGCCTGAGGCGGGTCAGCTCCAGGGCACGGTGGCCTGGAGCACCGCCTCGGTCAGCGCCACCGTGCGGAACCGCGTCACCTCCTGGTACTCGGGATCCGCGACCATCCGGCTGAACGCCGCCCGATCCGGGTACCGGACGATCACCACCGCGTCCCAGCTCTGCCCGTCCTCCGCCACGAGCACGGTGGACCCCGTACCCGCGTAGATGATCTCCGCGCCGTACCGGGCCAGGAACTTCTCCCGCAGGAGACGCGCGTACTCCTCATAGGACTCGAGCCCGTCCTCGGCGAACCGCAGCAGGTTCAGCATCACCACCGGCCCGCCGGGGTCCTCCGCGAGCAGTCGTTTCAGGTCCGCACCTCGGGGATCGATCGCCATCCCGCCATCATGCTGGCAAACCGGTCCGGCCGCATCGGCAAGATCACCAGCCGGTCAGCGCAGGGTGGCGGCGACCGCCGGCACCACGTCGGTGATGTCCAGCAGTTCGACGTGCTGCGCGTGCGTGGCGGTGAACTCGCGCAGCGGGATGGCGGAGGTCCCGTAGCGGTGGGTGAACCGGTGTTGCAGGTGCGGTGAGGAGCGCCCGAGCAGTTCCCCGACCGGGCTGGTGCTCGTCCGGAGGAACCGCGCCGGTTCGGTGCCCACCGCCCAGAGCTCGGGCCGTCGTCCGCTGCCATCCATGGCCAGGTGCGCCAGGTCGGCGACGAGGGTCCGCTTGCGCACCATGTCCCCGCCCGACCACACCGCGACCTTGAACTCCGCGACCCGGCGGTTGGTCGCCAGGTCGAACAGCCTGGACGGGTCGTTGCCCTGGCCGAGTGACGGGCGCTCGGTCACGGTCTCGCCGTCCTCCAGGATCACCGGCAGGGCCAGCGCGATGACGGTGGCGTGGATGACGTCGCTGACCCGGCCCACGTTGGTCCGCACGATCAACGCGGCCTCCAGGAGGTCCGAGGTGAGTCCGGCGGCGTTCCCGATCGCCTCGGCACGGTGCGCGTCCACGCCGACCAGCGCGTGCTCCAGCGCGCCGACGCCCTCGGTCAGCGGCGCCTGGCGCAGGAACGCGACCAGGGTGGCGAACGCGGCACCCGCCTCCTCGACGCTGACCTGAGCGGCTTTCCGGGCGGCCGGGCGGCGGGCGGGGACACCCGCGGGACGGGTTCGCTGGCTGGTGACCAGGCCGAGCCTGCGGAACTGGAGCAGGGCGGCGTGGGAGGTGAACTCCGTGCGGTTGATCCCCAGCGCGGCCTCCAGCGCCTGCTTGACCGGGAAACGCACCCCCTCGACCTCGACCCAGTGGGTGCGGATCTCCTCCGGCCTCCGATGCCGGAGCCGTTCGGTCACCACGTCCGCACTCAGGGCGAAATCCTGGCCACTGAGGACGAAACGCACGTCGATGCGCTGTTCACCGGAAGCGTCCACCGGTAGAGATCGGTGGCGGCCCGGCCGATGTCACAACGACCGGGCCGGCGCGCTAGAACCTCGGGTCGAGGAACGAGCCCCACGTGTGGCTGCCGGACGAGCTGACCACCGAACTGCGGCTGGTGGCCGCCGGGTCCCAGCCCGCGGTCTCCGGCACCAGGGTGGACGTGTGGATGTAGTCGCCGTACTCGGGGTTCAGGCAGCTTTGCCAGCGGTACCAGCCGCTGCCGAGGGCCATGTCGCGGGTGACCCACTGGTTCCCGCCGATGCGCAGGCCCCAGTTGTAGCTGCCCTTGCCCAGGTAGATCCGGCGGCTTTCGGTGCAGGAGTCGGCGCCGCCGTTGGGGTTGCTGGTCAGGTACTGGGTTTTCAGCACCCACGCGGTGTCGGCCGCGGTCGCGCTGGGGGTGACGGCCGCCGCCATGCCGAGCGCGACCACCAGGGTGGTGAGGATTCGCTTCATGAGTCTGTCCCTTTCGCCGTTGTCCGACGTGTCCGACACCGTCGAGCATGCGGGCCGGAGACGGGACCGGTCCCTGCCTTCAGCGCGGGCGCGGGGGAAGGCGGTGGGCGAGCAGGGCGAGGCGGACTCGGTTGTCCGCGCCGGTTTTGGTCATGAGGCTGGTGATGTGCGTCTTCACCGTGCTGACGGCCACGCGCAGGCGTGCGGCGATTTCCGCATTGGACAGTCCGTCCGCCACGAGGGCGAGCACGTCCCGTTCCCGCTCGGTCAGGTCCACCACTTCTTCCGGCTTCTGGTGCGCCCCAACGGCTTTGCGCACGAGGCGCCGCAGCACCCGCGGGCTGAACGGCGATTCCCCCGCGGCGGTGCGGCGGATCGCGTCGAGCAGGTCCTCCGGCGGCGAGTCCTTGGTCAGGAAGCCGTGCGCACCGGCGGCCAGCGCCGGGTACAGGTGCTCGTCGTCGTCGAAGGTGGTCAGCACCAGGATCCGGACCGCGGGCCGCGCGGCGGTGAGTTGCGCGGTGGCGGTGATGCCGTCCACGCCGGGCATCCGGAGATCCATCAGCACCACGTCGGGCGTCAGCAGGCCCGCTTGGCGGATGGCTTCCTCGCCGTTCTCCGCTTCACCGACGACTTCCAGGTCCGGGCAGTCCTCGCACAGCATCCGCAGGCCGGCACGCACCAGCCGCTGGTCGTCGACGAGCAGTACGCGGATCACGACTCCCCTCCCGGGATCGTCACCCGCAGGCTCCAGCCGCCGTTCCGGCCGCTCGCGATGACGTGCCCGCCCAAGAGTTCGACGCGTTCACGCATGCCGACGAGCCCGAAGCCCGGCGCGCCGGACGAGGCGCCGGTCCCGTCGTCGGTGACCGCGATCCGGGTGGCGTCGTCGTCGGCCCGCACGGTCAGTGTGGCGTGCGGGCCGCCGTGCTTCACCACGTTCGTCAGGCCTTCCTGCACGACCCGGAGCACCGCCAGGCGCCGGATCGAGTCGAGGCCCGCCACGGCCGGGTCGATCTCCGCGTCGAGCGCCACGCCCGCCGCGCGAGTGCGCTCCACGACGGCGGTGAGCGCGGCAGGCAGCCCGTCCTCGTCGGCGAGGGAGGCACCGGCCGCGTTGCCCTCGGTCGTCGCCGCCGGGTCCCGCAGCACGGTCATCAGCCGCTTCAGGTCGCCCAGCCCGGCGCGGGTGGTGGCATGTGCCTGTGCCAGCGCCTCGTCCACGCGTGCATCGCTGCCGTGCAGGGCGTGGCGGGCGGCACCGACCTGCACGGCGACCGACGCCAGGTGGTGCGCCATCAGGTCGTGCAACTCGCGGGCGATCGCCGTGCGCTCGGCGACCCTGGCGGCCAGGACGGCCTCCTCGCGGCGGCGGTCCGCCTCCAGCGCGACGCCCAGCACCGACCGGATGTACAGGCCGAGCAGCACCGGCGGCGCGGCGGTCAGCAACAGCGACGTGGGCGTCAGCAGCGGGTCGAACGCCGGTGCGTACAGCCACAACTGCGCCGCGACGAAAGCCGCGGTACCGCACAGGGCGGGCCACCGCCCACGCCGGATCCACAACTCCCCCAGCGTGATCATCGTGAGCACGAACATCACCGGCATCGCGGCCTGCACGGCCCCGCCGGCGGTGGCGAGCAGCAACGCCGACTGCGCGACGGTCGTGGTCAACGGCAGCCACGCCCCGGCGCCGGTCAGCACGGCGGCGGTGAGGCCGAGCACCCAGTCCAGCGAGGTCACCGGCACCGGCCCGTGCAGCACAGCCAGGTCGGCGGCCGTCACGAGCACGGGCAGCACACGCACCGGAAGCCACTTCGTGGTCGTCACGCCCCGACAGTAGAGCCGCGCCGATCCAGCCGCCTCCTACCGCGGTAGGAGGCGGGCACCGGCCCTGCGCGGGAGGTGACGCGCGGTCTTCCAGGACCACTGTGGACCGCATGAAACTCCGTCTGTTGCTCCTGTCCACCGCCGTGGCCGGATCGGTGGTGGTGCTGCCCATGCCGGCCGTCGAATGGACTTCCTGCGCCGGGGCCGCGTCGTGCACCGAGGTCGAGGTCCCGGTCGACTGGGCCGAGCCCGATGGCGACCGGTTCACCATGGCCGTCGCCCGGCACGCGGCCACCGGTGAGAAACAGGGCACCATCGTGTACCTGCCCGCCGGGCCGGGCAGTTCCGGTGTCGACGCGGTCACCAACGAGGAAATCCTGAGCGTCCTGCTGCCACCCGAGGTCGTCGAGCACTTCGACGTGGTCAGCTTCGACCCGCGCGGGGTCCGCCGCAGTTCGCCGGTGCTCTGCGACTCGGCGCTGGTGGCCACTTTGGACCGTCCGGAACCACGCAGCCAAGCCGAATTCGAGGAACTCCTGTCCGCACAGGCGGCCGTCGGCGCGGACTGCCGTCAGCGGACGGGCCCGATCTTCGACCACCTCGACAGCACGCAGGTGGCACGGGACGTCGACGCGTTGCGCAGCGCACTCGGCGAGGAGGAGCTGAACTTGTACGCGTTGTCGTACGGGACCGTGGTGGGCCAGATGTACGCGGAGCGGTTCCCCGAGCGGATCCGGACCCTGGTGCTGGACGCGGTGTACGACCACAGCGTCGATTCCGGCCGGTTCGCGGTGACCGGAGCGCTGGCCGGGCAGGAGTCGTTCGACCGGTTCGTCGAATGGTGTGACGCCGACGCCGCGTGCGTGCTGCACAACACCGACGTCCGCGCCCGGCTCTCCGCGTTGTTCGACCGCGCCGAAGCAGGCACCCTGCCGGATCCCGATGCGCCGGGCGAGATCGTCGATCCGGCGGCCCTCACCAGCAGGATCGTTTCGCCGCTGACCCGCCCGGACCTGCCCGCGGTGGCCGCCGAAATCGCGCGCCTCGAAGGAGCTCCCACCGGTCGGCGACTCGCGGAGACCACGCCGCTGCCCATCTTCCTGCAGTGCGCCGACAACCGGAACGACCTCGCTTCCTACGCCGACGCCGAACGACTGGCCGCCCGGACTCGGGCGGTGGCCCCGGATGTGCGCTCTTCGGCCTACGACATCGCGACACTGTGCATCAACCCGCCGGTGCCCGCGAGCAACCCGCAACGCCCGCTCGACGTGGACGGCGTGCCGCCGATCATGGTGCTGAACGCACGCTACGACGCTTCCACCCCACACCAGGGCGCTCGGCACGTCGCCGGCCAGCTGCCCGGCTCGGTGTTCGTCACCTACGACGGCATGGGGCACGGCGCCGCCACCCGGTCCGCGTGCACGCGGCAGCTCGTGCAGCGGTACTTCGGCGACACCACGCTGCCCGCGCCGGACAGCCACTGCCCGGCCTGACGCGCGATGTCGGTTTCGTCCAAGACCGCTCCCCCGTGCCGACCCTAAAGTGGCCTGCACCGGTTGGCCGGGTGGCCTCGCCGCCTTTCTGGAGGAGCAGCTTTGACGCGTGAACTGATCTACACGGGCTTCATGTCGCTGGACGGCGTGGTGGATTCGCCCGGCGGCAAGGTGGAGGGGCACCGCGGCGGCGGCTGGGTGCTGGAGACGGAGTTCGTGCCCGAGGCGTATTCGCTCAAGGGCAAGGAACTCGAAGAGACGACCGCGCTGATGTTCGGCCGCCGGAGCTTCGACGCCTTCGCGACGACCTGGCCCGACTCGGCGGACCACACCGCGTACAAGGCACTGCCGAAGTACGTGGTTTCGACGACCTTGACCGAGGACGCCCTGGTCGAGGGCTGGGGGCCGATCACGATCCTGCGGTCGGCCGAGGACGTGGCGAAGCTGAAGCAGTCCGACGGCGGCGCGATCTTCATCCACGGCAGCGCCGAACTCGCGCGGCGGCTGTCGGAGGCCGAGCTGATCGACCGGTACCACCTGCTGGTGTTCCCGGTGCTGCTGGGCGCGGGCAAGAGCGTGTTCAGCCGGGAGGACCGCGACCGGCGGAACCTGCGGCTGCGGGACTCAGCCGCCTACGCCAACGGCGTCACCAAGCTGGTCTACGACGTCGTGCGCTGAACCGGGATCGAGGGCGATCGCACCGTCGCCCTCACCGGCGCGCAGCTGCTGCGCCGTCCGGCCGACGTACCGGCGCAGGGCGCGGGCGAGGTGCGGTTCGTCGTAGTAGCCGAGCATGCCGACCACGTCGGTCGTCGCCGTACCCGAGGCCAGCAGCACCGCGGCCGCGCGGATGCGTTCGATCTGCCGGACAGCGCCCCGGGTGAGGCCGGTCGCCGCCCGGAACCGGCGTTCCACCGTCCGTTCCGAGACGGCCGGCCGGTAACCGCGGCAGATGTCGGCGACCATCGGGTCGCGGGTCACGCTCCCCGTGCCGGACGAGCCGTGCGACGAGCGCCTCGGCGTCGTCCGCGCCGGGCATCTCCCAGCGCTCACCGTCGAGCCAGAACTTCCGGCTCGTCACGTCGGGCAGGACGATCCCACTGTCCACCATGGCCGGTGCGGGCACGCCCCGCAGCGAGGTGCCGACGGCGAACTGGATGCCCACGAACGACGCGTCCTCCGGCACCGGCGCGGTCCCGGCCCGCGTCTCCGGCCCGGTGACGGCCGCGTAGGTCCGGCCCCGCATGCGCCAGAACACCAGCCCCCACGTCTCGGTGGCGACCGACGTCATCTCGGAAACCCGCTCGCTCCGGCACGTCCACACGGTGCCCACCCACCCCGAATCGGACGAACGCGTCTCGAATCGCAGCCCCACGTTTCCCTCCCCGGTCCGGCCAGGCGCCGATCCTAACGGCGCGGCGGGTGCGCCCGGAGGTCTCTCAGGTCCACGCCGAGTTCCTCGATCAGGAACTGGATGTCGGCGGCTTCGGCCCCCTGCAGCGCCTGCTCGAGGTAGTCCTCGGCGGCCTCGAGGTCGCCCGCGTCCCGGGCGATCCACCCCAGCCGTCGAAGGCAGTCCACCCGCGCCCCGACGTCCCCGGTCTGCTCCGCGCGCTCCATCGACCTGGTCATGTGGTCGATCGCCTCCGGGTACCGCCCGGCGGCCTGCAGTGCCCGCGCGAGGTGCTTGTGTGCCCACGCCACCGAGTCGGGATCATCCAGGCGCAGGCTGAGGTCCAGCGCGAGTTCCCCGCGTTCGACGGCTGGGGCGGGCTGCCCGAGGGTGAGGTGTGCATCGATGTAGTGCCCGGACAGCCACACCCGCGCCCCGTCGTCCGACCGCTCCCGGTAGCTCTCGTCCACCCGGTCGTAGTGGCCCATGGTCACCCCGAGCTGCCCCTGCTCCATGGCGAAGATGCCCCGGTGCACGCCGATCCAGGTCTGCTTGTCCACGTCCCCGGCGGCGGTCGCCAGTGCCTCGGCGCGCTCGTACAGCTCGTCGACCCCGTCCGTGCGGTCGCTGTAGCGGCGTGCCTCGGCGAGGTGCACCAGCATCCCGAGCGCGCGGTCGGCGAACCGGCCTCGTTCCGCGGCCTCGATCCCGGCCGAAGCGATCTCGGCGTACTCGCGAAACCTGCCTCGATACGCCAGCGGCGGGCGCAGGCGTACTGCGAGACCGTAGACGACCTCCCAGTCCTGGGCCGCCGAAGCCGCGACGAGCGTGGCGACGACGTTGGCCTCCTCGACGTCGAACCAGGCCAAGGCGGCCGGTGACGGCCGCTCCCCCTCCGCGGTCAGTTCGTCGTCCCAGCACTCGGCGGCTTCGAGGTAGAACCGCCGCCACCGCTCCCGCACGAGGAGCACGGTTTCCGGGGCTTCTTCCGCTCGGGCCACCTCGTCACCGAAGAGCCGGACCAGGTCGTGGACGCGATAGCGGTCGCCGCGCACGTGTTCCACGAGGTGGGCGTCGGTCAGCTCGGACAGGGCCGCGATCGTTTCCACGGTCGACGAACCCGTAGCCGAGGCAGCGAGCACGCGGGAGAAGTCCGGGACTCCGAGAAGGCAGATCCGCCGGAAGAAGACGGCGGTGGGCGGAGTGAGATGGCGGTAGGACACGAAGATGGTGGCCCGCACACTTCGTCCCTTCCGGCTCAGCCTGTCGAGTCTCGTCCCTTCTTCGGCCATCATGCTGGCGATTTCCTCGAGCGGCATCCCCTCACCCGCGGCACTCGCGGCGAAGGCGCCGATCAGGCGGATCGCCAGGGGCAGGCCACCGGCGGAGGCGAGGATCCGCCGGGCGGCCTCCGGCTCGGCGCTGACCCGCTCCCGACCCAGGATTCCGGCCAGGAAGATCAGGGACTCGCCGTCGCTGAACGGCTTGAGCCGGACCTGGACAGCCCCGTCGATGTCGGGCAGCACGGTCCGGCTCGTGACGACCACGACGCTACCCGGGCGCCGGGGCATGAACCTGGCGACATCGTCCTCGCCGGCGGGATCGTCCACGATCACCAGGCTGGGACCCGCGTCGAGCTTGCTCAGGTAAAGGTCCTGCTGGTCGTCGGGGCGCCCGGCGACCTCGCGGACCTGGTCGTCGCTCACCCCGAGGGCGCGAAGGAGACGTTGCTGCTGCCGGCTCACCGTGGCCTCGTCCGCCTCCTGGCCGTTGAGCCGGACCACCAGGCGGGCGTGGTGGAACCGGTCGGCCAGCTGGTGCGCGACCTGGGTGGCCAGCGTGGTCTTCCCGACCCCGGCCATCCCGCTCACCACGACGACCGGCCTGCCGCCCAGCGCGAGGCCGCCGAGCACGGCGTCGACGAGCTGGTGCAGGTCGGCGCCGTGCCCGGTGAAGTCGGCCAACGGTGGTTCGAGGTCGACGTCGACGCTCCGCCGTTGCACCGGCAGGCGAGCCTCGGACGGGACCCGCGGGAAGCGGGAGGCATCGGTCACCCCCAGCAAGGACCACACCCGGACGGCCGCCCGGCCGAGGGCGCGCTCGAGGTTGGTGATGGGCACCACGGTCAGCGCGGTCGGCCCGTACCGGAGCGGGTGTTCCACGACGAGCCCGATGACGCCCTCGCCCCAGGTCGGATCCTCGACGATCACCGCGGCACCGGACATACCCCGCCAGGACGACGAGCGGTCCTCGCCCGCCTCCGGCTGGTGGTCGTCGACGAGCAGGGTGAGCAGCCGGCTCTTCAGCCCGGAGCCGGAGTTGACGGAGCCGTACACCTGAACGCTGTCCCGCCGGATCCGGTCGGTCCCGTCGATCCTCTTCTCACCGAACAGCGGGAACCCCACGGCTTTGCAATTGACGATCTTGCGCAGGTAGAGCCGGTCGATGGCGAAGAACTCGATCGGCGGAGCGACCCGCCGGAACGCCGGGTCGTCGATCTCCAGCACAGCGATGTCGGTATCGGCGGACTCGCCGCCCGCCGCCACCACCGCGGCGGAATATTCGATTCCCGCGCTGCGTACCGTCAAGCGCGCGTCCCGTCCGCTGACATTGTGGGCCGCGGTGAGCACGAGAGCGCCCGAAACCAGCAGCCCGGACCCTTTCCGATACTCGACCTGCCGACCTCCGGCCTGTTCGGCCAGCACCTCGACGATCTGCTCGGCGGCCACCGGCCCACCCATGACGGGGACTGCTCACTCGGTCTTGACGTGGGAGCCACCGAAGACCTTGACCGGTTCGCCGGTCCGGTCGACCGGGGGCGCGAGTGTCACCGTGACGGTGTGCACCCGTTCCCGCGCCACAGATCCGGCCGCACCGGCCTCGAGAACCCAGAACTTGACCCCGGCGTTCGCCTCCGCCTCGCGGGTCACCGTCACCTGGAATTCGACGGTGATCTCACCCACGGGGAAAAGGACCGACTCGTCCTCGGCCGCCACCGCGGCATCCAGCAGTTCTCGCCGCAGGGCCGCCACCGTGGCAGCGAGTTCGAGCCCAGCCATGACCACTCCTTCGTGCAGGAATTCGGAGCCGACGGAGGTCGAGGATGGCAGTTGGCTTTGCGCAACTGCAAGGTGAAATCCGGCGTCGATGCATTAATGCGCTATTTTTGCGCGCTCCATCGACCACCGCGCGCCTGTTTCCAAGTCAGCCGAAATGAAGTTATTTATTCGCCAACTGACAAAAAGGGCGCCACCTGCGACCGCGTGGACATCGGCGTGTTCACCGAGACGGTCCCGAGCCCGACGGCACCGGCCACCACGCACCCGGGCGGGGAGCAGGGCGTTGCGGAGCGGGCGGGGACGCTCTACGGTAGCGGAACTAGAACAGGTTACAGTTTTGCTGGCGCGCCGGACCGAGGAGCGGACATGGTGAAGAGGGCACCGCGGGGCGACGAGGCGGACTACATCGTCGTCGGGTCGGGGAGCTCGGGGGCGGCGATCGCGGGCAGGCTGGCGGAGTCGGGGGCCAGCGTGATCGTGCTCGAGGCGGGTAGGACCGATCAGCGGCTGATGGTCCGGAAGCCGGGGCTGGTCGGGCCGATGCACGCGGTTCCCCAGCTCAAGAAGCCCTTCGACTGGGGTCTGTACTCGGTACCGCAGAAACACGCCCTCGATCGCCGGATGCCGGTGCCGCGCGGCAAGGTGGTCGGCGGCTCCAGCTCCATCAACGGCATGGTCTACGTCCGCGGCAACCGCGCCAACTTCGACGACTGGGCCGCCGAGGGCAACACCGGCTGGGACGCCGACAGCGTCAACGAGGCGTACAAGCGCATGGAGGACTTCGAGGACGGCGAGAACACGTTCCGGGGCGCGGGCGGCCCGATCCGGATCACCCGCAACAAGATCCCCCAGGAGGGGTCGCTGCAGTTCGTCCAGGCCACCGCCGACACCATCGGCTGCAAGATCCTCGACGACTACAACGCCGAATCGCAAGAAGGCGTCAGCCGGATGCAGCAGAACGCCGCCGACGGCCTGCGCTACAGCGCCTCACGCGGCTACATCCACGACCTCGCACCCCGGACGCTGCAACTGCAGTCCGGCGTGCTGGCGCGGAAGGTGCTCATCGAGAACGGCCGCGCGACCGGCGTCGAGGTCCTCGACGCCGACGGCACCCGGCGCACGCTGCGCGCCGGTAAGGAGGTCATCCTCTCCGCCGGGTTCGTCGGCTCCGCGCAGTTGCTCATGCTCTCCGGCATCGGCCACGCCGAACACCTGCGGGGCCACGGCATCGACGTGGTCGCGGACCTGCCCGTCGGCGACAACCTGCACGACCACATGTTCCACGCGCTGACCTTCCACGTCTCCTCCAGCCGGAACACCGGCACACCACCGTACTTCGCCCGCGGCCTGGCCAGGGAACTGCTGCGCCCCGGCACCACGTTCCTGGCGAACTCGGTGTTCGAAGCGGTCGCGTTCCTCCGGACCTCCCAGGCCGGCGCGGTCCCCGACCTCCAGCTGCACCTCCTGCCGTGGGCGTATGTCTCCCCCAACCAGGACGCGCCGATCCGGCACGACGTCGACAAGCGGACCGCGCTCACCGTGCTGGTGACGCTGATCTACCCGAAGAGCCGCGGCACCCTGCGGCTCGCCTCGGGCGATCCCTCGGCGCCCCCGCTCATCGACCCCCAGTACCTCGCCGACCCGGCCGATCTCGAAGTGCTCGGCGAGGGCTCGGAGATGGCCCGCGAGATCTTCGCCTCGGGCGCGTTCCAAGGCGCGGTCAAGGAGGAAATCCACCCCGGCAAGGACCTGCGGGGCCAGGAGTTGCGCGACGCGATCCTGAACCGCGCGACTTCGGTGTACCACGGCGTCGGCACCTGCCGGATGGGCGTCGACGAGCTCGCCGTCGTCAGCCCCGATCTCAAGGTCCGCGGGGTCGACGGGCTGCGGGTCTGCGACGCCTCGATCATGCCGTCGATCACCGGCGGCAACACGAACGCGCCCAGCATCATGATCGGCGAGATGGGCGCACGGCTCGTCCTCGGCGACCGAGCCCACTGACCGGGAGAAGTCCATGACCGTCACCCCGCTCGCGCTCACCCGTCCGGCGTCGGCCACCGACGCGCTCCTGCGGCGGCTCGTCGCCAGGGTGCCCGGCTCGTCCGGCGCGACCTGGCAGCTCACCGAGGTCTACACGGGAGACACCCTCGTCGAGCTGCCGCAGTCGACGCCCGCCGACATCGAGCAGGCGTTCACCGTCGCCCGCGCGGCGCAGCGCGAGTGGGCGGCCACCCCGCTGAAGGAGCGCCTGGCGGTGTTCAAGCGGGCGCACACGATCTTCGTCGACCACGCGCGGACCGTCGCCGACCTCATCCAGGTCGAGAGCGGCAAGAACCGGCAGATGGCGATCGAGGAGACCTGCGACCCGGTGATGGTGATGAGCCACTACCTCAAGCGGGCCACCAGGTTGCTGGCGCCGACCAAGCGCGGCGGGCCGGTGCCGTTCCTGACGAGCTCGACCGAGATCCGTCAGCCCAAGGGTGTCGTGGGCATCATCGCGCCGTGGAACTTCCCGTTCGCCACCGGCATTTCCGACGCCGTCCCGGCGCTGATGGCCGGGAACGCGGTGGTGCTCAAGCCCGACAACAAGACCGCGCTCTCGCCGCTCTACGGCATCCAGCTGCTGGAGGAAGCCGGGTTGCCGTCGGGTTTGTTCCAGGTGGTGTGCGGTGAAGGCCCCGACGTCGGCCCGACGCTCATCGACCAGGCCGACTACGTGATGTTCACCGGCTCCACGGCCACCGGCCGGGTGATCGGCGAGCGGGCCGGTCGCAACCTCATCGGCTGCTGCCTCGAACTCGGCGGCAAGAACCCGATGATCGTGCTCGAGGACGCCAACCTGGCGGAAACCGTGCAGGGCGCCATCTTCGGCGCCTTCGGCAACACCGGGCAGATCTGCATGCACATCGAACGGATCTACCTGCCGGCCTCGCGCTACGACGAGTTCAAGACCGCGTTCGTGGCCAGGGCCGAAGCGCTCGACGTCCGCGCCGCCTACGACTTCGGGCCGGAGATGGGTTCGCTCGTCTCCGTCGACCACCTGCGCCGCGTCCAGTCCCATGTGGACGATGCCGTGGCCAAGGGCGCCACCGTGCTCTGCGGCGGCAAGGCGCGACCGGACCTCGGCCCGGCGTTCTTCGAACCGACGATCCTCGAAGGCGTCACGAAGGACATGGTCTGCGGCGTCACCGAAACCTTCGGACCCGTGGTGGCGCTGCACAAGTACGACACCGTCGACGAAGCCGTCGCGCTGGCCAACGACACCGACTACGGCCTCAACGCGTCGATCTGGGGCAGCGATCTCGGCGCGGCGCGCGCCGTCGCCGCCCGCCTGGAATCCGGCAACGTCAACATCAACGACATCCTCGCCACCGCCTACGCCGCCAAGGGCACCCCGTCCGGCGGGGTGAAGACCTCCGGTGTCGGTGCCAGGCACGGGGATCAGGGTCTGCTCAAGTACACCGACGTGCAGAACCTGGCAGTGTTGAAGAAGCAGGTCATGGGGCCACGACCCGGGCAGGACCACGAGAAATACGTCAGGAGCATGCTGTCGGGACTGAAGATGATGCGGAAGTTCCGCATCCGGTGATCCTCGGGGCCCTCAGCGGTCCGGCTGCAGGATGGTCGAGACCACCCGGCGGGCCGCGGCGGTGAAGCGGCCGGGGGTGACCGACGGCATGCTGGTGACGATGAGCAGGAGCGTGCTGCTCATCGGGAACACGCCGACGCAGCCCCGTTCCGCTTCGAAGACCGTGGACTGCAGGCGGCCCTGCGACACCAGGCCGCTGAAGTGGTCGCCGATGCTGGCCGCCGCGGCGGCCAGCGCGGAACCGTGCAGGGCGATCGTCGCCTCGCCGTCGCCTTCGGTGCGGGAACCGCTGTCCGCGGCGATCACCAGGCCGTCCCGGCTGGTCATCACCGCGTGCCGCACGTCGTCGACCTCGGCGCACGCGCGGTCCAGCAACTCCCCGACCACCTGGGGGTCGCGCAGCCGGATCTCCCGGCGCTGCGTCTCGGCGCTCATACCGTGATGGCCTGCTCGAGCCGGCGGAGCTGGTGCCTGGCCAGCGCGAGGTTCGCGCGCGACCGGTCGAGCACGAGGTAGAGGAAGAGCTTCTCGTCGGGCGTGTGCCGGTCCAGCGGCATGATGATGTGGTACTGCGACCCCAGCGTGATGAGGATGTCCTCGATGACCTCCTCCAGCTGCATGGTCTCGATGGCCCGCAGTTTCGCGCGCACGACGTCGGTGTTGACCGCGCCGGCCACCTCGAGGTCGAGCAGCGCGTTGCCGCCCTGCTGCCCCAGCACCATGCCGCTCTGGTAGTCCACGAGCGCGATGCCCAGGGCACCGTCCACCGCCATGGCACCACGCAACGCTTCATCGATCTTCATCCTCGCCCAGCCCAGCTTCCTTGATCGACCGGGGCGCGCACCGCGGCCCGGGATTCGGATTCGCGCGACCGGCGGCAGGCCGCGCACCAGTGAAGGTGTCACTCGCAGGCTCCCCAGAGCGGCCGACAACCGAGTCCGAAGTGTAGCAACGGCACACCGGCCGGACCAGAGCGAAGATCACCGGAAAATAATGTCCGGAATGGACGAACGCATCGGCATGATCCGCCGGGTACTATCCAGTCCACTGTGGAATAGGCGAACAGTGGGAAGTGCACCGGATACCGGGAGAAGGCCGTGATTGTCCCAGTGCCGGGCCACCTGGTCCGAGGGTGACCGCCGATGTCCTCAGGCGCGTTTCAGTTCCTCGACGGCGGATTTCAGGCCCGCCATCGCCGCGAAGTGGAACCGCGGGCCGTAGGAAACCCGGGCCACGCCCAGTTCCCGGAACGCGGCCAGGTCCAGCTCGTCGCCGGTGTTGCCGTTGACCGGCCCCGGCAGTTCGGTGACCAGCGCGGCGAGGTCGGCTTTCCGGCGCACGCCGATCGGGTACAGGCAGTCGGCCCCGGCTTCCCGGTAGAGCCGTCCCCGCCGGACCGTCTCCGCCAGCCGGTCCTCTTCGGCGACGCCGCGGCCGGGCAGGAAGGCGTCGATGCGGGCGTTGAGCACGATCGGCACACCGGCTTCCCCGGCGGCGGCGCGCACGCCCGCGAGCCACTCGGCGTGCGCACCCGCCTCGGCCAGGCCGCCCGACCGGTGGTCGGTGTCCTCCAGGTTGGCGCCGACCGCGCCGGTCTCCAGCAGGCGGTCCACCAGTTCGCGCGGCCGCATGCCGTACCCGGCCTCGGCGTCGACCGTGACCGGCACGGACACCGCGCGGGCGATGCGCCCGGCCGCGGCGAACATCTCCTGCCACGGCGCCCCTTCCCCGTCCGGGTAGCCGAGCGTGGCAGAGACGGCGGCGCTGGCCGTGGCGATCGCGGCGAAACCCACGTCGGCCACGGTCCTGGCGCTCGCCGCGTCCCACACGTTCGGCAGCACGAGCAGGTCCCCGGTGTGCAGCTCGCGGAGCCGCCCGGCGAGGTCCTTCAGTTCGGTCATCGGTGATCCTCCACATCGGAAAGCGACATCAAGCGGACAGGGAACCGGCTGGGCGCGGGGGCACGGCCGTGGTGGCCAGCCGCCTGCCTGGCATGCCGAGCGCGATCAGCAGGCCGGCGAAGGCGAAGCCCGCGACCGAGCCCATCGCGGCGGTGAAGCCGGTGGTGAACTCCTCCGGCGAGGCGTAACCCCCGGCGGCCGCGAAGACGGCCACCGCGACCGCCACGCCGAACACCCCGCCGAGGATCCGCAGCATCATGAACACACCGGAGGCCTGGCCGATCTCGGCCGGGCGCACCGCCGCGACCACCGCCTTCTGCGCCGCCGGCATGGCCATGGTCAGCCCGATACCGCCGACGACCAGCGCGGGCAGCAGCTCGCCGTAGCCGGTGCCGGGTCCGGCGACGACCGCGATCCAGGCCGAACCGGCGGTCTGGAGCAGCAGCCCGCCCACCACGAACCGCCGCTCGCCATAGCGGTCGGCCAGCGCGCCGGCGATCGGCGCGCACACCATCAGCGTCGCGGTCCACGGCATCAGCCGCAGCCCGGCGCCCAGTGCGTCGGTGCCGTGCACGGTCTGGAAGTACTGCGCGAGGAAGAACAGCGTCCCGTACAGCGAAGCGAACACGCAGAAGTTCGCCGGGTTGGCCGTGGCGAACGCCCTCGCCCGGAAGAACCGCATCGGCAGCATCGGCGTCGCCGTGCGCTGCTCCCAGCGCACGAACACGATCACCAGCGCGACCCCGCCCAGCAGCGCGCCGAGCACCTCCACGCTGGTCCAGCCCGCCGCGTTGCCGCGCACCAGCGCCCAGACCACGCCGAAGGCACCCGCGGTCACCAGTGCCACCCCCGGCAGGTCGAACCGGTGGTTCGGCCCGACGCTCTCGGCCACGCGCCGCGCGGTCAGCGCGATGGCGACCAGGCCGATCGGCAGGTTCAGCCAGAAGATCCACTGCCACGCCAGCCCCTGTGCGATGACTCCGCCGACGAACGGGCCGCTGAACGTGGCCAGGCCGGTGATGCCCAGGTAGAGCCCCATCGCCCGGCCGCGCTGCGGGGGCGGGAACGCGGCGCTGATCAGGGTGAGCGACAGCGGCAGCACCATCGCCGCGCCGACGCCCTGCAACGCCCGGGCGGCGATCAGGGTGCCGATGTCCGGCGACAGCGCGCAGGCCGCCGAAGCGACGCTGAACAACGCCAGCCCGGCGGTGAACACCCGGCGGCGGCCGAAGCGGTCACCGAGGGCCGCGCCGGTCAACAGCAGCACGGCGAAGGCCAGGTTGTAGGCGTTGACCGTCCATTCGAGCGCTTCGACCGAAGCCGTCAGATCCGCCCGGATCGTGCTCAGCGCGGTGGTCACCACCAGGCTGTCCAGCGCCATCATGAACGAGGCCAGCGAAGCCAGCGCCAGCACCCACGCCTGCTTGGCGGTCATCGACGGCTCTCCCGCAGCGAGCGCGGCAGGCCGAACACGGTCAGCAGCGAGTTGTCGAGGAAGCGGGTCACCGCGGCGATCCGGTCGCCCGCCAGCGTCAGCACCACGACGCCGTGCGCGTGCAGGATCGGGGTGCGGGGATCGCTCTGGTAGCAGCCGAAGGCGGGCTGGCCGTTCGCCCTCGTCGGGACCAGCAGGAAGCGGGGGTCCTCGCGCAGCGCGACGGTGCGCAGGAAGTGCCCGATGGCGGCGGGCCCCTGGTACTCCAGCGGCAGCGGCGGCATGGTCAGCCACGCGTCGTCGGTCAGCAGGGCCACGATCGCGTCGACGTCACCGCTTTCGAAGGCGCGGACGAAGTCGTTCACGATCCGGCGTTCCCGCGGTGACTCCGGCAGCGGAGCGCCTTCGCGGTCGGCCGACGGTAACTCGTGGGCCAGCGTGTTCCTCGCCCGTTTCAGCGCGCTGGTCACCGCGCTCTCGGTGGTGTCGAGCATGCCGGCCACTTCGGCGGCCCGGAAGCCCAGCACGTCCCGCAGCACCAGGACGGCCCGCTGCTTCGGCGGCAACTCCTGGAGCGCGGCGAGGAAGGCCAGCGAGACCGACTCCCGCGTCTCGTAGCGCGCCTCCGGCCCCGGCACGTGATCGGCGATCTCGTCGAGCATCATCTCGGGGTACGGCTCCAGCCAGCTCGGTTCCGGGCGGCGGTGCGACGGCTCGGGCAACGGCACCTCCGGCCGGTGGTCCGTGAGCGGACGGCGGGCCCCGGCCCGCAGCGCGTTGAGGCAGCGGTTCGTGGCGATCCGGTACAGCCAGGTTCGCGCCGACGCGCGTTCCTCGAAGCCGCCGATCCCCCGCCACGCGGCCAGCAGCGTCTCCTGCAGCAGGTCCTCCGCGTCCTGCACGGAGCCGAGGATGCGGTAGCAGTGCACGTGGAGCTCCCGCCGGTAGGGCTCGACGAGCTCGCGGAACGCCTGCCCGTCCCCGTTCCGCGCCCGTGCCGCCAGCTCCCCGGCCTCGGTCCCTCGCATGGTGACTCCTTCTCTCCCGTGGTGCCTCTCGCAGGTATGGACACCACCGGCGCCGGGAACTGGGCGGCCGCGGGCAAAATCGGATGAGGTGCCGCGGCGGGGACGGTAACCTCCGCGAGCATGGCACGGGACGGACGCGGGGTGACCGCGCAGAGTGAGGACTTCGCCGCCTGGTACAACGAGCTGGTCGTCAAGGCCGGGCTGGTGGACCGCGGCCCGGCCAAGGGCACCATGGTGATCCGGCCGTACGGCTACCGGCTGTGGGAACGGCTGCAGGCCGAACTGGACCGCCGCATCAAGGACACCGGGCACGAGAACGCCTACTTCCCGCTGCTGATCCCGGAAAGCCACCTGCACCGCGAAGCCGAGCACGTCGAAGGGTTCTCCCCGGAGCTGGCGGTGGTCACCCACGCCGGGGGCAAGGAGCTCGAAGAGCCGCTGGTGGTGCGGCCGACCTCGGAAACGATCATCGGCGAGATGATGGCGAAGTGGATCACCTCGCACCGCGACCTGCCGCTGCTGCTGAACCAGTGGGCGAACGTGGTGCGCTGGGAGCTGCGGCCCCGGATGTTCCTGCGCACCACCGAGTTCCTGTGGCAGGAGGGGCACACCGCGCACGCCGACGAGGCGGACGCCCGGCGGGAAACCATGCTGGCACTGGGCATCTACCAGGAGGTCGCCCGCGATCTGGCCGCCATTCCCGTGGTGGCGGGGGAAAAGACGCCCGGCGAACGCTTCGCCGGAGCGGTGTCGACGTTCACCATCGAGGGGATGATGCGGGACGGCCGCGCGTTGCAGGCCGGTACCTCGCACTACCTGGGGGTCAACTTCGCGAAGGCGTTCGGCATCCGGTACACCGGGGAAACCGGGCGTGAGGAGTTCTGCCACACCACCTCGTGGGGCATGACCACCCGGATGATCGGGGCCATCGCGATGACGCACGGCGACGACCAGGGCCTGGTCTTCCCGCCGCGGCTGGCGCCCTACCAGGTGGTGGTCGTGCCGATCACCCGCGGCGGCGACACGGCGGTCGAGGAAGCGGCCGGGGACCTGGCCCGGCGGCTGCGGGCGGCCGGCGTGCGGACCCACGTGGACGACCGGCCCCAGCTCAGCCCGGGGTTCAAGTACCACGAGTGGGAGCTGCGCGGGGTCCCGGTCCGGCTCGAACTCGGGCCCCGCGACCTGGCGGCCGAGACCGCGATGCTGGCGAAACGGCTCGGGGACGAAGGCAAGCAGGCGGTGCCGCTCGACTCCCTGCCCGAGGTCATGCCCGGGATCCTGACCGAGTTCCAGGCGTTCCTGCTCGCGCGGGCGACCGAGTTCCGCGACAGCCACACCGTCGAGGCCGCCACCTGGCCGGACTTCGCCGACGCCGTGTCCACCGGATGGGCGCGCGCCCTGCACTGCGGCACGCGCGCCTGCGAAGAGGACATCAAGTCCCTGACGGCCGCCGGCCCGCGCTGCGTTCCCCTGGACGGCGAGGCCGCCCACGGCCCCTGCGTCCGCTGCGGCGCGTCGTCGGCCTACGGCAAACAGGTCCTCTTCGGCCGCGCCTACTGACCGGGAGCGCCGCTGAGGACTCCGGACCCGTGCCCACCTGAGCTCCGGAATGCTATGAGTGGGGCATTACTTGCGTTCATTGCAAGTAATGCCCCACTCATAGCATTCAGTCACCCGGGAGCCGCCGTCAGAGCTTCGCCTTCGGGCGGTTCGGGTTCTCCCAGAGGAGGTCGTGGGCGCCGGTCGGGTTGAAGGTGTTCGTCTTCGGGTCGAACTGCACGTCGTGGGTGTAGATGCGGTCGACGTTCGGGTTGTGCCGGAGGATGGGGAACTCCGTGAGGTCGAAGACGTTGTCCGGCCGCCGCGCGCCCTCGGCGCCGGTCACCAGCATCACGTGCACGTTCCCGCTGGTGTTCCGCGCGTAGGCGGCCGAGGCGTCGTCCCAGATCGGCTTGTTGAACTCGCCCTTGTCCGTCCAGCCCGGCATCTTCATCCCGTTGGTGTCGAGCTTGCCCTCCAGCGTGGTCCCGCCGTGCTTGCCCGCGGTGTCGTTGGCCACGTCCATCACCGAGTGCCACTTGCCGTCCTCGCCCTTGCCGCCGCCCGACCAGAACCAGGCGCCGTCGGGATCGGTCTTCAGCAGGTCCTTCAGCTTGGCGCTCTGCTTGAAGTACTCCTCTTCGGTGAGGTTGCGCAGGTCGATGATGTTCCGGTCGGTGTCCGGCTTGCCGTCCGGCTTCTTCGCTCCCGGGTCGAGGTGCGCGGGGTCGTTGTTCCCGGGGCGGTCGGGCACGCTCTTCGGCCCGCCGGGGGCACCGCAGGCACCGTCACCGGCGAGGCCGAGCGGGTCGGCGGCGAGCAGCGGGTTCGTGACGTAGCCCGCCGGGTTCGGCGCCGGGCGCAGGCCCAGTGGGTCCTGGCTGAGGTAGCGCGCCGCCGCCGGGTCGTAGTAGCGGTAGACGTTGTAGTTCAGTTCGCTTTCTTCGTCGTGGTACTGGCCGGGGAACCGCAGCGGCGTCGAAACCGAGTCGACAGTGGATGGTGCGGCCACACCCCAGAAACTGGTGCGTGCCTGCCACTCGACACCGCCGTTGGCGTCGACCAGCTCGGTCGGCGTGCCGACCACGTCGGTGACGATCGAGTGGAACCGCGAGCGGTGTTCGGGCCAGGAGTACTCGGCCTGCGTCACCGGCCGGTTGTCCAGCGGGTGGCGTTCCCAGGTGAGGACCGTCCGCGAACCGTCCGGCCGCTGGGTGATCTGCTCGACGAGGTCCGAGCCGCTCCAGACGAAGCGGACCTCGTCGGTCATCACCGGCACGCCGTCCGCGCCCGCCGCCCAGCGCTGCTTCGCGAACCGCCTGCCGAGCGGGTCGTAGAGGTAGGTCCAGCGGGTGCCCTCCGGCGTGGTCAGGCCGGTCATCCGGTCCAGCGCGTCCCAGGCGAAGGTCCAGGCGCTGCCGCCCGAGGGGGTCACCTGGCCGCGGGAGACGACCCGGCCCTGGCGGTCGTGGGCGTACCGGGTGGTGCCCGCCTCGACCAGCGCGTTGTTCCAGTACCGGCGGGGGCCGGTGGTGGTCTCGGACCACGGGGTGGCGGCACCGGTGAGGTTGCCCGCCGCGTCGTAGCCGTAGCGCTCGACCCCGGCCTGGCCCGACACCTCGGTCACCCGCCCGGCCGCGTCGAGCCGGAACTGCCGCGAGCCGGTGGCCGAGTCGTCGATGCCGACGAGCTGCCCGTCGGCCCGGTAGGTGTAGCGGCGGCGCTTGAGCGGCCGCTCCCCCGCCGTGAGCACCTGCTCGACCAGCTGGTCCTGCTCGTCGAAGACCTGCCCGAGGACCTTGACCCCGTCGACGCGCCTGCCGACCTCGCGACCGGCCCGGTCGTGGTCGAACCGGATCTCGTGCCCGGCGGTCATCAGCAACGCGGGACGGCCGTCGCCGTCGAAGAACCAGCTGCTGTCGGCCCCGCCGGGGGTACCGCGGTGGACGGCGTTCTCGTCGTAGTGCCAGCGGACGGCGAGCCCGTTGACCGCTTCGGCGGTCACCCGGCCGTGGACGTCGCGGACGATGTCCAGCACGGAATCCTGGTTGGTGGCCCGGACGAGCCTGCCGAGCGCGTCGTAGGCGTAGGTGGTGCGCCCGCCCGCGGTCCGCCGCTCGACCACGTTGCCGAGCAGGTCGTAGCGGTATTCGGTGACCTCGCCGAGCGCGTTCGTCATGCTCAGCAGCTGCCCGGCCTCGTCGTAGGCATAGGTGAGGCGGCGGCCGTCGAAGTCCTCTTCCGCGATCAGGCGGCCCGCGGGGTCGTAGGTGTAGCGCCAGGTCAGCCCCTGCGGGTTGGTCACCGCGACCAGCCGCAGTTCGCCGTCGTAGGTGTAGGTGGTGCGCCCGCCGGCCGGGTCCACGTCGAGCGTGGGCAGGCCGAACGGGCCGTAGCTGCGCCGCGTCACCTGACCGGCGGCACCGCGGTGCTCGGTGACGTTGCCCTCGGCGTCGAAGCGCCACACCTCGTGCCGCCCGAGGGGGCCGGTGCGGACCGTGCGGTTGCCCTCGACCGTCCACCCGAGACGGACCGCGGCCCCGGACGCCGTGTGCGTCACCCGCGGGCGGCCGAACAGGTCGCGTTCGCCGGGACCACCCGCCGCCACCGGCTCGTCGTCGAGCGGATTCGGCAGGCCTTCGGCGCGGAACGGCGAAGCGGACCCGACCGATCCGGTGGTGAGGTCGGGCGCCGCGTCGGGGGTGTATTCGCGCCGTGCGACCGCGTCCTCCCCGGACGCCTCGACCGTCAGCGCACCGTCCACTGTGGTCGAAACCCGCACGACGGAACCGTCCGGGCGGGTCACCGCGAGGAGTTCGCCGTCGTCGGCGTAGGTGTAGGCGGTCACCCGGCCCAGCTCGTCGGTGCGCGAGAGCAGCCGGTCGTAGCGATCCCAGCGGTACCGGCGGACGTTCCCGAGCGGGTCGGTCTCCGCGATCAGCTGCCCGGCCTCGTTGAGCCGGTACTCGCTGCTGTGCCCGAGCGCGTCGGTGTGCCGGGTGACGCGGGCTTCGCGGTCGTAGCTGAAGCGGCCGTCGTAGAAGCCACCGGCGCCGACCGTCTGCACGCAGCGGCCGTCCGCGTCGTAGACGTACCGATACCAGGTGCCGGTACGGTCCTGCCAGCCGACGAGCCGGTGGGCCTGGTCGTAGTCGAAGGTCATCGGGCGGCCGGAGGAGTTGGTGACCTGCGTCAGCCGGCCCGCCTCGTCGTAGCCGAACCGGGCCACCGGGACGACGGTGCCGTCCGCCGTGCCGACGGCTTCCATCTCGATGATCCGGCCACGTGCGGAGGCGAACCGCACTTCGTGACCGTCGGCGCGCCGGATGGCGCTGGGCGCGCCGGTCGCGGAGTACTCGACCGTGACCCGCGGCGCGTCCTCGTGCTCGATGGCGGTCAGCGGCAGCACACCGGCGGGCTGGCCGGGAGCCGTGGTGAAGACCAGCGTGCGGCGGGCGGTGCGGTCGTCGATGCGGTAGCCGTCGCCCTCTCGGCGCAGCGGGAGCCGCGGGCCTTCGACGGGGAGTACCGCTTCGCCGGTGGCGGGCAGCGGGTACACCAGGATCAGGCCGTCGGCGGAGAAGTAGCAGGCGTTCTCCCGGTCGACCTCGAGCCGCTGGTCCACAGTGGACGTCCACGACGGACCGAACCAGCGACCGGCGCGGTAGGACGAGATGTGCGTGCGTTCCAGCACGAGTTCGGGGGTGCCCGCGATGGTGAGGTCGACCTGCCGCATCACCACCTCGCCGGTGGCGATGTCCACCGGGTCGGACTTGCAGACGCGGTCGTCGGCGCCGACGGACCGGTCGCGGGGGTTGTCGGGCTTGTTGCCGCTGGGCGTGGTGTCCGGTTTCGGCGTGGGGGTCGGTGTCGGTGTCGGAGTCGGCGTGGGAGTCGGCGTGGGTGTGGGCGTGGGTGTCGGGGTGGGGTCCGGGGCTTTCGGGGTGGGCGGGGGCGGGGTGGGCGCTGGTGGTGGGGTGTCGGGTTTGGCCCCGCTGGGCGTGGTCCCACCGCCACCACCGCCGCCGCCGTTGCTTTGGCCGGGGGGTGGGTTGGGGGTGGGGGTGGCGCCGCTGGGGGTGGTGTCCCCACCGCCGGAACGCACGGTGTCGGGTTTGGGCGGGGTGCCTTCTTTGATGTTCTTCAGTGCTTTGGTGGCGTCGCCGAAGGAGTCGCCGAGTTTCTTCAGCAGCGGGGAGAGCTTGCTCAGCGCCTGGACCAGCTTCTTGGTGATGTCGGCGATCTTGGCCGCGGTCTTGGCCACCGCGGCGACCACCTGCGGCACCACCCACGCCAACCCGATCCCCAGGGTGAACAGCACCTGCAACGCCCAGCTGATCATGTGCCCGACCAGCTCGGCGATGATGTCACGCACCAGCGACCGGACCGCCCCGACCACCTCACCCGCCGTGCCGATCCCACTGGAGGCGCCCTCGGCCGCGGTCTGCGCCGCCGCCAGCAGCGTCGCGGTGTCGGTACCGCGGGCGCGGTAGGTGTCCCCGGCCGGGCCGGTCCACGACGCGGTGTCCTCCGCGACCATCTTCGCCAGATCCGCGCTGATCGAGGACAGTTCGGTGCCGACGTTCTTCCACGTGTCCGCATGCGACTTGATCACATCCGGATTCCCGGTCAGCGCGTCCAGCGCATCCGAGAGCGGCCCGACGTGCTCGATCAGCCAGCCGACCCCGTTGGCCAGGATCGCCCCGAACGGATCCATCGCCATCCCGAGCGCGTCGAGAGCGGCCCCCGCCGCACCCAGCACCCCCGCGGCCCAGTCACCACTCTCGATCGCCTTGCTGGTCTCACTGATCGACTCCAGCAACGGCATGCCGGAAATAGCCGTGGTCGAGTCCTGCACCTCGGCGATCAAGGGATTGGCCATGGTGGTAAGTCAAAGCAACCCCGGTGACCAGGGCAACTGCCCGGCCACCGAGCTTGCCCGAGCGGCCGCCCGACGTTGCCCGATCACCCACTCACCCCGCCCCGGACCCGCTTGACCAGCGGTCAACCCAGGAAGTCCCCGACCTTCGCGGCGACCTCGGCCGAGTCGTTGACCCGCGGGAACGACTCGGCGGGCACCTCGGTGCCGAGGAACCCGCACAGCGGCCCCCAGCCCTCGGTCACCCGGTACACCAGCAGCTCGCTGGCCGGGACCGCGGCCTCGACCGCTTCGTTGTGCCGGAGGAACCAGGCGATCGTCTCGTCCTTGCCGCGGTGGCGGTGGCGTCCGCGTCGCCGAGGACCTCGCGCATGTGGTGACAGGGGCCCGTAGCCCAGCGTCTCCAGGGCGCTGTGCAACGAGAGCGTGCCGGTCCGGCCGAAACCCGCGCCGGTCACCTCGACCACGTCGTCCCTTCCTCCGCTCGCTGTCCAAGATCGTAGTATCGAAGCGGCAGCGGCGGGGAGGACGGAAGTGAACGGATCACTGGCCCGGCGGGTCGCCCTGGTGACCGGGGGCTCGCGCGGGATCGGCGCCGAGACGGCCCGGCTGCTCGGTGCCGCGGGCGCCCACGTTTTCGTCAACTACCGCGAGAAGGCCCGGCGTGCCCAGCGGGTGGCCCGGGAGATCACCGACGCCGGTGGCACCGCGACGGCCGTGCGCGCGGACCTCACCGACCAGGCCGCGGTCTCCGCCATGGTCGGTGAGATCGGGCGACTGGACGTGCTGGTGCTCAACGCTTCCGGCGGCATGGAACGCGACGCCGCCCCCGGCTACGCGCTCCGGTTGAACCGGGACGCCCAACTGGCCCTCGTGGACGCGGCGGTGCTGGCCCCCTCGGCGCGGATCGTCTTCGTGACCAGTCACCAGGCGCACTTCCACCGCGAGCGGGCCACCCACCCCGAGTACGAACCGGTCGCCGCGAGCAAACGGGCGGGTGAGGACGCGTTGCGTGCCCGCGTTCCCGAACTGACGGAACGCGGGATCGGCCTGGTGGTGGTCTCGGGCGACATGATCGAGGGCACCACCACCGCCACCCTGCTCGAACGCCGGCACCCCGGCACCATCGACGACCGCCGCGGCCGGGCGGGCTCGCTGCCCACGATCGCCGAGTTCGCCGCGGAGGTGGTGGCCGCGGCCACCGCGCCGCTGGAGAGCGGCCACACCGTCTACGTCGGCGGCGGCGACTACCTCGAGGCCGCCTGAGGCACCGCGGACCGGGCCGGAAGCCCGAACAGGTGCGCGCATTCCCGGCAATACGGAAATGCCGGGAATTCTAGGGGAAGACCTCGTTATTACGCTTGACTTCGTTCCGGAAAATAGGTAAAGGCCACCATTTTTGCCCAGTGGCAGCCTATTCGGCGTTCACCTGGTTCCCGGCCCGCGGTGGAAAGTTCCCAACCCGTTGACCGCGGCGCATTCCTGGGCCAAGTTGGGTGGTGCGGGCGAGACCGACGGCGAACTCCGCCGCACCCGAGCCGACCGTGGGGGACAGATGCGCTTTCGGGCCCTGGGGCCACTGGAGTTTCTCGATGCGACTGAATGGCGGGCGATCCGTGCGCCCAAATGGCGGCTGCTGCTGGCGACGCTGCTGATCGAGGCGGGCCAGGTGCTCTCGGTGGACCGGATCGCCGCGGAATTGTGGGATGAGGCCCAGCCGAAGACGGTGGGTAATCAGGTACACGGTTATGTGTCACGATTGCGAAGACTCCTGCGGGACGGGCAGGGCGAATTGCTGGTCACCCAGGCACCCGGTTACCGGCTCCGGATCGAACCGGCCGACACCGACTTCGGCAGGTTCCTCGCACTCGTCGACAGCGGGCGCGCGGCCTGGCGCGCCGGCGACACCGACGAGGCGGCCGGGCTGCTTTCCGGCGGGCTCGCGTTGTGGCGCGGCAACGCATTCCAGGACGTCCCGGTCAGCCCGCTCGTGCGGGCCGAAGCCGACAACCTGAACGAACTGCGGGTGACCGTGCTCGAGGACCTCGCCGAGGTCAACCTGCTGCGCGGGCAACACGGCGAACTGTCCGCCGAACTGGCCGAACTGGTCAAGGAACACCCGCTGCGGGAACGCATGCGCGAACTGCAGATGCTGGCGCTCTACCGCAACGGCAGGCAGGCCGACGCGCTCACCGCCTACGCGGACCTCCGCGAGCGGCTGGCCGACGAACTCGGCGTCGACCCCAGTCCCCCGCTGCAACGGCTCTACGAGCGGATCCTGCGTGCCGACGGCGCGCTGGCCTCACCGGCGCAACCCGCGGCACAGCCGGAGAAGGAACCGCCGCCGGGTCCCGATCTCCCGGTGCACCAGCTGCCCCCGGACGTCCCGGATTTCACCGACCGCCGCGCCAAGCGGGAGGCGATCGCCGAGGTGATCGCCTCGCGGAAGGAGACCGGCCCGCCGCCGGTGGCCGTGGTGGCGGGTGGCCCGGGTGTCGGGAAGTCGACCCTGGCGGTGCACGTCGCGCACGCGGCGAAACCGCACTTCCCCGACGGCCAGTTCTACCTCGACCTCGCCGGGACCTCCGCCGATCCCCGCGATCCCGCGGTGCTGCTGGCCGAGGTGCTGCACGCGCTCGGCATCACCGGCGCGTGGATCCCCGAAGGCCTGCCCGCGCGCACCACGCTGTACCGCTCGCTGCTCGCCCGCCGCCGGATGCTGCTCGTGCTCGACGACGCCGCGAACGCCGACCAGGTCCGCCCCCTGCTCCCCTCCACCGGCAGCTGCGCGGTGCTGGTCACCAGCCGCACCCAGATGAACGACCTGCCCGGCGCGCGCCACATCGAGCTGGACGTGTTCCGGCCGCAGGAGGCCCGTGAGCTGTTCGCCAGCATCGTCAGCGCCGAACGGGTCGCCGCGGAACCCGAGGAGGCCGAGAAGATCCTGCGCTCGTGCGGTTACCTGCCGCTGGCGATCCGGATCTCCGGCGGCAGGCTGGCCGGCCGGATGACCTGGCCGCTGCGGGTGATGCGGGAGCGGCTGGCCGACGAGTCGAAGCGGCTCGGCGAACTGCGCGTGGGCGAACTCGACGTGCGCGCGAGTTTCGGGCTCAGCCTGCGGTCCCTGCCGCCGATCGCGGTGCAGGCCTTCGGGCTGCTCGGCCTGCTGGGCCGCGAAAGCCTGCCGGGCTGGGTGCTCGGCCCGCTGCTGGACCGCCAGGACGCCCACGACGTGCTGGACATGCTGGTCGACGCGAGCCTGGTGCAACTGGCCGACACCGACGCCGTCGGCCAGCCCCGGTACCGGTTGCACGACCTCCTTCGCACCTACGCGCTGGAAACCGCCGAGACCTTCCCTGCCGCGACCCGCCACGCGGCGCTGACCCGGCTGCTCGCCACCTGGCTCGACCTCGTCGAGCAGGCCGTGGATCGGTTGCCGCCCAGCCTGTTCCGGCCGAAGCCCGGGCTCACCGTGCGCCGCCCGCTGCCGCCGGAGACCGT
This sequence comes from Amycolatopsis magusensis, assembly GCF_017875555.1. Classification (GTDB taxonomy): domain Bacteria; phylum Actinomycetota; class Actinomycetes; order Mycobacteriales; family Pseudonocardiaceae; genus Amycolatopsis; species Amycolatopsis magusensis. Next base: position 5,551,826 of record NZ_JAGGMS010000001.1, on the reverse strand, counting down.
GACGCAGCTCGTGGCGAACCCGCTGGCCTGGTTCAGCGCCGAGCGGGTCTGCCTGCTCGGCGCGGTGAAACTGGCCGCCGAAGGGGAAATGGACGAGCTGGCCTGGGAACTGGCCGCGCACACGGCCTGCTACTACGACGTGCACAACCAGCACGAGGACTGGCGGCAGAGCCACCAGCTGGTGCTGAAGGTCGTCCACGAGGCCGGGAACAAGCCCGGTGAGGCCGCCATGCTGCGCGGGCTCGCGCAGGTGCAGATCTACCGCGACGCGCTCGACGACGCCACCGAGAGCCTGCGTGAATCACTGCGGCTGTGCCAGGAGATCGGCGACCGGCGTGGCGAGGCACTCGCGGCCTCGGCCCTCGGCACCGTCGAACGCAGCCAGGGCCACCACGAACAGGCTCTCGAGCACGTCCGGCACGCGCTCGAACTGGTTCTCGAGACCGGCGACCGCGCCATCGAAGCCCAGCTGCGCAACGGCATCGCGACCATCCACCTCGCCCAGGGCAGGCCGGCGGAGGCCGAACCGTGGTTCGAGGAGGCACTGCGGCTGGCGCGCGAACTCGGTGACGTGCACCGGGAAGCTGTCGTGCTGCGCGAAATGAGCCAGCTGCACCGGGAATCCGGGGCGACCGCCCACGCGCTGCGCAGCCTGCGCCGCGCACTGGACATCTTCGAGGAACTGAACGACGAACGGTGCCGCGCGTACACCCTGGTGAAGCTGGGCCGCCTGTACGCCGAGCGGGGTGAGCGCGCGCAGACCTCGCTGGCGCTGGAGAGCGCGGCCCGGATGTACGCGCGCAGCGGCGACCGGATGGCCGAAGCGGCCAGCTGGCAGCTGCTCGGCGAACTGGCCGCCACCCAGCACAACGCCGACACCGCGCGCGTGCACCTGAACGTGGCGCTGCGCCTGTGGCAGGACTTCGGCGCCGACGACCAGGTCAACGAACTCAAGTCGAAGCTGCACCGGCTCCCGCACTGACACCGCTTTCCCCCGGACCCCGCAGCCGCACCGGCAACCGGCTGAACCCGGTGAACAGCGTCGAGTAGATCCGTTCCGGGGTGCCCCGGCGCTCGATCCCGCCCACCAGCCGCCGGAACCCGTCGAGCAGGGCGTGCAGTTCGACCCTGGCCAGGTAGGCGCCGATGCAGAAGTGCGGGCCGTAGCCGAAGGTCAGGTGGTTGTTGGGCGTCCGGCCCAGGTCGAACTCGCCGGGCCGGTCGAACGCGCGCTCGTCCCGGTTCGCCGAACCGGCCCACAGCGTGACGATGTCGCCCTCGGCGATCGGCTGCCCGGCGATTTCGAGGTCCTGCTTGGCGACCCGGCCGTAGTACTGGGCCGGGGTGGTCCAGCGCAACACCTCTTCGACCGCGGTGTCGAGGTCGGCCTCGCCGTCACGCAGGGCTTGCCACTGCTCCGGGAAGTCGATCAGCGCGTCGATCCCGCCGGCCATGGCCAGCCGGGTGGTCTCGTCCCCGCCGAGGATCAGGTTGTAGCAGTTGAGCACCACCTCGCTCTGGCTCAGGTACCGGCCGTCGACCTCGCTGGTGGCCAGCAGGCTGACGATGTCGGCGTGCGGGGTGTCCTTGCGCTCCTCGGCCAGTTCGGCGAAGTAGAACAGGATGTCGTTCTTGGCCATCCAGCCGTCGGTGGCGGTGGCGTCCGGGTCGTCCGAGCTGACCGCGGACTTGGTCAGCCGCAGCAGTTCCGCGCGGTCGGCGTCGGGGATGTCCAGCAGGTCGCAGATGGTGGCGAGCGGCACGTGCGCGGCCACGTCGGCGGCGACGTCGCAGTCCCCCGCCCGCACCGCCTCGGCGATCAGCCGGTCGGTGCTGGCCCGCACGCGGTCGGCGATGATCCCCAGCGCCCGTGGCGAGAACGAGCGCAGCAGCAGCTTGCGCAGGTGCGTGTGCCACGGCGGATCGGAGGTGGTCAGCATCTTGCCGCCGGACGGGTCGGTGCCGAGCAGCAGCGTGTCGAGGGAGTTGCCGCGTTCGGAGGTGTAGCGCTTGACGTCGCGGGCCGCGGCCTGCACGTCGGCGTACCGGCTCACCACCCAGAAGCCCGGCCCGCGCGCGGTCTCCGGGTGCCGGTGCACCGGCTGTTCGTCGCGGAGGTGGCGCCACAGCCCGGACAGGTCGTGCCGGACGTAGGTGTGGGGATCGGTCAGGTCGATCGAGCCGAGTTCGGCCACGCTGTTCACACCGTCACCTCGCCTTTCCCGTCGTCTTCCTCGGTATGGCCGGAGAACCGCCGCAGCGTCCGGTTCAGCGCCGCGAGCACGGCGGGCACCAGCAGCAGGGCCGCGCAGCCGAACAACGCCGTCCGCCCGGGGGTGAACTGCACCAGCACCGAGCCCACCAGCGGGCCGAGCGCGGCCGCCACGTTGTCGAACACCCCCACCGCCGCGGAGACCCGGCCGCGCAGGCCGTCCGGGGTCAGCACGAGCTGGTAGGTGATGATCGTCGTGTTCGCCAGCGGCACCAGCGCGCCGACCAGCGCGAACACCACCCCGGCCACCACCATGTTCGAAGTCAGCGCGAGCAGCGGGGTCAGCAGCGCGGCACCCCACAGCACGGCGCTGATCGAGACGTAGGGCCGCAGGACCCGTTGCAGGCGCCCGGCCAGCAGCGCGCCGACCAGCGCGCCACCGCCGAGCATCGCCACCACCACGCCGACCTGCCCGGACGGCACCCCCGCGGCGTTGGCGATCAGGATGAACGCGGTGAGGAAGGCGCCGAAGCCGAGGTTCACCAGCACCCCGCAGGCGGTGATCACCCGCAGCGTCGGATGCCGCAGCAGCCAGCGCAGGCCGCCGGTCAGCTCCGGCCAGAACCGCCGCGCACTGTCCACGGAGGATGTGTCCCGGCCGTGGTGGCGCGGGATGCGCACGAACAGCAGCGCCAGCGTGGTCAGCAGCTGGAGCACCGCGTTCGCCGCGAACGGCAGTGCCCTGGTGAGCCCGTAGAGCACGCCGCCGAGGCTGTTGCCGCCCATCTGCCCCACCGACGACCGCGCGGTGTTCAGCGCGATCGCGTCCGGCAGCTGGCCGGTGGTGACCACCTGGGGCAGGGCGGCCTCCTCCGCCGGGAAGATCGCCGCCAGCGCCAGCCCTTCGACGATGGCGACCACCAGCAGGTGCAGGTAGGACCCGGCGTCCAGCCAGAGGGCCACCGCCAGGCTGCCGTGCGCGAGCGCCCGTACCGCGCTGGCCAGCACCAGGATCAGCCTGCGGTCGTAGCGGTCGGCCAGCAGCCCGGCGGGGAGCCCGAAGGCCAGTTGCACCCCGGTCGCCAGGAAGCCCAGCAGCCCGGCGGCGATCGGCAGGTCGGTCAGCGCCACCGCGAGCAGCGGGTAGGCGATCAGGAACACGTGCTGGCTCAGCTCGGACCCGGTCTGCGCCAGCCACAGCAGCTGGAAGTCGCGGTTGCGCGAAAGCGGGACGGCGGTGGCGGACCTGCCGCTCACCGGCCCGGACCTCGGATTCCCATGTCTGGCTCCTCGTCAGGCGATGATGCGCGAACGCGTGTCGCTGATCGCGTAGAGGCGGCGGATGTCGCGGATCAGGTTGAGCCGCTTGAGCCACCGGTCCTTGCCGTCGTAGCGGGGCACGAACGGTTCCCGGCCGTGCACGACGCGGTAGTTGTCCACGAACACCGCGTCCCCCGGGGCCAGCACGACCCGCTCCACGGACCTGGCGAAGCAGTCCACCGCGGTGCGGATGGCGTGCTCGGCGTCGTCGTCGGCGCCGGACATGAAGTCCACGTCGAAGCGCAGGTACGGGCGTTCGGCCGGGCCGAAGATGGCCGAGCCGGGGTCGTACTCGCGGTCGGTCACCCTGGCATCCGCCGGCTCGTTCCCGTCGAGGGCGTTGAGCACCGCGCCGACGTGGGAGTCGTCCGGGTAGAAGCGGAAGCGTTGTTCGGCCAGCGTCCGGCGGGTGTCCGGCGGCAGGTCCAGCGCCCCGATCCGGACGAAGGTGGTGCCCACCGCGTCCGGGTTGCGCAGGCAGAACAGGGACACGTAGTCGCCGCGGCACGGGTGGTGCACGTCCTCGGTGTGCAGCGACAACGCGACCTCGCTGCTCGCGCTGGTCAGCGATTTCTCCATGCCCGGCGCCGGGCACACGTCGTGCACCACGCGGCCGTCCTGCTGGGTGGCCCAGCCGAACGGGTCGCCGAGCACCGCGCCGCACAGCAGCAGCACGAGTTCCTCGCGCTGCCCGGCGCCGGTCTTGGCGGCCAGGTCCCAGCCGATCGGCGTGGGCACCAGTTCCTCGTCCACCGGCAACCCGGAGATCACCGTGATGTCCGATTCGCTGATCCGCGAGTGCACCAGGAACTCACGCAGCCGCAACGGCAGGCGCTCGGCGAGGCCGGTCACGTCGTCGACCAGTTGCAGGGGGTCCCACACCTCGACCCCGCTGAGCACCTCGTCGGCGAGTGCGGCGACTTGGGCGCGTTCTTCGGCCTCCAGGACGATTCTGCTCACTTGTCTGCTCCGTTCTCGAGTGCTTCCACCTGCCGCACGAGCGCGCGCAGGGCTTCGATGACCGAGCCGGCGACGCGCCGCACGGTGGCGTCGTCGTGCACGTTGCGCGAGTAGGTCCAGCCCAGTTCCAGTTCGCCGCCCTGCACGCCGCCCAGCACCTCCAGGAGGTGGGTCCGGATCTCCTCGCCGGGCTCGTCGGTGCCGATCTCGGACACCTGGCGCCGGACGACGCCGCCGGGCGTCATGGCGGTGTCCCACTGGCCGAGGTAGTTGAGCGCGACCTGCGCCCCCGGGCCGTCGGCGAGGCCACCGCCCGCCGAGAGGTACTTCAGCGCGCCGTAGCCGACCCCGCGACCGGGCACCGCACGCAGCTGCTTCCGGATCGACCTGGCCAGCGCGGGCCAGTCCGGCTCGTCCTCGGCCTCCTCGACCGACAGGGCGACCGGGTAGATCGCGGTGAACCAGCCGACGGTCCTGGACAGGTCGGCCCCGTCGATCAGTTCCTCGCGGCCGTGGCCCTCCGCGTCGATGGCGACCGTGCGGTGGCCGGTCCACCGGGCCAGGCCGTGGGCAACCGCGCCGAAGAGGATGTCGTCGATGCGGGTGCGGAACCGGCCGGGGACCTTGCGCAGCAGCACTTCGGTCTCGGACGCGGTCAGCCGGGTGGACACCGTCGCGGCGGACCCGACCGTGTTCAGGCCGCCGTGGTCGATCGGCACCGCGGTCGCGGCCACCGTGGCGTCCACTCCGGACCAGTGCGCGAGCTCGTGGTCCAGTTCGCCGGCGGCCACGTGCTCGGCGAGCCGGTTGGCCCAGTCCAGGTAGGAGGTGGTCTTGGCACCGAGCGCGGGCCGCTCGCCCGCCAGCAGCTGCCGGTAGGCGACGTCGAAGTCGTCGAGCAGGATGCGCCACGACACCGCGTCGACCACCGCGTGGTGCACGCCGAGGAACAGCGTGGGCGGGACCTCGCCGCCGGTGAACAGGACCGCGCGCACCACCGGCCCGCCGGTCAGGTTCAACCCGTCACGGGCGGCGTTCACCTGCTCGCCGATCACCCGGTCCCGCTTCTCAGTGTCCACAGAGGACAGGTCGACCAGGTCGAACACCGGGCGCGCCTCGGCCACCGGCAGCACCCGCTGCCGCCAGCCGTCGCCGGTGCGGACGAACCGGGTGCGCAGCGCGTCGTGGTGCTCGGTCAGCGCCTCCACCACGCCCTGGACGAGCTCGGCCCGGACGTCCTCGGCGAGTTCCACGAACAACGACAGGTCGAACCGGTCGGGCTCGACCGGGTGCCGCCGCAGGAACCAGTGCTGGATCGGGGTGAGCGGGCCTTCCCCGGTGACCGGTTCCGCTTCGGCCACCGCCGAGGCCTCGGTCACCTTCGCCGCCAGTTCGGCCACCGTCTGGTGGGTGAACATGTCCTTTGTGGACATTTCCAGGCCGGTCCGGCGCACCTGGGTGAGCACCTGGATGCTGAGCATCGAGTCGCCGCCGAGTTCGAAGAAGTTGTCGAACGCGCCGACGCGCTCGATCCCGAGCACGCCCGCCCAAATCCCGGCGATGGTCCGCTCGGTGTCGTCGCGGGGTTCGACGTGTTCCTTGCCCGCCAGCGCGCCGTCCAGCGGCGTGTCCTGCAGCGCGCGCCGGTCGACCTTGCCGCTGGGGGTCAGCGGGAGGTGGTCGAGCAGCAGGAACGCCGAGGGCACCATGTAGTCGGGCAGCTCCCGGGCCGCGAACGCCCGCAGTTCAGCTACTTCGGGCTCCGCGTCGGCGGGGACTACGTGTGCCACGAGCCGGGCGGTTTCCCCGTCCCGCTGGACGGTCACCGCGATCCCGGCGACCTGGGGATGCCGGGCCAGCGCGGTTTCGACCTCGCCGAGTTCGATGCGGAAGCCGCGGATCTTGACCTGGTCGTCGCACCGGCCCAGGTACTCCAGCCGGCCGTCGGGCAGGTACCGGGCCAGGTCACCGGTGCGGTACAACCGCTCCCCCGCCACCTCCACGAACCGTTCGGCGGTCAGCTCGGCGCGGTTCAGGTAACCCCGCGCGACCCCGGCGCCGCCGACATACACCTCACCGGCGACCCCGACCGGGACCGGGCCACCGTCCTCGTCGAACAGGTACATCCGGTAGTTCGGTAGCGGGCGGCCGATCCGGATGCGGCCGGCCGCCTCGATCTCGGGCCAGTCCAGTTCCTCGAAGGTGACGTGCACGGTGGTCTCGGTGATGCCGTACATGTTCACCAGCCGTGCCGGGGAATCGCCGAAACGCTCGAACCACTCACGCACGTGACCCGGCTCCAGCGCCTCACCACCGAAGACGACCACCCGCAGCCGGGAGGGCGCGGAGTCCGCCGAGCGCACCAGGCCGCGGAAGCTCGCGGGAGTCTGGTTCAGCACGGTCACGCCTTCTTCGGTGAGCAGCCGCCAGAATTCCTCCGGCGCCCGGGCCACCGACTTCGGCACCACGACCACGCGGCCACCGGTGCTCAGGCCGCCCCAAAGCTCCCAGACCGAGAAGTCGAAGGCATACGAGTGGAACATCGTCCACACGTCCTCGGTACCGAACTCGAACCGGGGCGCGGTGGTCCGCAGCAGGTTGGTGACGTTGCGGTGCTCGACCTGGACCCCCTTCGGCTTCCCGGTCGACCCCGAGGTGTAGATCACGTACGCCAGATCCTCAGGCGTGACACCGGTTTCCGGTGCGGTGGCGGGGTATGCGGCGATGCGCTCGGCGTCCGCGGCCAGACCGGCGGTCGTGAGCACCACACGTGCGCCGGAATCGGCCACCATGAACGCCAGCCGGTCCTCCGGGTAGTCGGGGTCGAGCGGCAGGTAGCCGCCACCGGCCTTCAGCACACCCAGCAACGCCACCGGCAAGCCGAGGTCGCGCTCCAGGCTCACGCCGACCAGCACACCCGGGCCGACACCCTCGGCCACCAGGTGGTGCGCCAGCCGGTTCGCCCGCGCGTCCAACTCCGCGTACGTCAGGCTTTCGCCGTCGAAGGTCACCGCGACCGCGTCCGGGGTCGCCACCGCCTGCGCGGCCACCAGCTCGTGCACACACCGGCTCGTGTCCACCGGAACGGCCGTCTCGTTCCAGGTGACCGTCTGCTCGTGGCGTTCCCCGGCGGTGAGCATCGGCAGTCCGGCGAGCGTGGTGCCCGGCTGCCCCGCGATGCCGTCGAGCAACCGGATCAGGTGGCCGGACATCCGGTCGATGGTGGCCGCGTCGAACAGGTCGGTGTTGTACTCGACCAGGCCGAGCAGCTCGCCGTCCCGTTCGGTGAACTCCACCGACAGGTCGAAGATCGCCAGCGCGGCGGGGAGTTCGTACTCGTCGATCACCAGTTCCCCGGACTCGATCCGCCCGCCCGGCGTCTGCTGCAGCACCACCAGTGCCTGCACCAGCGGATTGCGGCTGGGGTCACGCACCGGGGCGAGCAGGTCGACCAGCTGTTCGAAGCCGACGTCGGTGTGCTCGAACGCCTCGATCGCGGTCTGCCGCACCTGGCGCAGGAACTCCTCGAAGGTCAGCGAGGTGTCCACAGTGGAGCGCAGGACCAGCGTGTTGACGAAGAACCCGGCGATCCGCTCCAGCTCCACCCGGTCACGGCCGGACACCACCGTGCCGACGGCGACCTCGCGCTGCCCGCTGTACCGGGCGAAAAGCAGCTGGGTCGCGGCCACCAGCATCATGAACAGCGTGCTGTCACCGGCGTTCGCGACCTTCTTCAGCCGGGTGAGCAACGAAGCGGGCACGTCGAACCGGTGCACCGCGCCGTGGGCCGTCTTGACCGGCGGCCGGGGCCGGTCGGTCGGCAACTCCAGCGGTTCCAGTCCGGCGAGCTTGGCCTTCCAGTAGTCCAGCTGTTCCTGGCTCGTCCCGCGTTCCCGTTGCCACACCGCGAAGTCGGCGTACTGGATGGGCAACGGCTCGAGTTCCGCGGGCACCCCGCGCACCCCGGCGGTGTAGAGCTTCGCGAGTTCGCCGGTCAGCACGCTCATCGACCAGCCGTCGGTGACGATGTGGTGCAGGCTCAGCACCAGCAGGTGCTCCTGGTCGGACAGGCGGACCAGCCGGGCGCGGAACAACGGCCCGGTGCGCAGGTCGAACGGGGTGCCGACCTCGTCCGCGAGGGCCTGCCGTACGCGGTCGTCCGTCACTCCGATCCCGTATTCGGACAGGTCGGTCAAAGCGAGCGGCACCACGATCTCGGCGTGCACCCGCTGGACGCCGTGCCCGTCGACCGAATCGAACGTGGTCCGCAGCGACTCGTGCCGCTGTGCCAAGGCGTTCAGAGCCTCACCCAGCACGTCGAGATCGAGCGGGCCGGTGAGCCGCAGTCCGGTGCAGCTGTTGTATTCGGCGCTGCCCGGCGAGAACTCGTTCAGGAACCACATGCGCTGCTGCGCGTGCGACAGCGGCAGATCACCGTCCCGCGAGGCACGCGGGATGAGGCCGCTGCCGGTTCCGCCGGCCGGGATGGCACGGGCGAGCCCTTCGAGCGTCGGTGTGGTGAACAGCGCTCGCGGGGTGAGTTCCGCGCCGAGCACCGAACGCATCCTGGAGACCACCTGGATGCTGAGCATCGAATCGCCGCCGAGTTCGAAGAAGTTGTCCAGCGCGCCGACGCGCTCGACCCCGAGCACGTCGGCCCAGATCCCGGCCAGCGCCCGCTCGGTCTCGTCGCGCGGCTCGACGTACTTTCCGCCTTCGAGTGCCCCGTCCAGCGGCCTGGTCCGCAGCGCGCGCCGGTCGACCTTGCCGCTGGGGGTCAGCGGCAGCCGGTCCAGCGGCACGAAGACCGAAGGCACCATGTGGTCGGGCAGTTCCCGCGCCGCGAACGCCCGCAGCTCGGCGACCTCGGGCTGCGCACCGGCGGGGACGACGTAGGCGACCAGCCGGGCCGTCTCGGCCTCCTGCTGCGCCACGACCGCCACCCCGGCCACCTGCTCGTGCCGCGACAGCACGGCTTCGACCTCGCCGAGTTCGATGCGGAAGCCGCGGATCTTGACCTGGTCGTCGCACCGGCCCAGGTACTCCAGGCGGCCGTCGGGCAGGTACCGGGCCAAGTCGCCGGTGCGGTACCACCCGTCCACGAACCGCTCGGCGGTTAGTTCCGGGCGGTGCAGGTAGCCCCGCGCGACCCCGGCGCCGCCGACGTGGATCTCACCGGCCACCCCGACCGGCACCGGCGCCCCGTGTTCGTCACGCAGGTCGATCCGGTAGTTCGGCAGCGGGCGGCCGATCCGGATCCGGCCCGCCGCCTCGATTTCCGGCCAGTCCAGCTCTTCGAAGGTGACGTGCACGGTCGTCTCGGTGATGCCGTACATGTTCACCAGGCGTGCCGGGGAGTCGCCGAAGCGTTCGAACCACTCACGCACGTGCCCGGGCTCCAGCGCTTCACCACCGAAGATCACCGTCCGCAGCCGGGACGGGGCGTCTCCGGCCGACCGCACCAGCGCCCGGAAGCTCGCGGGGGTCTGGTTCAGCACGGTCACGCCCTCGTCGTGCAGCAGCCGCCAGAACTCCTCCGGCGCCCGCGTCACCGGCTTCGGCACCACGACCACCCGGCCGCCCGTGCTCAAACCGCCCCAAAGCTCCCACACGGAGAAGTCGAAGGCGTACGAGTGGAACATCGTCCACACGTCCTCGACACCGAACTTGAACCGGGGCGCGGTCGCCAGCAACAGGTTGGTGACGTTGCGGTGCTCGACCTGCACCCCCTTCGGCTTCCCCGTCGACCCCGACGTGTAGATCACGTACGCCAGATCCTCTGCTGTGACACCGGTTTCCGGTGCGGCGGCCGAACGTGCGGCGATCTGCTCGGCATCCCGATCCAGGCAGATGACCTCCGCCTCACCGGCAGGCAGGCCGTCCGCCAGGTCCGCGGTGGTGATCACCACCCGGGCACCCGAATCGGCCACCATGAACGCCAGCCGGTCCTCCGGGTAGTCCGGGTCCAGCGGCAGGTAGCCGCCACCGGCCTTCAACACCCCCAGCAAAGCCACCGGCAGGTGAAGATCGCGCGCCAAGCCGACTCCGGCGAGCACGCCTGGACCGACCCCGTGGGCGACCAGGTGCCGCGCCAGCCGATTCGCCCGCGCGTCCAACTCGGCGTAGGTCAGGCTTTCCCCGTCGCACGTCACCGCGATCGCGTCCGGCGTCGCGGCCACCTGCGCGGCCACCAACTCGTGCACACACCGGCTCGTGTCCACCGGAACCGTGGTCTCGTTCCACGCGGCCAGCCGGGACCGATCCGCCTCGACCAGCGCCGGCAGGGTCCGGAGTGGACGGTCCGGCTGGTCGGCCATCGCGGCCAGCAGGTCACCCAGGTGCGCCGACAGCCGGCGCACGGTCTCGGCGTCGAACAGATCGCGGTCGTAAGCCAGTTCCAGCCCGAGTCGCCGCAGCGGGTAGGCCCGCAGGGTCAGCGGGAACGTGGTGTCGTCGAGCGCGGTGATGTTCCAGACCTGGAGGCCGTGCCCGGTTTCGCTGCCGTCGAAGGGGAAGTTCTCGAACGCCACGATGCTGTCGAACAGGTTCGCCGCCGCGTCCAGTTCGCTCCAGTTCCCGAGCTGCACCAGCGAGACGTGCTCGAACTGCCGAGCCTCGGCCTGCGCCTGCTGCAACCGGCGCAACCACGGCACCAGTTCGTCGGCGCCGTCCATCCGCACCCGCACCGGGATCGTGTTGATGAAGATGCCGTCGATCTCCTCGGCACCGGGCAGGTCGGCGGGCCGTCCGGACACCGTGGCGCCGAAGACCACGTCGTCCCCGCCGCCGTACCGCGACAGCAGCAGCGCCCACGCGCCCTGCACCACCGCGTTGACGGTGAGCCGGTGGCGCCGGGCGAACTCGTTCAGCCGCTCGGTCCGCGCCGGCGTGAGGTCGAGGCGGACGTTGTCGGTGGACCGGCTGGTGTGCGCGGCCAGCGGCGGCCGGTCGTAGGGCAGCGGGGTCGGCGAGTCGAAACCGCCGAGCACACCCCGCCAGTGCCGTTCGGCCTCGGCCGGGTCCTGCGCCGCCAGCCAGTCCAGGTAGGCGCGGAACGGGCGGCGGGCCGGTGCCGGGCGCTCCCGGCCGTCCCGGATCGCGGCGTACTCCTCGAACACGTCGGTGAGGAGCTGCGCGTTGCTCCAGCCGTCCAGCAGGATGTGGTGCGTGCTGCGGACGAGCCACACGCTGCGGTCGTCGGTCCGCACGATGTGGACACGCAGCAGCGGCGGGGCCGCGAGGTCCACCCCCTTGGCGGCGTCCTCGTCGAGCAGGCGCCGCAGTTCGCGCTGGCGCACCGGTTCCGAGCAGTGGCGCCAGTCGTGCTGGGTCACCGGCACCTCGACCGCGCGGTGCACCGCCTGCAGCGGCTGGTCCAGCCCCTGCCAGTGCACGGACGTGCGCAGGATCGGCGTGCGGTCCACCACCCGCTGCCAGGCCAGTGCGAGCGATTCCGGCTCGGACACGCCCTCCAGGAGCAGGGTCATCTGGTCGAAGTAGGTGTCGGCACCCGCGTCGACCATGCTGTGGAAGAGCATCCCGTGCTGCATCGGGGTGAGCGGGTACAGGTCTTCGAGGTCACGACCGCCGCCGAAGGCGCCGAACACCTCGTCCAGCGCGTGCTGGTCGAGCCCGGCGAGCGGGAAGTCCGACGGGGTCCGCCCGCCCGCGCCGGGTCCGGCGCAGTGCTCGGCGATCCCGCGGAGGTGGTCCAGCAGCTTCTCGGCCAACGACCGGATGGTGGTCTCGGCGAAGAGGTTCTCCGAGTAGAACCAGCTGATCTCGAGCTGCCCGGCGGTGGTGATGCCGACGACGTCGATCAGGTACGGCCGCGCCTCGTCCGGGCCCATGTCCTGGCCGAGGTCGCCGAACCCGGCCGTGCGGTAGAGCCCGGTTCCGTCCTCGCCGCCGTCCCACTGCCCGTGGTAGTTGAAGCTGATCTGCGGCAACGGGTCCTCACGCAGGACGGCGCCCGCCGCGCTCAGGTAACGCAGCGCGTCGTACCCGAGCCCGCGGCCGGGGATCGCGCGCAACTGCTCCTTGACCGCCTTGAGGACCCCACCCCAGTCCTCGGTCCGCCGTGAGTCCGGCACGGTCAGCGCGACCGGGAAGTGCGTGGTGAACCAGCCGACCGTGCGCGAGAGGTCCACGTCGTCGACGATCTCCTCGCGGCCGTGGCCCTCCATCCCGAGCAGCACGCGGTCGCGCCCGGTCCAGTCGGCCAGCACCGCGCCCATCGCACCGACCAGCACGTCGTTGACCTGGGTGCGGTAGACCCCGGGCACCCGGTGCAGCAGGGCCTCGGTGGTGGCCGGGTCGAGCCGGACGGTCACCCTGGCCGCCGAGCCCGCGGTGTTGGCGCCTTCGGTGTCCACCGGCAGTTCGCCGACCGGCTCGTCCCGGATCGCCGACCAGTAACCGAGCTCACCGTCGAGCGCACCACCGCGCACGTGCGCGGCGAGCTTGCCCGCCCATTCGGTGAACGAGGTCGACCGGCTGCCGAGGTCGATCTCCTCCCCCGCGCGAACCTGTTCGTAGGCACGCGAAAGGTCGTCCAGGATGATCCGCCACGACACCCCGTCCACGACCAGGTGGTGGATCGCCAGGAACAGCACCGAGGGGCGGCGGCCGCGGTGGAACAGCACCGCGCGGGTGAGCACGCCCCGCTCCAGGTCCATTCCGGACTGGGCGGCCAGCGCGGCGTCGCTCATCGCCGAGCGCTCGTCCTCACCGTCTACTTCGGACAGATTGACGCGGCGGAACACGGCGGTCTCGTCCAGTGGCGCGATGTCCTGACGCCACTGGCCCCCGGCCTCGCGGAACCGGGTCCGCAGGGCTTCGTGCCGCGTGACCACGGCGAGCACCGCCGCCCGGACAGCGAGTTCGTCGGCGTCCTCGGCGAGTTCCAGCGACGCCGACATGGCGTAGTGGTGCGGTTGTTCGGTGTGCGTCTGGAGGAACCAGTGCTGCACTGGGGTCAGCGGCGCGGCCCCGGTCTCCCCCGCTCGGGCCGGGGCGCGACGCACGGGCGCGGTACCGGCCACGCCGGCCAGCGCGGCCACCGTCTGGTGGGTGAAGATGTCCTTGGCCACCAGGCGGAGCCCGGCCCGGCGGGCCTTCGACACCAGCTGGATGCTCAGGATCGAGTCGCCGCCGAGTTCGAAGAAGTTGTCGTCGACGCCGACCCGCTCGACCTTGAGCACCTCGGCCCAGATCGCGGCCAGCTTCTCTTCGACCGGCGTGCGGGGTGCGACATAGCCGGATTCGACGGCCGGGCGGGCTTCCGGGCTCGGCAGTGCGCGCCGGTCCACCTTCCCGCTGGGCGTCAGCGGCAGTTCGTCGAGGGTGACGAACACCGAGGGGACCATGTACTCCGGGAGCCGCTGCTCGACGAACGAGCGCAGCGAAGCGGTCGTCGGAGCGGCCTCACCGGGTACGAGGTAGGCGACCAGGCGCGGTTTGCCGTCGTCGTCCGCCCTGGCCACCACGGCGACGTGACGCAGCATCGGGTGCTCGGCGAGCACGGCCTCCACCTCGCCGGGCTCGATCCGGAACCCGCGGATCTTGACCTGGTCGTCGACCCGGCCGAGGAACTCCAGCGTGCCGTCCGGGAGGTAGCGGCCGCGGTCGCCGGTGCGGTAGACACGGCCGCCACCGCCGAAGGGATCGTCGAAGAACCGTTGCGCGGTCAGGTCGGGCCGGTTCCAGTAACCCCGGCCGACGCCGTCGCCGCCGACCACGATCTCGCCGGGGATGCCGGTCGCCACCGGGCGGAGTTCGCGGTCGACCAGGTACACCCGGGTGTTGGCCAGCGGCCGCCCGATCGGCACGATCGGCGTGCGCCGCGCCGACTCCGCGGAGTCGAGCTGGTGAATCGTCGAGTCGACGGTGATCTCGGTGGAGCCGTAGGCGTTGACCACCAGCGAACCCGGGCCGACCCGGTCGAGCAGCCGGGCGCAGTCCTCGGCCCGCCAGCCCTCCGAACCCACCGAGACCAGGCCCATCCGGGGCAGCCGGGTGCCGCGGTCGGTCAGTTCGGTCACCAGCGCGTTGGCGAGGCTGGGCACCAGTTCGATCGCGGTGCCGTCCCGCTCTTCGATCAGGTCGAGCAGCCGGGCCGGGTCGGTGACGACCTCGGCCGGGGCGATGATCATCGTGCCGCCGAAGAACGCCGACCGCAGGAGGTCCGAGAAGAACAGGTCGACCGCCAGCGTGGTCACCGAGACGAAGCGCAACTGCTGGCCGGCCAGGTCGTAGCGGCGGTTCCAGGCATCGGCGATGTAGGCGAGGTTGCGGTGCTCGATCATCACGCCCTTCGGCGTGCCGGACGAGCCCGAGGTGTAGACCACGTAGGCCAGGTCGTCCGGCCCCACCGCGGTTTCCGGCGGGGTCACCGGGTGCCGGTCGAGCCCGGGCCACGCCTCGTCCAGGCAGAGCACCTGGCAGCCGGTGTCCGGCAGGCGGTCGAGCAGGCGCCGCTGGGTGAGCAGCACCGGGGCGGCGGAATCGGTCAGCATGAACGAGAGCCGGTCGGCGGGGTGGCCGGGGTCGAGCGGGACGTAGGCACCACCCGCCTTGAGCACGCCGAGCAGGCCGACCACCGTGTCCAGCCCGCGTTCGACGCACAGGGCGACCAGCACGCCGGGGCCCACGCCGCGGGCGGCGAGTTCGTGCGCGAGCTGGTTGGCCCGCTCGTCCAGTTGCGCGAAGGTCAGCGCACTGTCCTGGTAGGACACCGCGACGGCATCCGGGGTCCGTGCGGCCTGGCGCTCGAACAGTTCGTGGATGGCGCCGGGCACCTCGTACCC
This sequence comes from Amycolatopsis magusensis, assembly GCF_017875555.1. Classification (GTDB taxonomy): domain Bacteria; phylum Actinomycetota; class Actinomycetes; order Mycobacteriales; family Pseudonocardiaceae; genus Amycolatopsis; species Amycolatopsis magusensis. Next base: position 5,536,526 of record NZ_JAGGMS010000001.1, on the reverse strand, counting down.
GGCCGCGGTGTCGTTCCACTCCACCAGCAGCCGCCGCCGCTCGGCCTCGGTCAGCCACGGCAGCTGCGCCAATTGGGCGTCCGGATCGGCGACGATCCCGCCCAGCAGCGTCACCAGGTGCTCGGTGAACCGCTCCATGGTGGCCGCGTCGAACAGGTCGGTGCTGTACTCCAGCGCGCCGAGCACCCCGTCGGGGCCGTCCTGGAACTCCAGGCTGAGGTCGAAGGTCGACGACTCCCGCGGCAGGTGGAACTCCCGCACGGCCAGCCCGGGCAGTTCCAGCGCGGCCTGCTTGGCCCCGCGGAAGGCGACCATGGACTGGAACACCGGGGTGCGGCTCGGGTCGCGGGGCAGCCGCAGCGCCTCCACCAGCCGGTCGAACGGCACCTCGTCGTGTGCGAGCGCGTCCAGCACGGTGGCCTTGACCTCGCCGAGGAAGTCCGAAAAGGACTGCTGCCGGTTCAGTTCCGTGCGCACCACCACGGTGTTGGTGAAGAAGCCGACGGTCCCGCCGAGTTCCGGCCGGTTGCGCGCCGCGGTCGGCGTGCCGACGGCGATGTCGTCCTGCCCGGAGTACCGCGCGAACAACACCTTGCAGGCGGCGAGCAGCACGGTGAACAACGTCGTGTCGTGCGCCCGGCTCAGCTCCCGCAACCCGGCGGCCAGCTCGTCCGGCAGCCAGAACGTGCGCAGCGCGCCCCCCTGGCCGCGCTGCGGTGGCCGCGGCCGGTCGGCCGCCAGCTCCAGCGGGACGATCCCGGCCAGCCGCTGCTTCCAGTACGCCAGTTGCTCGTCGAGCGCCTGGCCGGACATCCGGTTCCGTTGCCACACCGCGTAGTCCGCGTACTGGACCGCCACCTCGGGCAGGTCCGAGGCACCCGAGTACCGCGCCCCGAGTTCGCGGAGCAGGACCTCCAGCGACCAGCCGTCGATCACGATGTGGTGCATGCCGAGCACCAGCAGGTGTTCCTGCTCGGCCAACCGCACCAGCAGCGCGCGGAACAGCGGCCCCTGGCGGAGGTCGAACGGCTGGTTGAACCGGTCGAGTTCCGCGCGGACACCGGCTTCCGGATCGTCCCTTTCGGACAGATCGACCAGTGGCACCGACGGGTCGTACGGCTCCCGCACGTACTGCACCGCTTCGCCGTCGACGGTGTCGAAGGTGGTGCGCAGCGCCTCGTGGCGGACGACCAGCTCACGCAGTGCGCCGGTCAGCGCGGCCCGGTCGAGTTCCCCGGTCAGCCGGACCGCGAAGCCGCTGTTGTACTCCACCCCGCCGCCGTCGAGCTCGTCGAGGAACCACAGCCGTTGCTGGGCGAAGGACAGCGGCAGCGGACCACGGCGGCCGCCCGGGGTGCCGTCCCCGAGCCTGGTGATGCCGTCCTCCTCGGCCCGCGCCCGGCCTGCCAGCCGCTGGCGCAGCCGTTCGCGCAGGTGGGCCGGCAGTGCGGCGATGCGATCGGCGTGAGCTGAGGTGTCCACGTTTCCTCCTCGGGGTACGCGGTCGGTGGGTCAGCGGGCGGGGAACAGCCGCTCGTAGACCGGGTGCGCGCGGAAATCGGTCGGTCGGTGCCGGACGTGGTGCTCGCCGCCCGCTTCACCGTCGGCGGTGTGCAGGCACGCGGTCACCGAGTAGTCGGGGTGCACGCCGTCCTCGGCCGGTGCGTAGCGGAAACCGAGGTCCAGCCGGTCCCCCGGGCGCACCTGTCGGGGCCGCTCGAACAGCGGGAGGTACACCGGCATCCAGTTGGTGCGCATGGTCAGCGAGTTCACCGGCTCACCACCGGGCAGGCAGCGCAGCTCGATCCACAGCAGGAGCCCGTCCACCCGGCCTGGTCGGCGCACGGTCAGCGTCGCCGAGGTGTCCCCGGTGACCGCGAGGTCCCCGTTGAACTCCAGCTGCTCCAGCCGCGCGTGATCGGTCACCAGCGCGTCGGGTCCCGCGTTGGCCACCCCGAGCAGTACATCGAACGGTCCGTTGTGGATGGTGAACGCCTGGCTCAGCAGGTCCAGCGACTCGGCGAAGAAACCCGTGTCACCGCCGAAGATGTCGTCGAAGCAGACCGCACCGGCGAAGGTGGCGCAGCTGTCCGGCACGAACACCGCGTCCGGGGTGGTGAGGCGGCGCCGGGCGTCGGCGAGCACCACGGCCGCGCCCTCGGCACCGCCGATGTCGCCGATGATCTCGGAGACGCACAGCTCGGCCCGGCGGTCCAGGTTCAGGTCGGTGGACAGTCCTTGGCACAGCTTGATCCGGTCACCCCATTCGAGGTCGGCGAGCCGTTCCCTGGCCATTTCGTAGGTTTCCGGCATGCCCTCCACGGCGATCACCTCGGTGGCGCCGCCCGCCACCGCTTCGATGGCCCAGTTCAGATCGCGCCCGGTGCCGATGTCGAGCGCCGAGCGGCCGGGCGCGGTCCGCTCCAGCGCGGTGCGGTACGCGGTGTTGCGCACCTCGTCCAGCGTCATCAGGTCGTAGAGCAGCTCGTCGTAGCACGGGTACATGCCCACCGACGGCCACAGCTGCGGCCGGCTCGCGTCCCAGCCCGCCGTATCGACCAGCACGTCGACCGCGCCACCGGCGTAGCCGATCCGGTTGGTCTCCACCACGTCCATCCCTCCCGGTCCTCAGGCGCCCTCGGCCGCCAGTGCGCTTTCGATGTCCTCCAGCACGGCGACCTCCACCGCGGCGGCCAGCGCCCGCACGGTCCGCTTGTCGAACACCACGCGCGGCGAGAGCTTCACCCCGAACAGGCCGCGGATCTCCGACAGCAGCCGGATGGTCAGGATCGAATCGCCGCCGATGTCGAAGAAGTCGTCCTCCACGCCCACCCGCTCCACGCCCAGCACTTCGCTCCACAGCCCGGCGAGGCCTTCCTCGGTGGGGGTTTCCGGGGCCAGGTAGGCCGCGGCGAGTTCCGGGCGCCCGGCGGGTTCGGGCAGCGCGGCCCGGTCGACCTTGCCGGTCGGGGTCAGCGGCAGCGCGTCGAGGACCACGAACGCGGCGGGCACCAGGTAGTCCGGCAGCCGCTCGGCCAGGAAGTCCCGCACCGCGGCCACGTCACAGGCACCGGCGGGCACGAGGTAGCCGATGAGCCGCCGCACGCCCGGCTGGTCCTCGCGCAGGGTCACCGCCGCGGCGGCCACGTCCGGGTGCCCCAGCAGCGCGCTCTCGATCTCACCGGGTTCGACCCGGTGACCGCGGATCTTCACCTGGTCGTCGGCCCGGCCGAGCATTTCCATCGTGCCGTCCGCACGCCACCGCACCAGGTCACCGGTGCGGTAGAGCCGCGAACCCGGCGGCCCGAACGGACTGGCCACGAACCGCTCGGCGGTCAGCGTGGGCCAGCCGAGGTAACCGCGTGCCAGGCCGTCACCGCCGATGTACCACTCGCCGGCCACGCCGACGGGGACCTGGTTGAGGTCCGCGTCCAGCACGTAGCCGGTGGTGTTGGGCATCGGCGCGCCGATCGGGATCAGCGGGCCGGTGTCGGCGGTGGAGATCTGGTGCGTGGTGGCGAAGACCATGCTCTCCACCGGGCCGCAGCCGTGCACCAGCCGCAGGTCGGGGTAGCGGCGGCGGGCCGCCCTGATGTGCGGGGTGGACGCCGCCTCGCCGCCGGTGGCCACCTGCTTGACCTGGTCGAGCACGCCGGGATGGTTGTCCACCACCGCGTTGAACAGGCTCGCCGACAGCCAGAGCGTGGTGACCCGGTGCCGCTCGATCAGCGAGATCAGCAGCGGCAGGTCGAGCTTCGGGCTGGGGCACACCACCGAGGTACCGCCGTGCAGCGTGGCGCCCCACAGCTCCAGTTGCGCGGCGTCCCAGGACATCGGCGAGTACTGCAGGAAGACCTCGTCCGGGCCGAACTCGAGGAAGTCCTGGCCGGTGAACGTGCGGACCATGGCGCGGTGCGGGGCGCACACGCCCTTCGGCCGCCCGGTGGACCCGGAGGTGAACATGACGCAGGCGAGGCTGTCCGGGGACGCGCCGCCGTCCGGCCGGGCCGCGGGCCGGGCGGCGATCGCCGCCGCGTCGCTGTCCGGGCGGACCACCGGCACGTCCACGTCCGGCACCTTCGCGGCCAGCTCCTGCCCGGCCACCACCACGGCGGGGCGCAGGTCGCCGACGAGCCGTGCGATCCGGTCCTCGGGGTATTCGGGATCGATCATGGCGTACGCACCGCCCGCCTTGTGCGCGGCGAGCATGCTCACCACCATGCCGAGGTCGCGCCGGCTCAGGATGGCGACCACGCTGTCGGGCCGGACCCCCGCCTCGATGAGGTGGTGGGCCAGCCGGTTGGCGCGCTCGTCCAGCTCCCGGTAGGTCAGTTCCTCGTCGCCGCCGATCACCGCGACCTTGTCGGGCGTGCGGTCGGCCTGCTGCTCGAACAGGGCGTGCAGGGTGTGCCCCGCCGCGTAGTTCGAGGTCGTGTCGTTCCACCGCGCCAGCTGCGCGTGTTCCGCCTCGCTGAGCAGGCCGAGCCGGGCCAGCGGCTGGTTGCCCGCCTCCACAATGGACTCGAGCAGGGTGGTGAGGTGCTCGCCGAGGCGTTCCATGGTGGCGGCGTCGAACAGCGTGCCGTCGTAGGCCAGCATGAACGAGGGCTCGGCCGCGGCGAAGAAGACCAGGGTGAGCGGGAAGTTGTTGGCGTCGGCGGCGTTCAGGTCGCGGATGCCGAGCCCGTGCGCCGCGGCCACGTCGTAGCGGACCGGGTAGTTCTCGAACACCACCGCGCTGTCGAACAGGTCGGATCCGCCGTCTTCGAGCCAGCCGGTGAGCTGGCGCCGCGAGACGTAGCTGAACTGCCGCGACCGCGCCTGCTTGCGCTGCAACTCGTGCAGCCAGTCCAGCACCCCGCCGGCCCCGTCGATCCGGGCACGCACCGGGATGGTGTTGATGACCATGCCGCAGATGTCCTCGACGCCGGCGAGATCGCCGTCGCGGCCGGACACCACCGAGCCGAAACACACGTCCCGCTGTCCCGAGTACCGCGACAGCAACAGCGCCCAGGCACCCTGCACCAGTGCGTTGAGGGTGAGCCGTTCCCGCTTGGTGAACTCGGCCAGCCTGCGCCGGAGCCCTTCCGGCAGCGCGCGGCGGACCTGCTCGGTGCCGCGGGCGCGGTGGGCCTGCACCGGCGGGCGGTCGTAGGGCAGCGCGGGTGGTTCTCCCAGCCCGGCCAGTTCCTCCCGCCAGTACTCCCCCGCCGCCGCTTCGTCCTGACGCTCCAGCCAGGCGACGTAGTCCGAGAACGGGCGGCGCCGGGCCGGATCGGCGGCACCGGGCACACCGGCGAGCCGGGCGTGGGCGGCGAAGAGCTCGGCCAGCACCTGCTGCACGCTCCAGCCGTCAAGCAGCACGTGGTGGAAGGTGAACACCACCGCGGCGCTGTCGCCGGGCAGCGCGGCGATCGCGACCCTGGCCACCGAAGGCTCGGCCAGGGTGAACTTCGCGGCCCGGTCGCGAGCGAGGTAGGCCCGCAGTTCCACCCGCTGCCGGTCGGGGCTCAGCGCCGACCAGTCGAACCGGGTGACCGGCAGCACCACCCCGCGGCGCACGACCTGCACCGGGGTTTCGACCTCCTGCCAGACCAGCGAGGTGCGCAGCACGTCGAGCCGGTCGGTCACCTCCTGCCAGGCCCGCGCCAGGGTGTCCACATCGGACACACCGTCCAGCGCGAACTCGACCTGCGCGTGGTAGACGTCCTCCTCCGGCTCGGCCAGGCTGTGGAACAGCATCCCCTGCTGCATCGCGGTGAGCGGGTAGATGTCCTGCACGTCGCGCCCGTCACCGGCGATGCGGTCGACCGCGGCCTGGTCCAGGTCGGCCAGCGGGAAGTCCGACGGTGTGCACCCGCGCGCCCCACCGGCGCAGTGCGCGATCAGCGCGCCGAGTTCGTCCAGCATGAATTCGGCCAGCGCGGTGACGGTGTGCTCGGTGTGCGCCTCCGGGGAGTAGGTCCACTCGAGCTCCAGTTCCCCGGCGCGGATCGAGCCGACCACGTCGAGCAGGTGCTCGCGGCGGTGCCCGGGGTGCCGGTCGAGGCCCATGGCCAGCGAACCGCCGTCATAGAGCGATCCGCCGTCGGCCGCGGAATCCCACTGCCCCAGGTAGTTGAAGCTGATCTCGGGGTTCGGCCGGTCCTCGGGCAGGTCGCCGTTGGCCAGCAGCGCGCCGTGGCCGAGCCCTCGCCGCGGGACCGCGCGCACCTGCTCCTTCACCGACTTGAGCAGCGCGTCCTCGCCGATCCCCGGCGCGACGGTCAGCGGAACCGGGTACAGCGTGGTGAACCAGCCGGTGGTCCGGGACAGCTCGGTGCCCGCCGCGGCGATGTCGGCGCCGTCCTCGCGGCCGTGCCCCTCGACGTCGATGAGCAGGTCCGGGCTCCCGGTCCACGACGCCAGCGCGGCGGCGAGCGCACCGAGCAGGACTTCGTGGGGCTGCGCCCGGTAAGCCGACGGCACCTGCTGCACCAGCGCGCGGGTCTTCTCGGCGTCCAGCCGGACGGTGACGGCCTTGGCGGTACCGGCAGGTCCTGCTTCGCCGTCACGCGGCAGGGGCGCTGGGGCGGATACGGCTCGCCAGAAGTCGAGTTCGTCGTCGAACCGGCCGTCTCGAGCCGCGTCCGCGACCAGCTCGGCCCACGCCTTGAACGAAGTGGTCCGGCCCGGTAGCCGGGGTTCCCGGCCTGCGGTGAGGGCTTCGTAGGCGGTGCCGAGGTCTTCGAGCAGGATCCGCCACGACACCGCGTCCATCACCAGGTGGTGCGCGATGAGCGTCAGCTTCGCGGGCCGGGTGAGCACGGCACGCAGCAGCGGCCCGGCTTCGAGGTCGAACGACCGCACGGCCGGGTCCACTTCGGACTGCTCGGCCCAGTCGAGCGGGGTGGCCTCGGGGTCGAGGCGCTGCATCGGGTCGAAGCGCAGCTTGAACCCGTCGTGGTGCCCGGCGGCCAGTTCGAGCGCCCGGCGCACCACGGCCGGATCGGCGTCCGGCGACAGCTCCACACTCACCCACTGGTTGAACCGCTCGGGGTGCTCGGGATGCCGGTCCAGGAACCACCGCTGGATCGGCAGCAGTGGCACCGGACCGGCGACGGGCCCCTCCGCGATCTCGGCCACCTCGGCCGGGACCACGGCCGCGGCGAGTTCCGCCACCGTCTGGTGCCCGAAGATCAGCTGTGAACTGACCGCGAGCCCCGCCTGCCGGGCCTTCGAGACCACCTGCAGGCTCAGGATCGAGTCACCGCCGAGCTGGAAGAAGTTGTCCGTGACGCCGAAGGACGCGGTGCCGAGCACCTCGCCCCAGATCCGCGTGAGCGTCTCCTCCACCGGCGTGCGCGGTGCGACGTACTCCCCCGCGCCCGCGGCCCGGCCGGTCGGCGCGGGCAGTGCGCCGCGGTCGAGCTTCCCGTTGCGGGTCAACGGGATCTCCGGCAGCACCACGAGGTCGGCGGGCACCATGTACTCCGGCAGGCGTTCCGCCGCCACCGCGCGCAGGCTCGCCACGTCGAGTGCGTCCACCGCGTGACCGGTGGCGGGCGCGACGTAGGCGGTCAGCCGCTTGACGCCCGGTGTGTCCTCCCGCACCAGCACGGCCGCCTGGCCGACGCGGTCGTCGGCGGCGAGCACCATCTCGATCTCACCGGGCTCGATCCGGAAACCCCGGACCTTGACCTGGTTGTCGGCGCGGCCGAGGAACTCCAGCAGCCCTTCGGTGGCCCACCTGGCCAGGTCACCGGTGCGGTAGAGGCGGTCGCCGGGAGCGCCGAACGGGTCGGCGACGAACCGCTCGGCGGACAACGCCGGCCGGTTCACATACCCGAAGGCCACCCCGGGCCCGCCGATGTACAGCTCACCGGACACGCCGTCGGGTACCGGGCGCAGCGAGCCGTCGAGCACGTACAGCCGCCGGTTGCGCAGCGGCGGGCCGATCGGCACCAGCGGCCGGTCGTCCGCGACGTCGTGCGGCCGCACGCGGTGGCAGGCGGCGACGACCATCGTCTCCACCGGCCCGTAGCCGTTGATCAGGCGCAGTTCCGGGTAGGTGCGGGCGACCGCGCGGATGTGCGCCATCGAGGCGACGTCGCCGCCGAAGAGCACCTGCCGGACGTCCCCGAACAGGTCGAGGTGGTTCTCCGCGAGCAGGTTGAACAGGCCGGCCGCCAGGCACATCGTGGTGACCCCGTGCCGCCGGACCTCGGAGACCAGCACGTCGGCGTCGATCGAGCGGCCGGGGTAGAACACCAGCGAGGCCCCGTGCAGCAGCGCCGACCACAGTTCGAGCGAGAGCCCGTCCCAGGACACGCCCATGCTCTGCAGGATCACTTCGTGCTCGTCCAGCTCGAAGAACCCGGTGCCGTACAACGCGTGCACGGTGGCGCGATGCGGTGAGACGGCACCCTTGGGCCGTCCGGTGGAGCCCGAGGTGAACAGCACGCAGGCGAGGTCGTCGCCGCTGACCGTGATGTCGGGAGCGTGCGCGGGCAGCTCGGGGTGGTCCGCGCCCAGCGGGACCGCGGTGGCGACCAGCTCGCGGTACTCGCCGAGGTGGTCGTCCCCGGCCAGCGCGACCGAGACCCCGGCTTCCTCGATCATGAACCGGGTGCGCTCGGCGGGCTGGCCGGGATCGACGGTCAGGTAGGCCGCCCCGGTCTTGAGGATGCCCAGCAGGCCGACCGGCAGGTCGATCCCGCGCTCGGCGCAGATGGCGACCACCTCGCCCGGTCGCACGCCCAGGCCGATCAGGTGGTGTGCCAGCCGGTTCGCCCGCGCGTCGAGTTCGCCGTAGGTGAGGCGCGCGTCGTCGTAGATCACCGCGGTGGCGTCCGGATTCGCGTGGGCGTGCCGCGCGAACAACTCGTGCAGCGGCACGTCCAGCGGCTGCTCACCGGCGGAGTCGTTGTACGCCAGGGTGGTCCGCTGCTGCTGTGCCGGGGCCAGCGAGGGCAGCCGGGACAGCGGGCGGTCGGCGTCGGTGGCCACAGCGGTCAGCAGCGTCAGGAAGTTTTCCGCCATCCGTTCGACGGTGGCGGGCTCGAACAGGCTCGTGTCGTAGCCGAGCGCGCCGTTGAGCCTGCCGCCGGACTCCTCGAAGTCGAAGACCAGGTCGGTGACCGCCACGGTGTCCGGCAGGCTCGCCCGCTCGACGCGCAGGCCGCCGGTCTCGCGGCCGGGCAGCCAGTTGTCCTGCAGGGCGACCACGGCCTGGAACAACGGCGTGCGGCTGGGGTCGCGGGGCACGCCCACGGCGTCGACCATGCGGTTGAACGGCAAGTCCTGGTGGGCGAACCCGTCCCGGATGGTGGCCTTGACCGAACGCAGGAACGCGGTGAACGACAGCTGCTCGTCCACTGTGGACCGCAGCACCAGTGTGTTGATGAAGAAACCGAGCATCCGCTCCAGTTCGGGCCGGTTGCGGCCGTCGGTCACCGTGCCGACGGCGATGTCGCGCTCACCGGTGTAGCGGGCCAGCAGCACCTGCACCGCGGCGACCAGGGTGGCGAACAGCGTGGTGTCGGCACCCGAGCTGATCCGCCGCAGCCGGTCGGTCAGCTCGGCGGGGATCTCGAACTGGTGGCGTGCCCCGGCTCCGCGGCGCACCGGCGGGCGCGGGTGGTCGGCGGGCACCTCGGCCATCGGCAGGTCGGCCAGCTGGGCCCGCCAGTAGTCGAGGTGCCCGGCCGGATCGCGCCACTGCTCGCGTTGCCACACCGCGAAGTCCGGGTACTGCACCGCCTGCGCCGGCAGGTCCGCCTCGGCACCCCGCGTCCCGGCGTCGTAGCGGGCACACAGTTCCTCCGCCATCAACCGGATCGAAGTGCCGTCGGTGATGATGTGGTGCAGCGAGAACACGAGCACGTGCTCGGTCTCGGAGAACCGGTAGAGCCACCAGCGGCTCGGCTGTTCACGCCGCAGGTCGAAGGGGCGCACCAGCTCGGGCCGCACCTGGCGCTCGAAGGCCTCCTGGCCGACGCCGGAAAGGTCGATCAGCGGCAGGTCCACCTCCCGCGGCGGCGACACCAGCTGGTGCCCGGTACCGCCGGTGGAGGCGAAGGCGGTCCGCAGCGAGTCGTGTTCGGCGATCAGCTCGCCGAGCACCCTCCGCAGCAGGTCCTCGTCGAGGTCACCGTGGAAGCGCAGGCCACCGGCGACGTTGTACTCGAAGGATTCCCGGTCGAACTCCTGGAGGAACCACAGGCGCTCCTGGACCGGGGACAGCGGGATCGGGCCCTCACGCGGGACCCGGTCGATGGTGGACGGGGCCTGCCCGGCGAGCGCGTCGACGGCGGCCGCGAACCCGGCGAGTTTCGGCTCGTCGAACAGGACCTCCGGCGAGATGTGCACGCCGAACACCGACATCGCCTGACGCAGGACGCGCAGGGCACGCAGGGAATCGCCGCCCTTGGCGAAGAAGTCGTCCTCCGGGTGGGCCTCGTCCAGTTCGAGGACGTCACACCAGATCTCCGCGATCCGGCGTTCGGTCTCGGTCGCGGGCTCGGTGTGCGTGCCGCCACGGCCGGGCAGCAGCGTTCCGGACGACGGCTCGGGCAGTGCGTCACGGTCGATCTTGCCGTGCGGGGTCAGCGGGAATTCTTCGTGCAGCAGGTAAAGCGAGGGCACCATGTACGCGGGCAGCCGCGCGCCGAGGAATTCGCGCAACTGGTCGCTGTCGAGCGCGCCGGCGTCGTTGGCCACCACGTGGGCGACCAGCCGCGGCTCGCCTTCGCGGTCCTGGCCGAGCACCACGGCCGCCCGATCGACGTGCTCGAAGGCAGCCAGCGCCAGCTCGATCTCACCCAGTTCGACCCGGAACCCGCGGATCTTGACCTGGTTGTCGGCGCGGCCGGCGAACAGCCATTCGCCGCCGTCGGCCACCCGCACCAGGTCACCGGTCCGGTACATCCGCTCCCCCGGCGCCCCGAACGGGTTGGCCACGAACCGTTCGGCGGTGAGCCAGGGCCGGTTGAGGTAACCACGGGCGAGGCCGGTTCCGGCGAGGTAGCACTCGCCGACCTCGCCCGGGCCGACCGGTCGCAGCGAAGCGTCCAGCACGTAGGCCGTGGTGCCGTCGACCGGCGTGCCGAGCGGGGGCACCACCGCACCCCGCAGCGGTTCGCTGACCGTGGTGCAGATCGTGGCTTCGGTAGCGCCATAACCGTTGACCACGAACCGGCCCTGCGCCCACTTCTCCAGCAGCGTCGGCGCGAACGCCTCACCGGCCAGGTACAGCGACACCCCCGGCGGGAAGGTTCCCGGGGACATCGCGGCCAGGGCGGCGGGCGGGATGGTGGCGTGGGTGATCTCCTGCTCCACCAGCAGTTCGGCCAGCGCGAGGTCGGAACTCGTCCGCTCGG